>JAPLUI010000238.1 GCA_026397725.1 Verrucomicrobiota bacterium | reverse complement strand
TGAAGTTCTTGAAGCAGACGACCCCTAACACCATGCCCTTTTCAAACCGCCCGTTTCATACGCTTTTTCAAATCGCCGTCCTCACCTCACCCCGCCCGCCCTACGAAATGAAAAATCCCCCTATGTCAAGAGATCTGGAGGTCAGGGCACCAGTTCCGCACGATCCTTTCAACGGATGTTCCGGGAGCGATTTGCACAAATTGCCTCGCCATGCGCGAACATTGCCGCCTGGTTCCAGCGGTGCCAATCGCATTTCCATAAATCACGATGACGGCAGTGGCATCCACATCTTGGTCTATCGCTTGAGCGACGGGACGTGGATTACGGTGGGAACTCCGGACAAGAACAAGTTGATGTATATCGAACATGCCGACAAGTGCCAACTCATTTTCCGCCGGGATCAGGCACTGTGGACCTACGCCCAGGGAGACCCGGCGGATCTTTATACGAGCGCCGCCTCGCCGCCTGTCCCCGGCTGCGGGCCTTTGCCAAGACCAAACCCGCCGGCGCGGAAGCCGAGATAGGCGCGGCGTGGTTGCTGCTTCCGGCGGCAACCGTCGCGTTTCAATCAACCTTTCGTCGGGCCAGTCGGCGCGAGTGCCGGGCACCCGCAGAGAACTTGAAAGGCTCACCGCCCCGCTTTGTCGCTGCAAAGTATCCTCCCCGAACATCGACTCACCCCACCGGAACAACTGCCACGGCTGGCGTCTCCCGCTGTTGCTTTTCGAAAATTTTCAAACTATTCTCTAGTGCTGTTCATTAGAACGGCTATTGTATCTTTAGGTTCAAGCCAGCACCACCCCCACCCGCCGGTTCCGCCGCGACTCCCGCCTGGTTGAACTTCCTCAACCGCCTTGCTACCCTCGCCATCCGCCCCACCACCCGCGACTACTACGTCTGCTGGGCCGAAGCCTGGATCAACCCGCCAAATGGATTGATGAATGATGATTGTTAAGTTTTGATTTTGGAAGTGACTGAAAGGCGAATTCTTCATCTTCCATTCAAACCTCAAAAATCAACACTCAGCACTCAGCAATCTCCTTCCAACCGCCGACACCACCACTGCCTTCTTCGACGCCCTGGGCCGCTCCACCCACCTTGCCGACCGGCAGTTCAGGCAGGCCATTGACGCGTCGGACTTGTCGGACTTGTCGGACTTGTCGGACGGGTCGTGCAGATTCTGGCACACGAGATTCCCGGCCTCCCCTGGGTCGCCGCCTTCGATTGGCAGGGACTGGCCGACCAGGCCCGCACGCTGATGCCCACCCTCTGCCCCCATCACCGCACCGGAAGAAGCGCCCGCCACCACTTCCATCAGGCATCCGTGCAGCGCCAATTCAAGCTCGCCGTCCGCAAGGCGGCCATCCCCAAACCCGCCACCAGCCATTGCATGCGCCACGGCCTTGCCACGCGGCTACTTGAAAATCACTACGACCTGCGGACGTCACAAGAGCTGCTCGGTCACACCCACGTCAACACCACCCAGATTTACCTCCACGTCCTCAATCAACCCGGCCTCAGCGTCCGCAGCCCGCTTGATTCCTGAAATATGGAGGGTGGACATTCTTGTCCACCAGCCAATGAGATGCCCGTGTGAGGCCTGATCGGCGGCACTAACGGAGATGATCCCTCCCCAAGCCCCTGTAACGCACGCATACCCATTCCGCACCGGACCGGTCCCGGCATGGTTCTGTTCGCAGGGCCACGCCGGCTAGCCAGCTTCGAGCCTCCGGCGCCTACCCAAAAGCGTGATGCTGAAATTCCGGAAGAAAACGCTTCCCCGTCGCAAATATTCCTTGCGTCGGGGCTCGAAACCGTGCAACCTTCCCCCGTGCAGGCCACTTTTCGCAACGTAAGACGACGCGTCGCGATCAATCACGACCCGTCGTTGAATACCTGTTCGCTGAAGAAATGAAAATGCCCGTATTCATCCGCAGGTCGATGACTTTCGACATGCCCAACTACTACGCGACGAATACAGACGTCTGGGTCTTCGGTTCGCCAGCACAGTATTCGGAATTCGCGAGATTGCTAACATCGCACAGAGACACAATTAGAATACCTGCAGATGAACGGGGAGGAATGGACATTTTGATCCTGGCTATGGCCCAACAAGTTACGCGCGACTTCGTAGTGATGCATGAGCGCCTGGTTCATCAGAATGGACGATTCAACATGGAACTAATCGTGGGTGGGACCAATGTCGGATTCAAGCTTTTGACCAACGCTTTCCGCAAGCTGGTCAGACGTCATGCGGGTGACCCCGATGACCACATCCATATAGACTCTACCGATGACCTTTTGATTCAGCCATCTGTATTCCTAAACATCAGAGGTCCGATTGACGATATCGAGACCCGATTAGCCGACCTTGCGCCTCCAGGTCCCGACGACCTTTTACCAGATATGGGGTGGCGTGATCCCGAGCTATGGCCCTACGAGCCAGTGGTTGGATACAGCGACCTTTATGGCCGTATTCCACTTGCCAAGAACAGCGAACAAATCGCCGCTGCCGACCGGCATTAGCTCCACAGTTTCACCTCAACCACTACGTTTTCGCCCGGCGGCAGGGCTCGACGTTCGGATAAGATATGAAGCATATCTTCACTGCCTTTGCTATCCTGTCACGTGTAGGTTGCACGACGTATTCTGCCTCACACAAGCTTACTCAGGTGCTTCCCGTTCCAGCAAAATCCGCGGACCCCGAGGTCTTCGAAGCGGTGCTGAGTCGAATCGATAAGAACATAGAAACCGCTTCGATTGAGAACTACACAATCGCGCTTCCGAAGTTTGCCTACCATGAGGAGAGCGAGAAAAGTTTTCGGCAGAGGGTGAGATCCGCACGAAAGGACTACGCGGAGAACAAGGGCAAATGGAACGATTTTCTTTTTGTCGGGTGTGACGGTTGCTGGCCATCGAAAGATTTCATCTTGGACCGAAACTCACAGACCCTGACCATCAGAATTCACGAGTGGGAGCCTGGGCGCAAAGGTACCATAAGCATGCACACGATGAGGCGGGTTTCGGGTGGTTGGATGCGCGGGACGTGCGATACAATAAAACCCGAACAAGACGTCTCTGCCGGCCGGCAACCGCTCGACAATTTCAACCCCAATGACCCTCCCATGACCCGGCGGCAGGACTGGAGTCCATGAAAACGTGAATTTGTGAATGTTAGGTAAGTTTGCGAACTTCCCGCCGGCTCCGGATTGATTTACGATTTATGATTCTTGATTTATGATTGCTGAAGTGAGCTTGCTTGGTGCGAACGCTCATTTTCAAGCTCACTTCAAGAATCAAGAGTCATAAATCGATAATCATAGATCCTTGAATTGTAGCGGCGTCTCTGTGCACGCCGCTGCTAATGAGCTGGCTTGTAGCGGCGGTCTGCGACCGTCGCAAGCTTGCAGCGAAGGTGGAGATGCGGAGCCGCCGATGGCAGTCAGCGACGGTCACCGACCGGTACAAGCGCTCGAACAGCAACTTCTCAGCCGCCTCGTCGCGCTCAACCACGAACGTGCGGCGGGTTACTACTCAGGTTCCAAAGAATTCATGGCAGAATCATTTTTCAAGAGTCTTGAGGGGGATTCATCACTGGTCGGCCTGTCTGCGTGCGGATGCGCACAGACAGGGGTTGAACCAATGACTTTTTCCAATTCTGAAATGATTCTGCCATAAATGATTCTGCCATCCCTGAGTAGTAACTGCGGCGGAAGAAAGGCGCGGCCTGATCCGCTGGTTGCGTCCCGACTATCAAGCCCCCCGCGCGGCAGCCAGCGACGGTCACAGACCGCCGCTACCAACCGAAATCGCCCTGCCCGATGACTCTAGCCATCTGCAATCCACCATCCACCATCTCTTCCCGACTGGCCTGCCGAACTGCCTGCGCAAGTGGCGGCCATCCGCAAGCTGTTGCCAACCATCGGCCATGACCCCGCAGCCGACTCGGCTGAACTCGCCTAACGCCTCGCCGCCTGTTTCGGCCGCAAGTCGCAGAAGCGCAGCACGCGAATCACCGCCATCCTCGACACCCTCAGGGCGCTCGGGCATATCGCGTGAACAGACACAAGGCGCAAGACTGCAAGACACAAGAGAAGAGCATGAAGACGAGTCGCCACGACACAAAGGGCGCAATGGCAGGGCGTGAGTGGCGGCGACGGGTTGTCGAGATCGATGTCGCTGAGCTGATGCCTTTTGTTATTTATCTCCACGGCGACGGTGCGGACTGGTTGCCAGACGACGACCCGGTTCCCTGCCAGTCCTGCGAATTTCTTTTTGTCGGCAGGAATTCGCTCGACAACACCGCCTCAGTTCGGGATTGTCCGCTCGGCCAAACTATCAGCCGCGCACTGGGCGCGGCGCATCTTTGGAAATTTACGGAAAATCAAATCAAATGAGACTGCTAAAGGTTCAGGGCAAAGGGCGAGTCAGTGTTGAGCCCGATCTTGTCACGCTATCCTTCGAGGTCGAAACCAAGGCCGGTGACTACGCAGAATGCCTGCAAAATCTGAACGCGCGTGCCGAGGACCTGCGTGCAAGCATGACGGCGGCTGGTCTTGACCGGGCTGACCTGAAAACGAGTGACTTCAGTGTTCGCGTCGATACCCAATACAAGGATGGGCGGCACATGTTCGTCGGTTACCGCGCATCGCACAACATGAGGATTGAACTGCCCGTGGACAAGGAACTTCTCAACCGGACACTCCGCCACATTGCGCGGGGCCATAGCGGAGCGGAGATCAGTCTGGTCTTTTCCGTCAAAGACAGCGACGCGCTGCGCCAGCGCGTCCTGATGGAGGCGGTGCGCATCGCCAAGAGCAACGCCGAGGTTCTGGCGTCGGCCGCAGGGATGAGTCTCGGAAAACTCCAGCAAATCGACTACGGATGGGTTGAGGTTCGCATTCACAACCGTGAGGCGGGGATGGTCTGCAATGGTCCAGGCTTAGTGGCGGACTGTGACGTTGACATTGAGCCGGAGGATGTCACGGCAGAAGACAACGTCACTCTCGTCTATGAGATTTCGGATTGACCTTCATTCATTTGGCATTGGAGCAGTACCAAGGGTGCTGCCCGCGTGCGCCTACTTTTTCTGCGCACGGGCAGGCTGCCCGTGCCCCTCTGGACGCCACATCCCTCGAACAGCAACTTCTCAGCCGCCTCGTCGCGCTCAACCACGAACGTGCGGCGGAAGAAAAGCGCGGCCTCATCCGCTGGTTGCGCCCCGACTATCAAGCCCGTGGCACGGCAGCCAGCGACGGTCACAGACCGCCGCTACAAACCGAGATCGGCCTGGACGACTCCACCCATCTTCCATCCACCATCCACGATCCGCTATCGAAGCCATCCGTTGCGGCCGTCCCGCACCACTGCCGGTCGCACTGCAGTCTGGTGTCTTAGGTGAGCACGAGAATCACGGCGATGAGGATCAGGAAGAGCGTGAACAACAGATAGAGCAGTTCGGCAGGCCGCCGATGGTCGGTCCCACATAAGCCGACAGCCGGTCGGTGGACATCTCGATATAGAGCGACGCCGGAATGATGGCGATGGCGCTCAGGATGAAGAGCAGGGTGGCGTTCTCACCGGCAAGCCAGGAAGCCAGCTCGGTGAGCGGGATGAAAATGGGAAGTACGCGAATGACTATAACGGTGGTTATGCGATCTATAAAAAGAAAGGTTCTTAAGAACATGCAATCCAGGCAGGCTCGAAAGCAGAGCGACCGCAATGGTCAAACCGCCGCCCGCCTTGAATCAGATCAGAACCGGTTCGGCAACAAGACTGGCGACGATTCCCATTCGCAGCACCGGCGCGCCGAACTGCCCTCCTGCATGACCGGCAGCACGACGCGCAGACGCAACGCCTCACGGTTTCTCCATTTTGATGGCCATGGCTTCTGTCAACTGGATGACCACCTTCTCACCCGCCTTGCGCTTGGCCAGGTCGATGTCGTCACGCACCTTGAAAGCCTCGGTGGCGCCATCACTGAATTGCAGCGTGACCTTGCGACTCTTGGGGTCGATCTTGGTGAGAGTGCCGACGATGCGTCCTTTGGTGCTGACGCCCAGGCTCGGCTTCCTGCCTTCTGCGGCGACCAGCACGGCAAGCGGATTCGGGGTCATTTTCATCGTTGTGGTTTGGTTGTGGTTTGATCCTGCGACGGGCTTACCAGGGGTTGAGCGTCACCGGGCTCGGGCGTTTGACCACATGGCTCGGCGGGGAGTTGAGCAATTCGGCGAATTCCGCAGCCCAGTTGCTGATGTTGCCTTCGGCACCATGATACCAGGTGTAGCTGCCGAGGTTAACCGGAGCGGTCTTGTCCTTGCGCCGGTCCTTGAAGTTGGCGAACACCTGGTTGGTGCTGCCGTCGCGGAGGCGACCCTCGATGGCGATGCTGCCGGCACCGGCGACAGAGAGCACCCCGGCCCCGGGGACGACGAAGCCCGCGGCGGTGGCACCCGCGTTCCAATAGGCGTTGGAGGGCACCAGTTCCACCAAGGCCAGCTCGATGACCAACACGCCCGGACCCGGGCCGCTGGCGGATTTCAGGCTGTCGCCGGGGTAGCTGGTGATCGTTCGTTGGAACTGGCTGCGCATCCGCTTGGCGAAGCTTGCGGTGTCGCTGGCCAACTCGGCCTTGCGTGCACCGGTCTGCTGCTGCCACCAACTCTGCTTGAGCATGTGGTGAGTGTCCACGGGGGCGACATAGACGGAGGAGAAGTGGTCCTTCACCGGTTTGCCCCGGTATTCCTTGGCGACCCAGACTCGTTGGAGGAACTCCGCCCGGGTCGGGGTGGAGGCGGTGGATTTGGCGAAGCCGGCGTTGGCCGCGGGTTTGGCGTCGAACTCCTGGCAACTGGTGAGGCCGGTGATCGTGAGCGCGGCGATGCCGCAGATGATGCAATGGTGGTGTTTCATATCGGGGTGGGGTGTTATGGTGCTGTTGTTGTTAGTGGATTCGGTTGGATGCTGGAGGAACTTGTGGTAGGAAAAGGAGCGTGGCCTGAAAAGGATCACCGGGATGGAGCCGTGTGTCTGGATTCTCAAAAACCCCATTGTCCAAGGTTGCTCAACACCTTCCGCAGCGGCTCGCTGGAGATCTGGATGAGGCCGCCAAACGGCCGGTCCAGTTCCAAGATCAGGAAAATGGCACCCGCCACGGAGATGGCCGAGACCATCATGGATCAGGCGACTCGTAGCCATCAGAATTTGTATTCAAAGCCGAGCATCGGACCATGGTTGGTGCAGTTGTAGCCAAAATCCCCATTTTCGTAGTCCGTGCCGATGCCGCGGTAACCGAGCATCACGGCGCCGCCCTCACAGACGCGGTAGCCGAACAGGGCCAGGGCCTGCCAGGTGAAGTCGGAGGACACCCCGAAGCCGCCGACATCGCCCGCCGCCCGGAAGAAGATCTTGTTCGAGAGTTCCTGTTGGACGCGAACACCGATGATGGGATCCACCCAGGTTTCACTGCCGGAGGCACTGAAATCACGGGTCCTGCCGCTGGGGCCGTGGAGGTCGATGTTCAGGTCCATGTCCAGCGAGTTGACGCGTGCGCCGGCATAGACGTCCAAGTGCGTGGCCTCGTTTTCCAGGACGTTGTATGCCACGACGAAATTACCGATGAACTGGCTGAGGTCGAGGGTGTTATAGGTGAGCCGGGTGGATGTGCTGCCGCTGAGTTCGGCGTAGTTGAGGTCCGCGAGGAAACTCCACCGGCCACAGCCGACTTCCACCACGCCCATCGCGGCAAAGTCCAGGTTGTCAAGGACATCGTTCATCCCGAGATCCACGTCCGCATTGCGGCCACGGACGGTGACATCTCCTTCCAGCGCCTGAAGCCAGGCATCAAGCCCGACACGCCAATGCCAGGCCGCAGCGGTGGTGGCAACCGGTTGGGGGTTGGTGAGTGATGGCACGGTGGTTCCGGCGGTGGCCGGAATGGCGGACAGCAGCATGGCTGCGGCGGCCATGGTCTTGGTAGTCATGGTCGATTTGGGGTTGGTGTTCATGGTCAGGGGTAGGAAGAAGACGAACGGGAATATCATGGGGTTATCGTTGTTTGTGATAGTGTTGAAGTGAGGGGACGTCCTTCCCATCGGCTGCTGTGGCGTGAGGCAACTGGCGGGTTTCCGTGCTGGCCAAAGCCGCCACGGCCAGGGTCCAGGCCGGAAACAACTCCAAGCCCGGCACCGCTTCCACGGCCAGGGCCGGCAGCAGCGGCCAGCGGAAACCCAACACCGCGAATAGCACCACGGCGGTGACCCCATCCAACAGCCACAGCAACGGCGGCCAGAACGCCACGCCAAAGCCCAGCGCGTCCGACAGTACCGCCACCACCAGCGCCCAGCGCCAACGGGGGAATTTCCAGGCGTTGAGGAAGTTTTGGATCCGGTTCTTTTGCATGAGGTTTGAAATGTCATGTTAACAACAGGGTTGGGAGATTTCAACGCAAGGTTCATTTGCGCTTCGCTTCCACCCGTGTCGTGTAAATCCCGCTGACCACGGCAAAGAACAGGCCGGCGGACAAGCCGCACATCAGAATGCCGGTCAAGCCCTCGACCGGGCCAAGGATCCGCCACGGTTTCACCAGCACCAGGTCGCCATAACCGATCGTCGTGTAAGTGACTCCGGAAAAGTAGAACGCCGACTCGGCATCGGGCAGGCAGCCGGCCCACAAATAGGCGAACGCCCACAGCGTGATCTCGGCGCCGTGAATCAGGATCAGCCACCACGCCACGCGGATGAGCAGCCAGGCGATGGGCCAGGTTTGCGTGGGCCGCGCGGCGTGCGATTTCATCAGCGTCCGCAACACCACGGAAAGACCGATCGCATGCATGAGCACCGTGAGGGCGACGAGCACGGCAACGGCCAGGATGGGGAAGCGCATGATGATGAAGATTTTTGTTAGTTTTGCTCACCCCAAGTGCCGCCCGGCGTTGCGGATGTGCGCCGCCCGGCGCTTCAGAGTTTCACCGCTTTGCGAGCCTGGCTGCGAACAGTTCAACCAGTTGACCGAGCCCGAGACCTCGATTCGCCATCCCTGATGCGAAAATGATCGTCTTGCGGGTCACGCCCCGGCTTTGTCGTCGTTCGGCTTATTCTCCAGTTGGGCCCGGGCGGCCTCCAGTCTGGCCAGCTTTTCCGCAGCGACCTTCGGGTATTCAAGCCCCAGATCCTGAATGGCCGTGGTCGCGATGTCCGCCACCAGGGCGCGGGCGACATACTTGCGGTCGGCGGGAATGACATACCACGGCGCGCGCTTGGTGCTGGTGGCGCAGAGGGCGTCCTCAAACGCTTTCTGATAGTCCTTCCAGTGTTCGCGTTCCGCCATGTCGGACTCGGAGAATTTCCAGTGTTTGTCCGGATTGTTGAGGCGCTCGAGGAAGCGGCGCTTCTGCTCGCCTTTCGACACATGCAGAAAAAACTTGAGCACCAGCGTGCCGTTGCGCGAGAGGTGTTTCTCGAAGTTGTTGATGTCCTCGTAACGCTGCTCCCAGAACTTGTCGTCCGGATTCGCGGGTTGGCCGGGCCCGAGCCATTCCGGATGGACCTTGACGACGAGCACATCCTCATAGTACGAACGGTTGAAGATGCCGATGCGACCGCGCTCGGGCAAGGCCTTCATATAGCGCCACAGGAAATTGTGATCGAGTTCCTCGGCGGAGGGTTTCTTGAAACTGTACACCTGGCAACCCTGCGGATTGACGCCGGACATGACGTGGCGGATGGTGCCGTCCTTGCCCGCGGCATCCATCGCCTGGAAAATCAGCAGCACCGAGTGGGTGTCGCTGGCGTAGAGCAGTTCCTGGGCTGTGGCGAGTTCCTTGCGGTTCTCCTCGAGAATCTCGCGGGCCCGCTCCTTGATGACGTCCTTGCCCAGTTCCTGCGCATTGTCGGTTGCCGTCCAGTCGGTCACGTACTGTTTGAGATTCACCTTCGTGCCGGGCTCGACGCGGAATTGTTGGATGAGTGTGGGTTTGATCATGATGATGAGGGATGGCTTGCAGCACTAAATCCTAACATGAAATCCTAAGGGGAAGAAATCGAGATGAAGAAGGCAGCCATGTTCTTGGTTGCGAATTTGGATGGCTGGCTTGGGTCAGCGGAAGAACCCGGCGAGGACTTGGGCGACGGCGGCGTCGATGCGGGCGGTGCGGGTCTTGGCCGAGGCGCCGCGGACCACGTCGCCGGCGGCGAAGTTGCGGTACACGAGTTTGTTAGTCCGGCTGTCGATGAGGTCGATGACGATTCCGGCACGCTGGAAGTAATCCGGGCGCTTGGATTCAATGACGCCGCGGTCATGGGCGCGGTCGGTGATGGCATCCGCCGGGCGGCCGTAGCCGTAGTAATCCTCATAGCTCGTCGTCATTCCGGGTTCCTGATAGATCACCAGGTAGGCGACGACCAGGTCGGCGCTGCCGGTGCCATAAGCCAGCCCCTTGGCGCGGAACTGTCGCCGCAGGGAATCCTGGATCATGCCATGGATGCTGCGCTCGGTGGGGTTGGAGATGGCCGGACGATTCGGGTCGCGCTGGGTGAGGCGGGCGGAGGTGTAGCCCTTGCTGGTGCCTTTCGGCATTTCAACGCCAGGACCACAGGTGGTGAGGAGCAATGACAAAACTGCGAGAGCGGGGAGGGTGATGAATTTCATGGAGGGCTGGAGAATGGGGTTTTCCCGATGGCCGTCAAGGCCGATTTCAAGGTTGAGTTGTCCGGGGGCGGGGCGCTCACTCGGAGGGTGGCGACGGCACGACCGATTTGGTTCGCCAGTCGAAGGAGATCGCCAGCAGGCGGATCACGAACGTGATCGCAATCGCGGAGATGGCGGAAATGGCCAGGGGGAGGTGGAAGCAGCGGGTGAACAGGCCGAAGCCGGCCACCCCGAGCAGGGAGGCGATCACATAGAACTGGCCGGGTTTGAGCATGAGCGGTTCCTCGCGCACCAGCACATCGCGGATCAGGCCACTGCCCACGGCATTCACCACGCCCACGAAAATGCAGGCGGGAATGGCCAGCCCGGCCTCAAAGGCTTTGCCGGCACCCACCACGCCGTAGGCTCCGGTGCCGAGCGCATCAAAGATGAGGAACGGTTTGGACCACCGTTCCACATGCTGGTGAAACAAGACCGCAACCGCGCATCCGGCGAGCACGGCCAGCATGTAGGAACCGTCGCGCATCGCCGCCGGCGGCCCGGCCTGGATGAAGAGCCCGTCGCGCAACAAACCGCCGCCCAACCCGCAGGCGAGCGCGAGCACGAACACCCCGACGAAATCGTAGTGCCGCCGGATGGCCACCATCGCCCCGGTGATGCTGAACAGCACGGTGGCTCCCAAATCAATGGTGATCGGCAGTGTCACAGTTTGGGTAATCAGAGGATCGGCAGGCATTTTGTCGGGCTTATCGGACACTCAGCGGCAGGGTGCCAGTCAGGCCGTGGAGGCAGGTAGCCCACGGGTCGGCGCAAATCGGCAACGTCAAATTTCTTCTCATAATCGAGCAGGCTCCTTACTCCGCCGGTCGTTTGGGCTTAATCAGTTTGGGGACGATGCTAACGCAAATGGCCGCGCCGATTCCCAATGCCGTCTCAATCATGCAGAAGAGCGCATAAGACCAGGACGAGTCAGTGTGGTCAAGCAAAACGATGCCGCAAACATATCCGGCCACCTTCGCGGCGTCCTGCAGATAAAGAAGATGGCTTGCGAACATGGCTGCGAATATACCGAAGGCGGTCGCCCAGACTCCGGGGGGCAGCAGGGTGCTGATCAGGGCACCTAGGGAGCTGCCAAGCAGCGTTCCCGCCAACCGCGGCAGAGCAAGCTTCCGCGTCTGCTCGGCCACCAGGTCTGTGACAATGACCGCGGAGATCATTGCGTAAAGCGGATGTTGGAGCTGAAAGAGCCGTGCGACAATGATCGCCAGTCCCGCCGCCACCCCGGCCCTGAGCGACAACTGAATCGCAGGTATCAGATTCGACCCGGCCATCGTAATTGAGCGGCGTACCGGTCGGAACCAGCCGTCACCGGGCGAGCCCCTATGGGACGCTGAACCGGACGGGGTGGCCGTCGCCTGAGGTGCCGGTGTGGGCTTACTTGAAGGCATGGAGGTATTGAAGGCTGATGTGAAAACCTTGGTCGGCACCCGGACAAGGTGGATCTTGCCATAACGGCTCGACGAACATGTTGACGGTTATTTGGACCTGAGCGGCACGATCACCGTGCCCACGTGGCGGACTACGACATCATGGCGACCAGGACCGGACCCCATGCCGTCAGCACGATGTTGCCAACGGCATAGGGCACGGTGTAGCCGACGGCCGGGAGTTCGCTCTGCGCCTCTTCCTGGATGGCACGCAGCGCGGCGGTGATGGTCCCCGCACCGGAACAGGCACCCAGCACGATGAGCGGGTTCATCTTCAACACAAAGCGGCCGAACAGGATCGCCACGGTGTGCGGGAGAATCGCCGCCACCAGGCCGACCAAGACGAGGCTGAGCCCCGACTTCTGCAACCCCGAAAAGAAGCTGGGCCCTGCCGCCAGTCCCACGCAGGCCATGAAGACGGTCAACCCGACGGTGTCGAAGACCCACATGGCGGGCTCGGGGATCCGGCCGAAGGTCGGGTGAACCGAGCGCAGCCAACCGAACACCAAGCCCATGATCAGCGCGCCCCCGCTGGCGGTAAGCGTGAGCGGCAGGCCGGCGACCACGATGGTGAGCAAGCCCACCAGCCCGCCGAGGAAGATGCCGAGCCCGACGAAGATCATGTCGGTCATCACCGTCTTGCGGTCGGCATAGCCGAGGTGCTTGGCGGCCCGTTCCACGTCGTTCTCGGCACCGATGAGAGTCATCAGGTCGCCCCGCTCCACTTGCGTCTCAGGGGAGAACGGCATCGTCTGGCTGGCCCGGGTCAGCTTCTTCAAGAACACGCCGCGGGCGAAATCCATGCCCGCCAACTCGGTGAGGGATCTGCCGGCGAGCGACTTGTTGGTGATCACCACGTCAAGGAACTCGACCGGGAAATCCAGGAGTTCCTTGTCATCCACCTCGGGCCCGATCTCCGTGCCGCGGGCCATCAGCAGTTCGGTGCGGGTCAGCACCGCGATGGTGTCACCCTCGCGGATGACCGTGGCGGGGTCGGGCTCGAGGATCTTGCCATCCCTGCGGATCCGGGAAATGAAGACGCGGGATGCTCTGGGCCGGGCCTCCAGTTCGGCCACGCTCCGGTCGAGCAACTCCGGACTGGTGACCCGGTAAGCGCGAACCGCCAGGTTCTGATAGGCCGACAGCGTGTCGTGTCCTCCCGGTTCCGCGCCCGAGATCTGCGCCTGGAGCTTCCGGGCCTCCTCCTTCAGGTTGACCCGCATCAGCTTCGGCCCCACGTTCGGGAGAAACCAGACGATGAAGCCCGTGCCGACCAGGTAAGTGACGGCGTAGGCCACCGGGATGTGGTTGGTTAGATTCGTCTTGTCCGCAGCCGATAGGGAGAGGCGGCCAATGGCATCGCTGGCGGTGCCGATGACCGTCGATTCCGTGAACGCTCCGGCCAGCAGACCGGCCGCCGTGCCCATGTCATAACCCAGGAGTTTCGCCGCGAAGAACGCGGCGAGCAGGCAGGTGACGCAGAGCACGAGGGTGAGGGCCACCTGGGGCAACGCATCCCCCTTCAGCCTGCGGAAGAACTGCGGCCCCACCTTGTAGCCAGTGGTGAAGAGAAACAGGTCAAAGAAGACATACTTGACCACGACGGGCACCTGGATGTCCAGTTGCCCGATGAGGACTCCCGCGAGCAGCGTGCCCACCACCGTCCCGAGGCTGAACGACCCGAGTTTGACGCGACCGATGAGGAATCCGATCGCCAGGGTTAGGAAGACCGCGAGTTCCTGGTGAGCCCTGAGGGCATCGGTGAGATAGGTCATGGTGGGACCGCCTTGCTTTGTTAGAACGGGATCTCGTAGTTGCAGATCACGCGGAAATCGTCAAGATCGTCAACATTCCCACCATGCTGGTCCACCATCGCATACCGCAAGCGGAGTGCGAGCCCTTTGAGCACCCCCTTGGGTGGCGCCCACTGCAGGTTGAAGTCATACTCGTCCCGATCATACTGGCCCGGTTGGTCAGGCTGGGTGCCATGCACCCACAGGGTGTACGCGCTGAGGCCGTCGAGAAACGGGAAGTTGTAAGCCGCACGCAGCATGAAGGCCCCTTCACCGTCCCGAAAGAAGTCCTCGACCTGCACCGAGGTGTAGCCGGGATAGCCGCTCCAAGGGCTGCGCATGTCGGCATCCCCGCTGGTCTGGGTGTAGGCGGCCGTGAACAGGGCCGGGCCGACCGGCACCTCGGCCTTGAAACCAATCTGGTTGGCCGAAAAGTCGCTGCCGGTCAGCGCATCGTCACCCGTGCTGCGCTGGTCGGAGTACTGGAGCGCCAGCCGCAGCTCGAGGTCATTGGGCAGGTCGATCGAGTATTTCGCTTCGGTGTAGAAGATATTGATCCAACCTCGACCTTGCCGTGCATGGAGATGGCCTCGAACGTATTCGGCGTCATGCGGACATCGTTCTTGTTGATGTAAGGAGTATCATAGGTTAGGCTTACTGGGAGAACACCATGGCAAAGTAGCCGAAGACGGTCAGCAGCACGCCGGAGACGGCGTAGCCGACGGGGAAACCCACCCACGGCACGCTGCTGTCGATTTCCTTGGACGCCTCGCGGGCCGGGCCGGAATGCGAGCGCGCGCCGGCGACCCCGCCCATGAGCACGGCCGGGTTGATCTTCATGAAGTGATAGCCGATCGCCCAGGTGAGGATGGGCCGCAGCGTGCTGGCGATGAAGCCGGCCAGGAAAATGAACAGCGCGATTTTGCCGGTGAGCTGGGCTAACAACGTTGACCCCGCGTTGATGCCGACGATGGCGATGAAGGTGATCAGGCCGAGGTCTTCGAGGATGTTGCGTGCCGCGTTGTGCGTGCTGCCGAAGAAGCGCAGCCGCGAAACAATCGACGAGACGAAGATGCCCGAGAGCAACAGGCCGCCGGCATTGCCCAAACCGACCGAGAAGCTGCCGACCGGCACGTTGATCTGCCCGATGAGCAGGCCCAGCACCATGCCCACGGAGAGGGTCAACAGGTCGGTGGCCGTGCTGGGGCGGGCGACCTTGCCCACCAGCCCGGCGAGTTTGTTGACCGCGCTCTTGAGACCGGCCACAAACAGCACGTCGAAACGCTGCAGCTCGGTCTCGGCACCTAACGGAATCGGCACGCCACCGCGCTCGAGGCGCACCAACTGCAACTGGCCGGCGAAGTCCTCGTGGCGGAACTCCTTGAGCGCCCTGCCCTCCAGGCCCTTGGCCGTCACCAGGATTTCCGCCTGGTCGATCGGGATGTTCAGCGCCGTGCTGTCGGCCACCTCGGTACCGATCAGGCCCATGTTCGCGGTGAGGTCCTCGGTCCTTCCGCCGAGCGCGATGAGGTCGCCGGCCTGCAACGCCAGTGCCGGATCGGCGCCGACCGATTCGCCCGCACGAACCACGTTGAGGATCCGGTATTGCGGATACTTCTGGCGGAATTGTGCAATGGTCTGCGCGACCACGGCCATGTTTTCCAGCTTGTAAGCGCGGAGGCCGGCGGGCCGGTAGCCGGTGAGCCCGGCGTCATCCACATTGGCAACACCGTGTTCCTTTTCGTAATCCTTGGCCGCCTGCTTGGCGTCCAAGCCCCACCAGCGCGGGAGATACTTGCAGATGAGAATGATGCCCACCGTGCCCCAGATGTAGGTGACGCCATAGCCGAGGGCAATCATCGCCGAAACCGATTCGGCGGTGGAGCCTGCCGGCAGTTTGTAGGCGCCCTGGGCCACCGCCATGTCCGCCGTGCCAATGGCGGCGGACATGGTTTGCGAGCCGGCCAGAATGCCACCCGCCGCACCCGGCGGCAGCCCGAACAGCTTCGCCCCCAGCACCACCAACACCAGCCCGAACACACTGCACACGACCGCGAGAATGGTGAACTTCAAGCCGTCCTTCTTGAGGCTGTTGAAAAACGACGGCCCGACGCGCAGGCCGAATCCATACATGAACAGGTAGTAGAAGAGCGACTTGGCGAAGTTGTCGAGCTGGAGCTTCACCCCGTAGGTCGAGGCCCAGGTCGCCAGCGCGCAACCGACGACGACTGCGGCGGCGACCATCCCCAGGCCGTAGCCCTTGACGTTGAACTTGCCCACATAGACCGCCATTCCGATGGTGAAGAACAGCAGGATGAACGGGTTCGCTTTCAGGAATTCGAAGAATGCTTGCATGGTTGGATTCGGGTTGGTTGTGTTCGGTTAGTGTATCTAACAGACAAACTGACGGTCACTCACTTCTTCCGGGCGGCCAGCACCTCGGGCTTGATCAACTCCAGGCCTGAGGCGGCGTGATAGCCATGGATCTCCTTCACATCGAGCTTGCGCATGAAGTCGATGGTCTCTTCCGTGATGACCTGGCCGGACACCATGATCGGGAAGCCGGGCGGGTAGGGGATCACGAATTTTGCCGACACCGCCTCGCCGCGCGCCACCATCTCATCGATTTCCTTGCTGTTGAGCTTCACATGCATGCAGTTCGCTTCGTCATAGGCGAGGAAGAAGGGCGTGCGCATGTCGCCCTCGTTGGTTTTGCTTTGCGGGTTGTCGCGGAACGCGTCGTGGAAGCGGCTGAAGTTCGGCAGGTCCGGCACGTCGGTGATCAGGCTCTTGACCCGCGCGTCGAAGGCGGCCTTTTCGGTCGCATCGCGGGAGAGCTTGCGCTCGAGGTCGCGGGAGATGTCGGCCAGCACCTTGATCAGATAGGCGATGTCGCTGCGGGTGTTGTTGATGTTGGTCTGGAGCAGCACGCTGTTGCGCGAGGTCTTGTTGAGCTGAATGTCGAATTTGTTAGCCAGCAGGCCCTTGAAGGCGGTGCCGTCGAAGCCGGCGGTGCCGCAGAGCAGCGTGATCCGGGTGGGATCGAGGGTGAACTCGTCGTCCACCCAGGCGTCGTAGATCGACTTCCAGTTCACGCCCGCGGCGTGGAAGTCCTCGAACCCGCTGGCCCGATATTGCGCCTGCACCATCTCGGCCTTGGTGGCGATGCTGAAGTATTTGGAGATCAGTGGGTGCTTGTTCACCTCGCGCCGCAGGATCAGGGCCAGCTCGATGGCACGGCCCACCAGTTCGTAACCTTCGAGTTCGGCCTGGCGGCGGGCGATGTCGAGGGAGGCGATGATCTGGAGGTTGGGCGAGGTGCTGGTGTGGGTGAAAAACGCCTCCTCAAAGGTCGCCTCGGTGCTCTCCCAACAATCGTCGTTGACCATGATGTAGGACCCCTGCCGGAAGCAGGAGAGCGACTTGTGGGTCGAGGTGGTGGCGTACACCCGCAGTTTCACCGCGTCGGGATCGGGCAGCAGATGGGCGTCTAGCAGTTCCGGGTTGGCCGGATCGAGTTCGCCGTATTTGGCCTTGAAAGCCGCGTATTCCTCGCGGTAGGCGGCGCTGTGGTAGCGCTCGCGCAGGGCCTCGCAGGCACCCATCGCCGAGCGCATCCGGTGGTATTGCGAGAAGCGGTTGTAGGCATACCACGCCTCGTCCCACAGGAACACAATGTCCGACTTGATCGCCAGCACCTCTTCCATGAAGCGCCGCACGTGGTACACATGGCCGTCGAAGGTGCAGTTGGTCAGCAACAGCATGCGGACCCGGTTCAACTTGCCCTCGGCCTTCAGATCCAGCAGCGTCTGCTTGATGGTGCGCAAGGGCACGGCGCCATACATCGAGTACTCGGTGAGCGGATAGGCCTCGACGTAGAGCGGTTGGCCGCCGCACAGCACCAAGCCGTAGTGGTGGGACTTGTGGCAGTTGCGGTCCACCAGCACGATGTCGCCGGGGCGCACCAGCGCCTGGACGGCGATTTTGTTAGAGGTGGAGGTGCCGTTGGTGCCGAAGAACAGCTTCTGGCAACCGAAGGCCCGCGCGGCCTTTTCCTGCGCCACCTTGATGTTGCCAGTCGGCTCCAGCAGCGAATCCAGCCCGCCGGTGGTGGCGGACGATTCCGCCAGGAAGATGTTGCCGCAACTAGACCTTAGTTAAGTGTGAGAGGCCCGGTCGGCGTGCTGAATCGAGGCGGCTTGCCCAATTCGGTTCGTGTAGCAGGAGGGTTTCTCTGGCCAACTGCGCTGGAATGGCTACGCTCCCGGTCGTGGATCGAACCTCATGAGCATGTATTTCGGCAGCCAAAATCACCAGGTCCGTTGTTCCTTCAAGGTCAAACGACCCGCCAGCCGATGAAAATCCGATGAAGCCACGCGACCCTCACCCCTCGCCACCCGCCACCGGCCCCTCGCCCCTTGCCATCGTGTATGTGCTCGACGACGAGCCCGAGATGGTCACGGCACTCACGCGCTTGCTGCGGGCGAGGGGGTTCGAGGTCCGGGGGTTCACCTCGGTGCGCGAGTTTCTTGACGCGTTTCGGGCGGACGACCATTCGTGTCTGGTGCTGGACGTGGCCATGCCGGAATTGGACGGGCTGAAGTTGCAGCAGCGGCTCACCCACCATGGCATCCTCATCCCGATCGTCTTTCTAACAGGTCATGGCGACATCCCCATGAGCGTGCGGGCGGTCAAGGCCGGGGCGACGGATTTCCTCACCAAGCCGGTCGATGTCGAGGCCCTGGTCCACGCCGTGCGGGCCGCCCTGCGCCTGGCCGAGACGCGACACCAGGAGATCCGGGAAGCCACGGCGCTGGCGACGCGGTTTGCCAGCATCTCGCCGCGCGAGCGCGAGGTCATGGCGCATGTCGTCGCGGGCCAAATGAACAAACAGATCGCGGCCGAACTCGGCACCGGCCAACAGAACATCAAGCTGCACCGCGCCCACCTCATGAAAAAAATGGGGGTGGAGACGCTGGCCGACCTCGTCCGCGCCGCCGCACGGCTTGGGATGGGGGCTTGACCAAGGTCTAGCGTGCGGTTCTATTGCTACACCACGCCGATCACCCCGGTGGTCAGTGGCAGGGTCGTTGAGGCTCCCATCAGGGTCGGCGCCGCCGTTAAGAAGGGCGACGTGTTGTTCAAGATCGCCCCCTCCCGCTTCCAGGCCGTGGTCGATCAGAAAAAGGCGGCCCTCGCCGAAGCCGAACAGAACGTCAAACAACTGGTGGCCGGCCGCGAGACCGCCGAGGCCCGGCTCCAACAGGCCCAAGCCGACACCCAACGGGCCCGCGAGGCTTTCGAGCGAGTGGAAGCCATCGGCCGCTCGGGATCCGGTGCGGTTCCCCAACAGGGAATCGGCACCAAGCGCCTCGAGTTTGAGGATGACATTTCCGCCTTCCAACTCGTGCCTGGTACCACCGGCGTGGTGGCCGTTTACACCAAGCACCTGCGCCACCTCGACGTCATTCGCAAGGTCCTGCTGCGCATGAACTCGTGGACCAATTACCTGTTCAGCGACGGCCATTAAGTCGGCTTCATCGGGGTGCCGATTGATCCGTGCGGATCAGCTTGGGGACACAACTCACGAGGATGGCTAGGCCCACGCCGAGCATGGTTTCCATCAGACGTTCTGATTGTTTCTCTGACAACAGATTGGTGACTGGTGACGGCAACCGCGCCGCACCGAATGGAATCAAATTTGACAAACCGTGGGCAAGGCCATAGCATGTCCCGCGTGATGATTCTTCTTTCCAAGAATGGCCAGATTGAGCTGCCGGTTGAGATCCGACGGCAGGACGGCATTCTGCCCGGCCAGGAGTTTGAGTTCGAACGGCTCGACTGCGGTGAATACCGGCTGAAACGCCTGGCGCGACGACATAACAAGGGACTGGTGAAGCTCTTGCTCGCTTGTCCAGTCAAAGGCTGGTTCCAACCGAGTCCCCGGACCGAAACGACCGACGACATCAAAATTCCTGTTTTCAAGTGAGCTACTTGTTGATGCGAATATTCTCTGCGAGGCGACCCAACCCGCTCCTGATGCCAAAGTGGTTGAATGGTTGAGCGCCCACGAAGCGGAACTGATGATTGACCCGATCATTCTTGGCGAACTGTGTACCGGAATTCTCGCACTCCCCGCCGGACGGAAGCGTGCTCAGCTCGAACAGTGGTTTGCCGCCGTGGTGGAATCCATAGATTGTCTCCCGTGGGATGCCAATGTCAGCCTGCGATGGGCGAGCTTGGTCGTCGAGTTACGGCGCAAAGGAGAGTCCCTGCCGATGCTCGATAGCATGATCGCGGCGACAGCGCTGACTCATAACTTAACCGTTGCCACGCACAATGTTAGTGATTTCGAGCGCTCCGGGGCCAGAGTCGTTGATCCTTTCGAGGGGTGATTGTTGATTACCCGAAGAGTCTTACCCGCAACAAGGCGCGAGAAAACACCAACAACCGCTTCCTATCGGTTCGGCTCCAGCTCACGGGAAACGAGGTATGTCCCGTTGTCGGTGTAAGTGAAAAGTCCGAGCGTATCCGCCGACACGGCATTCACCAAGCAGCAGAAGATTGCCAGTGGTTTCAGCCAGTGGGCTTTGCCGGAGATTAGCATTTTCAAACCCGCACGGGGCGCGGCTGGAATCATGGCGAGGAGCGGGCGGGCGTGGCGTTTAGAAGGATTGTTGGTTTTCATGAATGCCAATTCCAATTTGCGGTCAAGATGAGACTAACGATTCCGATTTATGCTGCTCACAAAGGCCTGAAAATATTTCGGGAGACATTGCCGCTGGTTTCGTCCCCCTTCCTGCCTGTTCATGCTAGGTTGCGAAACGCTGCATGGTCCGTCAAGGATCGCGTAGGGAGTCGCTCAAATCGATTAGATTTTCGGCCTGAATTGGCGACGAAACAGGCGTTTGAATTCGTCATAGTACATTGATAGTGAAAAGGAAATCCATTAAGCGGGGCAACAAAGTCCTTGGATTGGGCCACCCCCATCCAACTCGTCGGCACCGTGACCGCCATCGACCTGAAGAAACACCAGGCCACCCTGCGGTTTTCGGACGGCTCCTCCAAATCCTTCGCGGTCCGCAAGGATGTGGATCTAACCAAACGGAAGGTGGGCGAGAGGGTCGTCATCCGTTCCACCGAGGTGTTCGCCATCCTGCTGGAAAAGCCCTGATCGGCAGCCCCGGATGCCACTTGGAGGCAACGGGTCCATCCGCCGGGTGACGGCGGCGGCCTATGGAGAGAACGGAGGAGGGCCTGAAAACCGGCGGTTTGCCGTCCCGCTGGGTCTTACCAGGCCTTGAGACTCAGGCCAATCTGGCCACAGAACCCCCATTCCATGTCCTCATCAGGGAGCGGGAAGTTGTCGCTCACGCCGTCAAAATCAAGGCCCGTGTAGCCGTATTGAAAGGCGGGCACCAGCATCACGTCTTCCGCCACGGTAAAGGGCTTGGAGAGCAGTGAGATGAAATCGAACTCGGTGACGCTCAGGCTGCCGCCGAGATGCTCAAAGTCCACCCCGCCGGAGTAGGTGAAGGCCCCCCAGGTGACGTCATTTTCCGGCGGGCTGAGTTTTCCTGGCCAGTGCGATTGAATGGCCAAGCTCCCCGGCGTGCCACGACCGGGTGGTTACCCGCCCCAGGAGCCCCAGCGATTCATGGCGATCAGGGTGAGGATGAGCAGCGCCAGGATCAGCCCCAGTGCCCACTGAGGTGGTCACTCCACAACACCAACCGGAACAACCAAACGATCTGGAACCAGACCTCGCAAACGATGGGGTCGTCGAAGGTGGCCCCCGGTGGAACCTTCAACACTTGCCGTTGCTCTCGCGAGTTCGCGCTCCCGGGTGCTGGATTCACCATACTGTTAGCAAATCTCCCTCCACATCCCAACTCTTACGGGGCTGTATCAAACCTTCGGACGGATGCGTGCCGCCCTGTGGCCTGCGGAATTCCCTGGGTACGCTTCAGCCATGACGTTTCCCCATCCATCAGCCTTCGGTCGATCTCCGGGTCCATGTTGTTCTCGCGGCGCCTCCCGCGAGGTTCCAATGGGTTAGCTGTCATGTCTGCAACACTCGGTCGTTTCCACCGGCTAGGTCTCGAACCATCAGATCCTTCATCTGACAAGAAGCGCCTTGCCTCGCTCGGCGCAGAACGCTTAGCCCTGCCGCAGGGTCAGGGTGTCGTGGTTGGGATTGAAATTGTGGGGTTCATGCCGGTCGAGCAGCGGCGATTTGTTAGGCGCTGACAGTCTCAAGCTCGATCTGCGGACCGTCCAACCTCGTCTTGGCATGCTCGATTGTGATTCCGACGATCTTACCCTCGCCATCGAAGTCAAGCAGGGTATCCTGATCGAGGTCACGAGTCTCCACGACCCTTGAATCGCGAAGCTCCAGGTAAAGCGTGTCGGTATCTTGGAAATATTTAGCTTTCATCGTCTTGAAACCCTCGGTCGAAAAATGCGTTGTGGATCGTTACACCGTCCTCAAGGAGGATAACCCTTAAGGCCCGGTTGTCCATCACAGGTGTTACCGTCTCCGACCACCATGGGCGGGTCTGACTCCCGGATTCCTGCAGCGGTGTCTCCAGTTCGTTGACTGCCGATGTCCCGCCGGTTTCCCGACGGGAGTGGAACCGGGCCTCCCGAGTTCAAGGCGCTGCCCTTGGAAGAGCAGTCGTCGATTCGCTTCTCTTGCCACATGCCACGATCTGAAGTCGCCCCCTGGTGGGCCTGGCCGTGTGCTTTGCGGCAGAACGACTGAACCTGGGCATCGGCCATTTGCGGCGAACAGGCGTCGTTGATCCGTTCGGCGACCGCCAACGCCTCGCCTGCCGCCTGCTGCGCCCGCAGGCTGTCCTGGTCGATGATCACCAGCGCCGGTTGAGGCGCCTCCCTGATACCGGACGACGAACTTAACCAAGGTCTAGTTGCGCCACCACGCCGGGCCGCCTAGACTTTTCCCGATGCCCACGGCGGAACCATTGGTAGCGGTGTTGGACGACGAGCCGGAAATGCGGAAGGCGCTTCGGCGCTTGCTCGTGTGCTGCGGCTTCCGGGTGGCGGAGTATGAAGGTGGGGAGGATTTCCTCGCGGCCTTGGATGCGGCGCCACCGGATTGCCTGCTGCTTGACTTGCACATGCCGGAAGTCAACGGCTTCGGGGTGCTGGAGGCCCTCCGCTCCCGGCACCCCCCGCTGCCGACGGTCGTCATCACCGCTCATGATCAGCCCGGCACGGAGGAGCGCGTGCAGGCGCTCGGCGCGTGCGCCTATCTGAAGAAACCCGTTGACCGGGACGCCCTGCTGGCCGCCATCGCGACCGCCACCGCCAATCCCGCCCTCGGCGAGAAGCTCGAAACGCTCGAAGTCCACGTGGCCGAACTCGAATTCCACCACCACCCAAGCTGAACCAACTACCAATGAGCTGGCCTTCGGCGGCGTGCCGCCGCCAGGGGCCCGGCCTCCCCCCAATCGCACTTCACCAACCACAAAGTCATGAACACCACGATGCTACCCCTCGCGCTGGCACTGCTCACGCTCACCGCCGCACGCTCCCAGCAAGAGGATCCCAACAACAAGAACCTGGAGGCGTTGGCCTCCAACGCCGCCGCGTTTGTAGCGGCCTATAACAAGGCGGATCCCGTCGCGCTGGCCAAGCTGTTCCTGCCCGAGGGGGAACTCGTGCTCGCCACCGGCGAGGTGCTCGCGGGGCGGGACGAGATCCGGGATTTCTACACGGAAGCCTTGGCCGATGAGAATAAGCCCCAGGCCGCGCTCGAAGCCAGCTCGGTCCGGTTTGTGACTCCAGCCCTCGCCATTGAGGACGGCACCCTTCACGTGACCCAACCCTCGGGCGAGGTCACTTCTCACAACTACACGGCGGTGCAGGTCAAACAGGAGAACGGCACCTGGCTTACTGCCAGTATCCGCGATGAAATCGAGGATCGCGCTCCGGCCAGCGACAAATTGCGTGCCTTGAAATGGGTCATCGGAGACTGGCTCATCGAGAAAGACGGCACCCGCACCTTCCTGTCGTTCAAATGGAGCGACGACGGCCCCTATATCGACGGCAAGGCGCTAACCGAACAACCCGGCGAGGATGCCACCGCCGCCACCTACCGCATCGGCTGGAACAACCAGCGCAAGGGCTTTGTGTCCTGGGGCTTCGACGCGCTCGGCGGCTATAACAAATCGGAGTGGACCGCCACCGATGACGGGTGGCTGCTGCGCACCACCGGGGTCACTGCCGATGGCGAGATCAGCCAGGCCACCCAGTGCTTCGCTCCGGATCCTTCGCAACAAAGCTTCACCTGGTCCAGGCGCGATCAAACCATCGACGACGAGGTCCAGCCGGATCAAACCATCCGGGTGGTCAAACGACCACCCACTCCCGCCGCCCCAGCCACCGACCGCTAATCCCCATCCTCGCCCTGTGCCATGAACTCGCTCGCAAAACTTCTGCTCGCCCTGCTCTGCTGCCTGCCGCTCTTGATCACCGATGCCATGGCCCGCGGTGGCCGCGGCGGCGGTGGCGGTGCCCGCAGCGGTGGCTCGCGTGCCGCTGCCGCGCGGCCCGCCAGCAGGCCCGCGAGTCGGCCCGCGTCCAGCGTGAGCCGCAACCCGATCACCCAATCGCGGCCCAGTTCCCTCCCCGCCACGCGGCCGTCCGCCCTGCCCAGCACCCGCCCCGCGACCAAGCCGACGCTGCCGAACCAACCGGGTACCCGCCCCGGCACCCAGCCCGGCAAGGTCACTTACCCGCAACCCGGCACGCAGCGGCCGGTCAGTCGGCCCGGCCAAAACACCCGGCCAATCCAGAAACCGGATTTCAACCGTCCCGGCACCCTGCCAGCCAACCGCCCGGGCGGCGGCAATAACAACTGGTGGAACTCCGGCAGCGGTGGCAATCGCCCGGGCAACCGCGCCGGCCTTGGCAACAACGTTAACAACAACTTCCAGAACAACCTCAACTGGTCCACCAACCGCAACAATTGGGGTTACAACCCGTGGTGGAACCGCGCGGCCACCCGGTCGTGGTATGGCGGCTCCTGGAACTGCGGCTGGAATGGCAACTACTGGGGCGGTTACCGCCCGTGGCCAGGCTATGGCATCGGCTGGGGCCTGATCGGCTGGGGTCTCGGCCAGTGGTGCTACGACAGCGGCTACTATTATTATTCCAATCCGTATCCTGCGGAAGTGGTCGTCGTCAGCGACGGCGATCCGGTCACCTACACCGAGCCAATCACCGCCATCGCGACCCAGAACGCCCCCGCCGATGGCGATGCCAGCAAACTGACTGAAACCTCCGAGTCCCACGTTTCGGCATCCCAGGCGGTCTTCAAGTTGGGTGCCTATCTGGTGGCCTTGGAGTCTGCTAACAAAGCGGTCGCCGCCGCGCCGGGGGACGGCGCGTTGCATGAGTACCGCGCGCTGGTGCTCTTTGCGCTGCGCAAATACTCGGAAGCCGCCGGCGTGCTCAACCCGGTGCTGGCCGGTGGTCCCGGCTGGAATTGGACCACCATGGTTTCCCTCTACGATTCGCCGCAAACCTACGCCGCGCAGTTGCAGGCGCTGGAGCAATACAGCAAGGCCAAGCCGCAGGCCGCCGACGCCCATTTCCTGTTAGGCTACCACTACATGGTCTGCAACCAGCTCGCCCAAGCCACCGCGGAGTTCGCCGCAGCCGCCAAACTCCAACCGGCGGACGGCGTCGCCGCGCAACTCCGCGACCTGACCCAGGCGTCGTCTAACAGTGGTGCCGGGGCTGCCGCCGCCGCCGCCGCGCCAGCCGCCAAGACTCCGCCGCCCGCCCCCGTGCCGGTGGAAAAGCTGGCCGGCAACTGGGTTTCCGACAAGGGCCCGCAAGGCACCGTCACCCTTGCCTTCAAGGATGACGGGAAATTCATCTGGACGTATCAGAACGGCGCGAAAACCAACAAGTTCGGCGGCGAGTTCAGCATGAACGACGACGGCCTGCTGGTCCTCGACGCCGAGCAAAGCCAAATGGTCGCCGCAGTGGCACTGCCGCAGGATGGCCAGTTGAACTTCGTGCTGGCCGGCGGCCCGCCCGGCGATCCCGGTTTGCTCTTCACCAGGCAGTGAGCCGCCACTTGCTAACCATTTCGTGGGAGCCTTGCCTGGCGCTCGCCCTGCCGCGTGCTCACGGTTGGTCTGGAGGCCCGGCGGCGGGCAGTTCGAAGTGGAAAACGGCCCCGCGCTCGGGGTGGGGCTCCGCCCACAAGCGGCCATGGTGGGCCGTCACAATGGAGCTGCAGATGGCCAGGCCCAGGCCCAGCCCTTGGGGCTTGGTGGTGTAGAAGGGCTGGAAAAGCCGCTCGGCATCCGCAGGCAACCCGTTGCCCTCATCCCGCACCGAGGCCTGCACCCGGTTCTGGTGGAGCCACGTCCGGAACACGAGCCGGCGCGTGCCGGGTTCATTGGCGACCATGGCATCGGCCGCGTTGAGGATGAGGTTGAGCACGAGTTGCTGGAGCTGCACGCGATCCCCCGTGACCGGCGGCAACTCAGGAGCCAGTTCGCAAACCACGGTGACGCCGCGCCCGATGAGGTCGGTCCGCATCAGGTGCAGCACTTCCTTGATGACCTGGTTGAGCGGGAGTGGCTGCAGGGACAGTTGGCCGTGCTTGAGCAAGGTGCGCAGCCGCTCAATGACCTCGCCCGCGCGGCGATCCGCCGCCACGATGTCCACCAGGATGGCCTGCACCTCGGCCACATCCGGCGGGCTCTGGAGGAGCAACTCCTGCGCGGCCTGGGCATTGCTGAGGATGATGCCGAGTGGCTGGTTCAACTCATGGGCCAGCGAACCGGACAGCGCACCCAGCGTGTTCACGCGCGTCAGGTGCGTCAGGTTGCTGCGCAGTTCCTGGGCTTCCTGCTCGGTAAGCCGTTGCTGGGTGATGTCGAGCGCCGCCCCCACCATCCGGATCGGCGTTCCGTCCGCGCCCGGATACCCCCGGCCCCGCGACGCGATCCAGTGCTGGGTGCCATCCGGCAAGACCACGCTGAATTCCCCCGCGTAATCGCTTCCGCTCACCAACGCGTGCCGCACCTCGCGGGCCACCTCCTCGCGGTCGTTCGGATGGATACGCTCGAGGATCTTTTCAAAACTGACGGTCTCCCCGGCGTCGAACCCGAACAGGCGCAGCCATCGGTCCGAGCCCCAGACCTCGTTGCGGGCGAGGCTCCACTCCCACACGCCAAAATGCGCCGCCTCCGCCGCCAGGGACATCCGCTCTTTGCTCTCACGCAAGGCCTGGTCGGCGTGCTTGCGCTCCAACGCGTTGGTGAAGATTTGTGAGACCAGTTGCAGCCGCTGCACCAGCGTGCCCGGCCAGGCGCGTTCGTGCCGCATGGTATTGAAGGACAATGCCCCAATCACCGGACCCCCGGGTGACAGCGGAAATGTCACGATGGACTTGATGCCGAGGTGACGCCAGACCTCCTGATCGCGGGCCGCCTCGGCCGGGAGATCTTCAAGGGATGAGACCAGCACCATTTCGCCCGCCTCCAGGCGCTGCTGGCACCAAGGGAAATGGTCATGGGCATCCATCGGTTCCGGGAGCGGCGGGCCGCCAAGGGGGCGATAGAGGTGAGTTATGGTGATGATCCGCGGGGTTTCCATCGACCACTGCCAAAGCGCCGAGAGATCGAGGTCGAGAAACTCGCAGATCCGGCGCTGGGCGTCCAGGATCTCGCGGTCCACTTCACTGGCGGGCAGATTCACAAACTTCGACGAAATATCGGCAATCAGCGTCGCCTCTGCCTCCCCTTGGCGACGTTTGGCCCGGTTCACCAGCAACCCGATGATCAAGGCGGCTTGCAGGAGGCAAAACAGGACCGTGCCGGCGATCAGCCACCGGTAGCGCTCCCAGAAACCGGGTTGGCGGAACCGGATCTCGCTGCCGACTGGCAGCCGGGCCGCGTCGATGCCCCAGCGCTTGAGTTCACGCCAATCATAGACGGGTGCCGCGTCACCAAGGATCTGCGGCGGAATGCTCTCCGGCACTTCGCCGCGCAGCATGCGGATCGCCACGCGGGCACTGCGCGCGCCAACTTCCGCTTCCTGATAGAGCCGGCCGCCAATGGTTCCCATGCCGAACTGACCGGAGAAGTACCCGAAGATGGGGGCGTTTGCGACTGCGGCCAATTGGCGCAAGGCCTCGTCGTTGCCGTAAGGAACCCCCGCCGCATCCACGATCACCATCCCGAACAGGATGAACGAGTGCGGCGGCAGGGCGGCGCACCGCTTCCGCATTTCATCAAAGGGCAGATCGTCGAGATAGGTGAGCGTGACCCGATCCTTGAAACCCTGAAACTCGCGACGACACTCGCCAACCCAGAATTTCTCCAGCGGCGAAGCGCCGAAAACCACCGCGATTTGGGTGGTGCCTGGCTGGAGCCGCAGGATGTCCTCAACCATCCCGGGAAGGTTGACTCGCTGGGTGACCATGGTCGCCTTGGTCCGCAAGAAATCGGGCGGCACCAGTCGCGGGTCGCCGGCGACCGCCAGAACTGGCGTGTTCGGGAAGAGGCGTGCGCGATGCCGCGCGGCAAACTGGATGCTCGCCCCTCCGACGGGTACCACCAGGTCCACCGGGCGGGCTTTGAGGCGGGTTTCTAGCAATGTGAGCAACGGCGCGTCCCCATCCGCGCCGTCCGAGTAGGCGAGATCCAAGGCGACCTCGTGGAACTCGACCGGCTCGCCCAACTCCAGCGCCAGCGTGGTGCGCAAGATCGAGACCACGGTGCTGAACGGCGCGACATCGCGCTCAAACGGATCCAGAATGAGCACCCGCTGCGGGCTGGCAGCCGCCGCACAGCACCCAGCCGACGCCAGCACTAGCAGCATCCCGCAGCCGGCCCGGCACCATCGCGTTAGGAAAGGCAATCTCGTCACAACTTGATGCGCCAACCCTACCCGTCACGCGGCGTTTGGCCAGCCCCAAATCCCCGGTTGCATGCGCCAAGGGACTGCCTGCCAAGACGAATCGCGCAAGAACAGCGCGAGGACGGGCGCCTTGGTGGACATTTCGGGAGAACTCAGGCCGCCGCCTGTTTCAGGAGGCTCTCCTCACCACCAGGTTTCCATCTGCATCCCCCAACTCCAGCCGCCCGTTTTGTTAGCATAGTCGCTGCCGCCGACGCTGCCGCGCATGCCGTCGTTCCATCCCGCATAGGTCACAAAGCCCCGGATCACCGGACGACTGAAGAAGTCGTCGCCCAACGACCACTGCGGCGCGAGCGTCAGCTTGCCGAGGGTGCCGCTGTGGCCGGCCGGCGAGTCGGAGATCCAATCGACGCCGCCCTCCAGCGCGATGCTGAACGAATCCGTCAGGTGCCACACCGGCCGGACCCCGGCGGAAAGCCAGTGTTGGTCGGGGGCCCGGTCGCCGAATTCCGTGTATTGATAGACGAGCGCGGTGCCGAGCGACAACTGCTCGAGCGGTTTGACGACCCAGTGATCGGTGGCACGGAACCGCCATGAGTCAGCGGGATCGGGCCGAATGAAGGTGTCGCCTGCGCTATTGAAAGTCTCAAAGCCCGAGGTGAAGGTCTTGGCCGGACCGTTGGCGGCCTGCAACGAGAGCTTGTGAATGCTCTCGTCATCGACAAGCCCGCGCTGCGTCCACACCAGGCTCAGGCCGAGGCCGTCCGCATCGTCCGCCTTGACACCCGTGAAGTCCACGCCCGACCGGGCACTCGAATAAGTCAGGCCGACCTCCCCGGTACCGCCGAGCAAGGGCCAGTCGTAATAGCGCAGATCGAAACTGGTTTTGCTGAAGCCGGCGAGATTGCTCGGGTCGGGGTTGCCCAGATGGCTGTAGATGGCGCTTTCGGCACCATCGCCGATCCACGCGATCGCGAGCTTGCCGGAGCCAAGCGCCAGATCCTCGAGGCCGCCGCCGCCACCGCTCATGTCCCAGAAATAGAAGTCATTGATGTGGATGTCGTGACGGCGATAATAGCGGCTGCCGGCCCAGACTTTGGCGTCGGGCAGGCCGGGGATGATATTGGCCACCGAAGCCCACAATTGGGGCACGCTGAACTCGGTGGCAGCGGAAGTGCCGTAGTTTTCGTAAGGGTTGTAGAACGCCAGCATCAAGTTCATCTGCGCGACCGGGCCCGCCAGATGCTCGGTGGCCCCGCCGGGCATGCGCGTCAAGTTAAGCCAGATTCTCCCATGTTTCCGTGAAATTCCGGCGCTTTTTCCGTTTGTCGTAGCAACAATATCTGGCCAGCGCCTTTTCAAGGGCGGCGGTCTCCTGGTCGCCACCTGCCAGCGAGT
>JAPLUI010000436.1 GCA_026397725.1 Verrucomicrobiota bacterium | reverse complement strand
TGTTTGTCGGGCCGAGCGGCACCGGCAAGACCGAGCTGGCCAAGGCGCTGGCGGAGTCCTTGTTTCACGACGAGCGGCGCTTGCTCCGCTTCGACATGTCGGAGTTCATGGAAGAGCACAGCGTGGCGAAGTTGATCGGCTCGCCGCCGGGCTACGTCGGCCATGATGAAGGTGGCCAGCTCAGCGACGCCATCCGCACGCATCCCTACAGCGTGGTGCTGTTCGATGAGATCGAAAAGGCCCACCCGCGGGTGCTCGACCTGTTTCTCCAGATTTTTGATGAAGCTGCCCTAACTGATGCGCAAGGTCGCAAGGGCGATTTCCGCGAGTCGGTGATTATCCTCACCAGCAACCTGGGCGCGGGACAGATGCGACGGAAGATGGGGTTTGGAATGGAGCAAGAAGGCGGCGGGCAGGATGCCCGGGCCACGGTGGACGAAGCCATCCGCCGCCACCTGCGCCCGGAGTTGGTGAACCGGCTGACGAGGATCGTGCATTTCAAGCCATTGGGGATGGCGACGGCGCGGGAGATTCTGGGGAAGATGGTTAGGGAGTTGAATGATCGGCTTGCGGACGCGGTGATTGCGGACCCGCCAGCGTTCCCTGGTGGCGAGACGCCACCAGCACGGCCTGCCGCGGGACGCGGCAGCCACGCACACGTTCGCGGCGTGACGGTGGAACTGGATGAGAGCGCCGAGGAACTCATCCTGCGAGAGGGCGTCAGTGAGGAATTCGGCGCGAGGAAGCTGGAGCGGGTGATGGACCGCTTGCTCGGCACGTTGCTCGCAGAGGCCTTGCTGAACGGGAAACTCACTGCCGGGCAAACGATCCGTGCCGTGGCGAACGGTGAGCGGATTCAACTCCGATAGAACGACACTTTCACGCCAATCCAGTCCTGTTGAGTTGTGGTTGCTTGACTGGCCTGGGATTCGGCTTTGGAATTGTCCATCATGCCTGCGGCCCGAACATTTGCTGGTGGCCTTGGTCGGGCAGTGGGAGCCGATGGTTTCAGTAGCGGTGACGAGCGAGAAGCTCCGGGGGCCCCATCAGGAAGGACCCGGCTGTACGCGCTTGCGGAGCCGCACCATTCCTGGGGATACGACAGCGAACGAACCGGGCAGTTCAAGATGATGGTCCTCCAACAATTGGATGAGGATTGCGGCTTTGGTAGCGCCGGGCAATCCTGCAAGCCGGACGAGAATCACTCCGTGATGGATGAGGCACTGGCGAAATGCCAGCTCGCCGAAGTCCTTGTCCTCAGTGATCAACATCGCCGCTTCGGCATTGGCCAGATCCAGCACCACGCCATCCGGAATGCCCGGTGCCATTTCCGCCACGGCAAGCACCTGATGTCCAGCCTGTCGCAAACGTTCCACGACGGAAAGATCGAGGTTCTCGTCAGCCAGGAGTTTCATGCGGCGTGCCCGGAGCTTGGATAGACGACATCCGCTCGCAGAGCCCGTGCGGCGAATTCGACCGCCGCGAGCACCGACTCCCGCGTCAAATGTGGATGCTCCGCAACGATTTGTTCGATGGTTTCACCCGCTCCAAGGCGTTCGAGAATGCATTCCACAGTGATTCGGGTTCCGGCAATTACCGGCTTTCCCATCATGACGTTGGCTTTGGACTCGATGAAGTTCATGGCGCGACGATACTCGTTCAGAAGCAGAATTCAAGTACCATTTTCCACCCCGCAAACTGCGAGCTGAGGCCGATCCTTCTTGTCGATGAAATTCACCTGTTGTTAGGCACGGGCCAGGCAGGTGGCAGCATGGACGCGGCAAACATCCTCAAGCCCGCGCTGGCCCGCGGTGCGATCCGCGTGATCGGGGCGACCACGATCAAGGAATACCGCCAGAGCATCGAGAAGGACGGGGCGGGTAGGGCGGATCCGGCCCGGTCCGCCCACTGTCCGCCGAATGGCGGTGCGAATGGGTGGTGAATGGAAAGAGGAAGAAATTCGCGTTCCGATGACCATTGCATTCACACCGCGCCCTCAGGGTAAGTCAGGGCGGGGCGCGGCCGCCCCGGCCCTACCGTGGCGCTCGATGAAGCGGCGCTGCGGGCGGCGGTGAGGTTTCGGACGTTGACGCCGCAGGTGGAAGAAGAGAATTGCGGCAAGGCGCCGCAATCACGGCCTGCCGCGAGACGCGGCAGCTACGTTGGAAGAGAGGATGTCGCCCGCGCGGTGGCGGCGCGGTGTGGGGTGCCGGTAGGCGGACTAAAGTCCGCGCTCCATGAAGGGGCGCGGTTGATGGCGCTGGAAGAGGATCTAACAAGACGGGTGAAGGGCCAGGCAGAGGCGATTTCAGCAGTAGCGGAGGCGGTGCGGCTGGCGCGGGCTGGCTTGAAGAAGCCAGGGCGGCCGGTGGGTGTGTTTTTGTTTGTCGGGCCGAGCGGCACCGGCAAGACCGAGCTGGCCAAGGCGCTGGCGGAGTCCTTGTTTCACGACGAGCGGCGCTTGCTCCGCTTCGACATGTCGGAGTTCATGGAAGAGCACGGCGTGGCGAAGTTGATCGGCTCGCCGCCGGGCTACGTCGGCCACGACGAGGGTGGCCAGCTCAGCGACGCCATCCGCACGCATCCCTACAGCGTGGTGTTGTTCGATGAGATCGAAAAAGCCCACCCGCGGGTGCTCGACCTGTTTCTCCAGATTTTTGATGAAGGTGCCCTAACCGATGCGCAAGGCCGCAAGGGCGATTTCCGCGAGGCGGTGATCATCCTCACCAGCAACCTGGGCGCGGGACAGACGCGGCGGAAGATGGGGTTTGGAATGGAGCAAGAAGGCGGCGGGCAGGATGCCCGGGCCACGGTGGACGAAGCCATCCGCCGCCACCTGCGGCCGGAGTTGGTGAACCGGCTGACGAGGATCGTGCATTTCAAGCCATTGGGGATGGCGACGGCACGGGAGATCCTGGGGAAGATGGTTAGGGAGTTGAATGATCGGCTTGCGGACGCGGTGGGTGCGGACCCGCCACAGATCGCTGGTGGCGAGACGCCACCAGCACGGCCTGCCGCGGGACGCGGCAGCCACGCCCACGTTCGCGGCGTGACGGTGGAACTGGATGAGAGCGCCGAGGAACTCATCCTGCGGGAGGGCTTCAGTGAGGAATACGGCGCGAGGAATCTGGAGCGGGTGATGGACCGCTTGCTTGGCACGTGGCTCGCAGAGGCATTGCTGAGCGGGAAAATCACTGCCGGGCAAACGATAAGAGCCGAGGCTAACGGAGAGCAAATTCAATTTCGATAGAACGACACTATCACGCCAATCCAGTCCTGTTGAGTTGTGGTCGCTTGACTGGCCAGGGGATTCGACTTTAGAATCGACAACCATCCTCGATGGAGCGCTGTTGCTCGTCTGGTCCGCACTGTGCCTGCTGGCTCCGGATTTGTTATCCCATACGCACCGCAGATGGTTTGCCCTTTCCCGGCAACCCTCAACGTGGCCATGTACCCGTTCGTCGGGCTGTTCAAGATCGTCTTTATTGTCTTCAAGCTCGTTCCCCATGTGGTGCTGCTGATCGCACACTTCCTGGGCTGGACCTTGAATTGACCAGGAATTGGCAATGCATCCCGGAAAACGACTTGGCACATTCCGGGGAGCACCGGGACTTAGCCACAGCGGTGTGGCGCTGCGCTTCCCACCGCAGGCCATACCTTCACCTGCCCAGGCGCGGGCCAAAGTCTGGAGTGCGGTGGGAAGGGTGCCGCCCGCCACCCCGCTGTGGCTAAACCGTTAGAGCCGCGGGGTTCCCATGAGGCGCGGTCCGTCTAGCGGGCGGTCACGCCGCTCCCGAGTAACTTGGCTCCGATGGTGCCCGTTAAGGAGCGACGACATTCCTGTCGTCGGGTGG
>JAPLUI010000348.1 GCA_026397725.1 Verrucomicrobiota bacterium | reverse complement strand
CAGCTCCGTCCACCGCTGCTTCCCTAACAACTCCGCACCGGCCAGCGGGTCCTCGTTGCCACCTCATCTCCACTTCATCTCCACCTCATCTCCACCTCATCTCCACCTCATCTCCACCTCATCTCCACCTCATCTCCACCTCATCTCCACCTCATCTCCACCTCGTTTCCCCTCACCTCCACCTCATCTCCACCTCGTTTCCCCTCACCTCCACCTCACTCCCATGCATACCCTGCTCCGCTCATGCTGTTTCGCCGCGCTGGCCCTGGCCAGCCCGCTTGGCGCCGCCACCCAACCCAACATCGTCCTGATCCTGGCCGACGACCTCGGCCTCGACGGCATCAGTTGTTATGGCGCCGACAAGCACCAGACGCCCGCTATCGACAAGCTGGCCGCCTCGGGCCTGCGCTTTGAAACCTGTTACGCCGCGCCCTTGTGCGGACCGTCGCGCTGCCTGCTGATGAGCGGGCGCTACGCGTTCCGCACCGGCGGCATCACCAACCAGTCGTGGCGTCCCAGCGGCCCCGGAGCCAAATCGACTGACGAAAACCCGGTCGCCAAGTTGCTCAAGCAGGCCGGCTACGCCACCGGCATGGCCGGCAAATGGCGGCAGGTGGGCGAAACCCCGCAGGCGTGGGGCTTCGACGAGTATCTAACGGACCCCGCCGCCGGGGGTTGGTATTGGCAGAACAAGTTGCAGCAGAATGGTGCGGAAATCACCACTCCGGCGGGTACCTACGCCCCGGACAAGGTCCACGAATTTGCCCTCGATTTCCTGCGCCGCCACAAGGACCAGCCGTTTTTCTTCTACTATCCGATGCACCATGTGCATGGCCCGATCCTGCGCACTCCCGATACCGCCGTGGGCACCACCTCCGCCGCCGCCCTCTACGACGACAACCTCCACTACATGGACAAGCAAGTCGGCTCGGTGGTCGCCGAACTCGAGAAACTCGGCCTGCGCGAAAAGACGCTCGTCATCTTCACCGGCGACAACGGCACCGCCCTGAGCTTTCCCTCGACCATCGGCGGCCGCATGATCAACGGCAAGAAGGGCTCGATGCTCGAGGGCGGCTCGCGCGTACCCTTCATCGCCAGTTGGCCGGGCACCACGCCCGCCGGCAAGGTCTGCAAGGATATTGTTAGCTTCGCCGACCCCCACGCGACCTTGGCCGAACTCGCCGGGGCCAAGCTGCCCGAGGGCATGAAGTTCGACGGCCGCAGCTTCGCCCCGCAATTGCGCGGGGTGCCCGGCCAACCCCGCGAGTGGGCCTACGTGCAACTCGGCAACAAGTGGTTCGTCCGCAATGCCGGTTTCAAGATGGACCAGCAAGGCGAGTTGTTCGACATGAGCGACGCGCCGTTTGTCGAGAAGCCGGTGGCTGCCGCTGCCGACACCGAGGCCACCAAGTCCGGGCGCCAACGCCTCGCCGCAATCCTATCCGAACTCAACCCGGCCGCCGGCAAGACCGACGCCGGTGGCGGCACCAAGCCCAAGCAGGCTGCCAAAGCCAAGCGCAAGCTCCAAACACAGTGACCGCACTGCGGGAACCGGGCGGCGCGGCGCAGACCCCGGTCGTTCGGCTTCCGCAAGGCCGCAACCGCAGCCCCACCGGCACCCTCAGGACTCCTTACCTCTGGGCACTGAGGGTGACCCCGCTTTCATCGAGATCAAGAGTCCTGAGACCAGGCGTCGGCAGCCGGGTCGAGGCCGTGCTTGGCACCGTTGTCTAACCATCCATCAGGCCTCACCCCCCGCCCCACGCGGGTAGAACACCGCGAAAATCAGCATGCATCCGGCAATCATCGCACCCAGCACCGACCATAGCTCCAGCCAGCCACGGCCGTCTGCCCGGATGAAATAATCCCGCAGCCACCCGCAAACCAGCGCCCCCACCAAGGGCCCGAGACCGGAGGACGCCAGGGTCAGCAAGCCCTGGGCCTGTCCCCTGAGCCCCGGCTCCACCCGCCGATCCAGGAACACCTGCGCCGTGATGAAATAGAACGTATAACACACCCCGTGCAACGCAATCCCCGCCACATGCCAAGGCATCCCGCCGGTCCCCGCATGAGCACTCATGCCGTAACGCAACACCGATAACCCCAAGGCCCACAGCAACAGGGTCTTCACGCGAAACCGGGTCATCATCACCCCCATCAGCAGCATCGCGATGACCTCACTCCCCTGCGCAATCGTCATGGTCGCCGTCGGATGCGCGTCGCCCAGCACCTTGAGATGCTGCGGCGCCACCATGTAAAACGCCGTCAGCGGAATCGAAAACAACAACGTCACCGTGAAAAACACCAAGTGATCCCGCTCGCGCAGCAAGCCGAACGCCTCCAACCCGAGCACACTCCGCCACGAAGTCGCTCGCCCCAACGGCGGCGTGTGCGGCAGACCCAAGGCACACAGGCCGCCAAGCACCCGCGTCACCGTGGCCGCATACCCCGCCACCGGACTGGCGTCCGCCCGCAGCCAATAACTCGTCAGGAATCCCGCCACGATCCAGCCGAGCGTCGAGCCCAGGCGGACCATGGGAAAGTGCCGCTCGCCATGGGTAAGGTTGGCCAGGGCAATCGTCGCTAGCAAGCCCCAGGACGGCCCGGACAGGATCGAATAAACCAGCAGCAACCCAAGGAACCACCATGGATTCCAGTGTTGCCCCAAACACCAGAACGCCACTAGCAGCACTCCCGCCCCCGCCAGCGTGGACCAGGCATAAAGCCGGTCAGCCGACACCCGCTGGTCGGCCAAGGCCCCGCCAAGCAACGGGGACACCAGCGCCCCGAGCGGCCCGACCATGAACACCAGCGCCACCCACCCACTCAAACCCTCCGCACTCAGCAGATTCGTCAAGGCCGGAAACCAAAACCCCGGCGTCATCCCCTGAAAAAAAAACACCACCCACAGCAGGGTGAAAACCACCCCGGAACCGTTTCTCCCATCCTGCTCGCTCGCCACCCGGATCTTGTAAGTCCGCCCCGGCCGGATTGCCAGCCCGATCTGTACCCTCTCCTACCCCCTGCCCAAAAAAAACCGGATTTTTTTTCTTGCGTACCCGCCGATCCGGGCATTTGTTCTTAGGAACACTGTTCATAAACCAATGCAAAATCAACTGACCTACCGCCAACAGGAAATCGTCGAATACCTCCGCATGGCCCAGCGCAAAACCGGCGTCATGCCCTCCACCCGCGAAATCCAGCACTTCTTCGGCTTCGCCAGCCAAACCGCTGCCATGAGCCACCTGCGTGCTCTCGAACGCAAGGGCGTCATCCAGCGAATCCCCGGCAAAGCCCGCGCCGTCATCTTCCCCGCAGAACTCGACCGCGCCCAGATCGTGGACATCCCCATCTACGGCCGCATCGCCGCCGGCATGGCCCAGGACGCCGAACCGCAACGCGATGGCTGCATTTCCATCGACATCGCCACCCTCGGCATTCCCCAGCATGCCCGCACCTTCGCCCTGCGCGTCCGCGGCGACTCCATGATCAACGCCCACATCTGCAACGGCGATACCGTCATCCTCGAATTCCGCGAACCCCGCAAAGGCGACATCGTCGCCGCCCTCATCGACGGCGAAACCACCCTCAAACGCTACCTCACCGACAAAGGCAAACCCTTCCTGCGTGCCGAAAACCCCCACTTCCCCGACCTCATCCCCGCCCGCGAACTCGTCATCCAGGGCGTCCTCGTCGCCCTCATCCGGCACGCCGCATAAGCCCTTCATCCCGCCCCAAGCTCCCGCCTCCCCCCCCCACGGTCCCCTGCCCGACCGGTTCTCCCCTGCTGCCCCGGTCACCTTCCAGCCACAGCGGGGTGGCGGGCTGCGCCCTTCCCACCGCACTCCATACCTTGGCTTGCGCATGAACAGGTGAGAGTATGGAGTGCGGTGGGAAGCGCAGCGCCACACCGCTGTGGCTAAGTCCCGGCGGCCGCTGCGGCCGAACCATGGTCCGGTCCGTCACTAGGATTCGGCGTTTCCGTTCTCAGCATCAGAACCCGGTGGGCGGGTGTGGCACCGGGAGTAACGTGGGCGCGATAAGGAGCCACCACATTCTTGTGGTGGTAGCGGAAGGGCGGCCCATGAGTGCGTGCCGAAGGCTCTGTTCATGGACGTTCCTT
>JAPLUI010000311.1 GCA_026397725.1 Verrucomicrobiota bacterium | reverse complement strand
GTAACTTGGCTCCGAGGATGCCCGTTAGGGAGCGACGACATTCCTGTCGTCGAGCGGAAGGAACGTCCATGAACAGAGCCTTCGGCACGCACTCATGGGCCGCCCTTCCGCTACCACCACAAGAATGTGGTGGCTCCCTATCGCGCCCACGTTACTGCCGGTGCCACACCCGCCCACCGGGTTCTGATGCTGAGAACGGGAACGCCGAATCCTGGTGACGACCCGGAAGATGTTTGGGCCGCAGCGAGCGCCGGGACTAAGCCACAGCGGTGTGGCGCTGCGCTTCCCGCCGCAGTCCATACCTGCACTTGCCCGGGCGCGAGCCAAAGTCTGGAGTGCGGTGGGAAGGGCGCAGCCCGCCACCCCGCTGTGGCTAAACCGCTAGAGCCGCGGGGTTTCCATGAGGAACGCCGAAGATTTCAACATTCAACTTCACAAAGAAAATCACCCTGAAGCGGCAGCGTGCCCCGGGCGTCTTGGCTGGGCGAATCCCAGATCACATTGTAGGGCTCGGGCGTGCCGGCCAGCGCGGCGGCGCTGAGCAGCAGTAGCGGTAGGAGTGGCAGCTTCATGACGCGATTGTTGGAAGATGGCTGGCGAGCGACATGCGGATCGGCATCAAATCGTCGGGGTGCCTGGTCTTTGTTCATCGGCGACGGCAGCGGCAAAAGAATTTTTCAGTAGAAATCCCATCCGCGAGTCCAATTGGGTGCATGGCAAGAATGTCAAAAGCAGCCGCCGAGCCGCTGTTTTTGTCGGGCTTGACAGTTGCCATGCGCATGGGTATTGATTTTCAGCGATGAAAATCCGACCCATCCTGGTTGGGGTGGGCTTTACCGGTCGGCACGCGGAAGACACTGGCGCTGACCCCTGGGATCCCTCGCGGGCGGCGGACGGAAACCTTCAGCGACATGATGGTTGACGTGGCGGGCAACGAAGTCCACTGTTGCCACACGCCACCAGCGGCAGCCAAGCAAGGATACGACTATTGATCAACCATGAACGAAATCCGCGAGATCCTGCTATTGCATCACACCCATACTGATATCGGCTTCACCCACTCGCAGCCGCTCGTATGGGAATTGCACAACCAATTCATCGACCGCGCGCTGGACCTTTGCGAGGAAACCTCCGGTTGGCCGGAACCCTCACGCACCCGCTGGACCTGCGAGGTCACCGCCACCTTGCTCCACTGGCTGGATGCCGCGCCCGAAGGACAGATCCGGCGGTTTCGGCAGTTGGTCGCGGCTGGCCTGTTAGATGCCGGCGCGATGTTCTGCAACCTCACGCCGCTCTACAACGCCGAACAGTTGGTCCGCAGCCTCTATCCGGTCAAGCGGCTGCGCGAACAGTTAGGTCTGCGGCTCGACACCGCGATCAATCATGACGTCAACGGCCTGCCATGGCCGCTGGTGGGCTTGCTCCGCGACAGCGGCGTGGAAACCCTGGTCATGGGCATCAACCCGCACTTCGGCGGCTTTCCGCTGCGCCGCCCGCTGCTCTTCAACTGGGTGGGGCCGGATGGCCGGACCATCCGCGTGTTCAATGGCGAACACTATGCGTCGTTCGAGCGGTGGCTGGAACCCCAGTTCGGCTCCACCCAACGCATGGCCGCGGGCCTCGCCCGCTACCTGCAAACCCTGACCCGCCAAAACTACCCGCATGACTTCATCCTGCTCTCGGCTACACATACCGATTTCGTGGATAACAATCCACCCAATCCGCACACCGCCCGCATGGTCCGCCAGTGGAATGACGAGGGGCGTCAACCGGTCATCCGCTTCGTCACGCCCGAGCACTTGACCGCACGCCTCCGCCAGGTTCCCGCGGAAATGATAGAACACCACGCGGGTGACTGGCCGGATTTCTGGAACTTCGGATGTGCTGCCGCCGCCACCGAGACGCGCATCAATCGGCGCACCAAAATGCGCCTCAATACCGCCGGCATGCTCGCTGCGCTCACCGGGTGCCGGGTGGCCGGCCATGGCACCCGCTCTAACCGGGCATGGCAGGGGGTGCAGATTTATGACGAGCACACCTGGGGTAGTTGGGCGAGCACCTGGAACTGTGAGGTGGACGAGGTGCCGGCCCAATGCAACTTCAAGGCCAACCAGGCCTACGATGCCCGCTGCTGGACCGGTTGGTTGCTCCGCGAACAACTGGAACAACTGGCGGGAAATCCCACCGAAGGCGGTGCCGCCGAGGGGATTCTGTTAGTCAATCCGGGGCCGGAAAAGCGCCTCGTGATGCTCACCGTGCCCACCCGCTTGGTGACCGGCCAGTGGTGCCACCACCCCGGGCGCGTCCACAACCTCGAAGTGCCCGCCGCCTGGCTCACCGATGACGAGGAACGGGAAATCGGCCCCTATCAGGTGGCTGCCTATAGCACCCGCTTCGTGCCGGCCGCGGATCTCCGGGCCTTGCCGGTGAGCGATTCCTCCTGCCATGTCGGCGTCGGCGTCATCGAGTCCGGATTCTATCGGTTGGAGTTCGATCCGGCTGGCGGATGCATCTCCCGGCTCTATGACAAACGGCATGCGCGTGAGGTGCTGGATGCGGCGAGCCCCTGGGATTTCTTCGGCTTTGTTCAGGAGACGGTGGACCCGCAACAACATCATGGGAAAGCGAAGTATCACGGACGGGACGCGTTGTTTGACACGGATTTCGCCAAACTCTCGCTCGACATGCAATCCGGCTGGAAGCCGGACTGGCCGGCGCTGCGCCGCAAGCCCGGGAGGCCTGACGGGATCGAATGCATGCTAACATGTCTGGGGCCGCAACTCGTGCTGCGCTGGGCGGAGGCCCCCGGCGCCAAGGAGCTGAAGATGACCGTCATACTCGCCGCAGACCGGCCGGCGGTGCTGTTGGACGTATCGTTTCACAAGGACTCCGATCGGTGGGCGGAGAGCACCTATCTCACGTTCCCGTTGCGGCTCAAGCCATGGCAGGCATGGTATGATGTGGCCGGACAGACGGTGGCCTTGGACAATGAACAACTGCCCGGAACCGTGCGCGATTATGCTACCGTGGGCACCTGGGTGGCGGCGGCGGATGACGGGCTGTGCGTCACGCTCGCCTGCCCGGACGCGCCGATGGTACAGCTCGGCGGCTTCCATTTCGGCCAATCTCTAACGAGCGTGCCGCGTGCGGACCATTGCCTGCTGCTGGGGTGGCCGCTCAACAATTACTGGGACACCAATTTTCCCGCCAGCCAACCGGGTTTCAAATGGTTCCGCTATGAACTGACGTCCGCGCGTTGCTTCGATGCGGCCGCCGCCATGCGCTTCGGTCAGGCTGCCGCGACCCCGGTGGAGTATCATCCGGTGCTCAGCCGCGCCGCCATCACGGATGGGCCGCTGCTTGAAATGGACAACGCGGCGGTGCTGCTCACCTCGTTGCGGCGCACCCGGGATGGCGCGGGCTGGTTCGTGCATCTCGGCAATCCCACCGGCAGGGCCCAGTCAGTCCGCCTGAAGCTGCCACTCCCCTGGCAGCAGGCGTTCCATAGCAATCCCCTGGAGGAGGAACTAACACTTATGGCAGGGGGCAAGGCTCCTGTGCTTGAATTGTCTCTCGAGCCTCGCAGCCACCAGTTGGTGCGCCTGGCCTGAACCTAACCAACCCGCCCCTGTATATGACTGGAATTGATTACGCTGTGGTTGCATTATATATTGTGCTGACGGTATGGATCGGGGTCGCCTATGCCCGGCGCTCCGCCACCAACCTGCGCTCCTACTTTCTCGGGGGCAACAAGATTTCGTGGTGGGCGCTGGCGGCCTCCGGGGCGGCCAGCAATTTTGACATTTCCGGCACGATGTGGATGGTGGGGATGGTGGCGGCGCTGGGCATGCGCAGCTTCTGGGTGTTCTGCACCTTTGCGGTTTTCAACTGCGCGTTTCTCATGGCATATATGGCACCCTGGATCCGGCGCACCAAGGTGCTGACTGCCACCGAACTCATTCACAGCCGTTTCGGCACGCACTCGGGCGGGCGGGTGGCCCGGCTTGCCTCGGCGATCATGGCAACTCTGTTTCAGGGCTTTGCCATGGGTTATGCGTTTGTGGGCATCGGCAAGTTTGCCGCCGAGTATATTCCACTCCCGGCGAATGCTTGCGCGATCCTCATCATGACGGTGACCACGGTTTATTCGATGATCGGAGGCTTCAAAGGGGTCATTGCCACCGACATCTTTCAAGCCGTGCTCATGTGCCTGTGCGGCTTGCTGGTCGGCGGCGCGGCGTTCTTTATCATCGATCCCGCGAAACTGCACGCGCTGGGCTTTGTCACCAGCCTGCTGCCTGTTAGCAGGGTGGAGGGCCTGCCCCCCTCGCTCATCTGCGAAGGCTTCGACCTGTTCGGGATCATGGCGGTTTTCTGGGTGCTCAACGGATTATTCCATAGCATGGCGGGGGCCGGGGGGAGTTATGGCGAGCAGCGGTTTCTCGCCACCCGCAATGTGGCGGATGCCGCCAAGGCCGGCTTTGCCTGGGGCCTGATGATGATCCCGCGCTTTGCCCTGGTGGCCGGCGTCGTCTTTGTCGTGTTGTCCGGCAGCATGGGCGTCACGGATCCCGAGAAAATCCTGCCGGTGGCGTTGCGCGATAGCCCGATGATTCCCTCCGGGGTCCGCGGCTTCATGATGGCCGCGCTGCTGGCGGCGTTCATGTCCACGCTCTCGGGCACCCTCAACGCGGGGGCTTCGATCATAGTGCGCGACATCGTTGAGGTGCTCAGACCCGGCCTGAGTCAGAGGGCCTTGGTGCGTGCCGGCCATCTGGCGACTGCCGGGCTGTTGCTCTTCGGCACGATCGCCGGCATGAACACCGATTCGATTAACAGCATCTGGATCTGGATGCAACTCGGCTTGGCCGCCTCGATGTTGCTGCCCAACGTGCTGCGCTGGCATTGGTGGCGCATGAATGGCTGGGGCTATGCGGCCGGCACCTTGTTGGCCTGCGTGCTTTCCCTGGCCGTATTATTCTGGCAACAGGTGCCAATGCTCGTCGCGATTCATCCCGAGCCGGTTCCATATATCTATACGCCGTTGGTGTATGCCGTGAGCCTCATCGGCGCAATCCTCGTGTCACTCGCCACCCAGCCGGTGGATCCAGCCACTCTCGACGAGTTCTACCGCCGGGTGCGCCCGCGCGGCCTCTGGGGAACAGTCAAGAATCGCGTCGGCCCGTTGCCGGCTCTATCAGGTGCGGCTTCCAGCGCCACCCGGATTCTGGTGAACGTGCTCTTGGGTGGCGCCGCCATCATGAGCACCTACTTCGGGGTTTTCTACCTGATCGGTCATTGGTTTACCTATGCCGGCATCTGTGCGGCTGTCGCCGGCATGGCATGTGCGGCCCTCTATTTCACTTGGTATCTCCCGTGGCGCGACGAGGAACTGGAAAATGGGATGGACCCAACGGATGACACGGCATGAGAACTGCACCAAGTAGCCGGATGAAAACCCGCCATCGTATTGAGTGGTTGCTAGCCGCAGTGACGCTGGCTGGGGTCTCTGCGGCCGCTGGAATTGGCCGCACCATCACCATCGACGCAACTCAAGGCCGCACGCAAGTCAGTCCGAGCCTCTATGGCATTTTCTTTGAGGAGATCAACCACGCCGGGGATGGCGGCTTATACGCGGAAATGGTGCAGAACCGCGATTTTGAGATCAACACGTTGCCCGGCGGTGCGTCATGGGCGGGCAATTTGCTCAGAACCACGAACGGCTGGCAGGAACGCAAGTGGTTCGGCAATGAGTTGCATGGTTGGTCGCTGGTCAACAAGGGATCTGCAGCGGGCTTCATCCGGCAAGACGAGCAAAGCCCGCTCAACGAGCGCAACCCGCACTCGCTGCGACTCGTCGTCAAGGCGGTCGGCCATGGGATCGGGATTGTCAACGGTGGCTACTGGGGGATGAATGTGCAGGCCGGCCAATGGTATGATCTCTCGTTCTTCGCCCGCACGGCGGGCGACGCCAACACGAACGTGGGCGTGGCGCTGGAAAGCGCCAGCGGCCGCGAGTCCCACGCCACCACCAACATCGAAGGCGTTGGCGGTGGCTGGCGGCAATACCGGTGCAGCCTCAAGGCGCAGGATTCCGATCCTAACAGCCGCCTGGTTCTGACGGTTGACCGGCCCGGGACGGTCTGGTTTGACATGGTTTCCCTTTTCCCTCGCGCAACGTTCAAGAACCGGCCTAACGGTCTGCGTCCCGACCTGGTCCGCCTGCTGGCGGACCTCAAGCCGGCGTTCATGCGCTTTCCCGGCGGGGCGATTGTCGGCGGCATGACCCTCGACAACCGCATCCAGTGGCAGAATTCCATCGGCCCGCTGGAGCAACGTCGTGGCACGGCCAATCTCTGGGGGTATTGGACCAGCAACGGCCTCGGGTTCCACGAGTATCTCCAACTGTGCGAGGATCTCGGCGCGGAGGCGCTATGGGTCTGCAATCCCGGCTTCAGCGACAACTACCGCAATGCCGAAATCGCTAGCCCAGCGCAGGTGAAGGAATTGGTGCAGGAGGCGCTCGACGCCATTGAATATGCGCTCGGTCCCGCCAACACGGGGTGGGGGGCCCGACGCGCTGCCAACGGCCACCCGGCGCCTTTCCCACTGCGCTATGTCGAGATCGGCAACGAGGCGGGCGGTGACCTCTACGCCACCAACTACCGGCAATTTCACACTGCGATCCACGCGAAATATCCGGCGCTGACCCTCATCTGCAACGAGCGACTCAAGGACCAGGCAGTCGAAATGGTGGATGACCACAAATACGGCAGCCCGGCGGATTTTTTCGGGGCCTATCAGCAATACGACGCCGCTGACCGGCGCGGCCCCACGGTTTATGTGGGCGAATTCGGCTGCAATAGCGGCGTGGGCGCCGGCAACTTGCTGGCCGCACTGGCGGAAGCCGCCTACCGGCTCGGCCTCGAGCGCAACAGCGATGTTGTTAGAATGTCTTCCTACGCGCCGCTCTTTTTCCATGTGAAGGACATCCAGTGGCCGGTCAACATGATCGGCTTTGACAGTTCGCGCGTCGCTCCACGCACGTCCTACTTCGTGCAGCAAATGCTCGCCTGCAACCGGCCCGACGAGATCCTGCAAACGCAAGTCGAGCCGCCGGCGGCACCCGCAGACGTCGAGCTGTTAGCGCTGGCAGGTCTTGAGCGGAAGACCGGCGACTTGCTGCTGCGCGTTGTCAACCGCACCGCCACCCCGCGCACGGCGACCATCCGCTGCCAAGGCCTCGCCAAGATCGGCAGCGACGCCACCATCACCACCTTGAGCCATGACGACCCGACGGCGGAGAACACCCTGGATTTCCCGGATGCCGTGTTGCCGCTGGAATCCGCGTTCGCCGGTGCCGGCGCGGAGTTCTCCTACGTCTTCAAACCGTACTCGTTCACCCTGCTGCGCCTAACCACAGAATGACCAACCCCTCCCATCTGCCGTCCAAGGGTGGTCCAGTAACGTGGATGATGGCGGCAGCAGCACGACGCACTGGGTCCGCAGCAAACACTTCATGACCATGCACGCCACCACCCCGCATCCCCGGCAATATCACCAAGCACGACCCGCTCTAACAACATTATCATGAACCAGCACCCCAACCGCCGGAAATTCCTCAGGACCATCAGCTTGAACACGGCCGCCGGCGCACTCTGGACCCGCGTGCCATTCGTCGCGACTGCCGCCGAAACCAACCCGGCCCTGACCCCGGAGGAGCGGGCCAAGCGGTTGGCCGAACTCATGGACGAACGCCGGTTGTTTGCACGCGGCGAGCAACGGGTCTATCGGAACGAACATCTGACCGCGATCAGCCTGCCGCTCGGCGGAATCGCCGCCGGCCCGCTTCAGATCAACGGCGAAGCCCGGCGTGCCAGTTGGCAGATATTCAAGAACTTCGCCAGCGTGCCCATGCCTAACAGCTTCTTCGCGGTGCGTGCGACGGTCGGCGGCAAGCCCCCGCTCATCCGCGCTTTGCAGACCGTGGCCGAAGGGCCTTTCCCGGCCATGAAGGCCCTCAGCTTCCGCGGCGGGTATCCGTTCGGCTGGTACACGTTCGAGGACGACGGCCTGCCGCTCCGCGCGAGCATGGAAGTCTTCAGTCCCATGATCCCCTTGGACGAGAAGCACTCGGCAATCCCCTGCGCGATCTTCAACTTGACTGCGGAAAACGCCGGCAAGGAACCGGTCGAGGTGAGCTTTCTGGCCACGCAACGCAACGCGGTCGGACTGGTGAGGCCGGGCCTCGGGGGCAACTCGAATCGCGTGCTGCGTGAGGCCGGTGCCACGGTTCTGCACCTGACCTCGGCGCAGCCGATAGATTCGCCTTGGGCGGGCGACATGGCGCTGGCCGCTGTCGCACCGGAAGTCATAGCGTCGGCATCATGGGACGGACTCGACTCCCTGGCCACAACGTTCGCCGCCACCGGCGGCATGCAAGGCCTCGAAAGCGCCGGGCCATCGGCAAGCGGCATGACCTTGGATGGCGCACTGGCCGTGCCGTTCACGCTGCAGCCCGGCCAGCAGCGGACCGTCTCGTTCGTGTTGGCGTGGCACTTCCCGAATGTCCCCCATGCCAACACCTTCCATGTCGGCAACATGTATGCCAATTGGTGGACGGATGCGTTAGATGTCGCCCGCGACGTGACCGGCCGCCTGGCCGAGTTGACCCGGCTGACGCGGCTCTATCATGACACGCTCTACGCCTCCAACCTGCCGTATTGGCTGTTAGACCGGATCGGTTCGCAAGTGGCGGTGATTCGCGCCCAGACCTGCCTGTGGTCGAAAACGGGCTTCTTTTACGGTTGGGAGGGCTGCCAACCTGACTGCGGCTGTTGTGAGGGGACGGCGACCCACGTGTGGGGCTATGCCCAGGCGCATGCCCGGCTGTGGCCGGTGATCGGCCGCGCGATGCGCGAGGCCGACGCCGGCAACCTGGGGCCGGAGGGCATGTTGCCGGTGCGGTTCCGCCACCCGGGAGCGCAGTGGCAGTTTCCCGCCTTCGACGGGCAATGCAGTTTCGTGATGAGCAGCTATCGCGAGCACCTGCTGAGCGCCGAGCGCAAATGGCTCGATCGGAACTGGCCCAAGATCAAGCAGGCGATGGACTATCTGATTATCCGCTGGGACGCCAGCAACACGCCCTCGCTGACGGTGGAACAACCGCGCGAGGGGATTCCCGACGGCATGCTTTCCGGTCCGCAACACGGCATGGACGGGGATCAGGGCGGCTCGTCGTCGTGGATGGGCAGCATGTATCTCGGCGCACTCGCCGCTGCTGAAAAGATGGCCATGGTCGAGAACGACCCGGCTGCGGCCGGGTTCTATCGAAAAATCCGGGAAGCCGGCTCGGTCAATCAGGACCAGGCCTTGTTCAATGGCGAATACTTCATCCAGATTCCCGATCCGGTGCCGCGCATGGATTACGTGACCGGCTGCTACATCGACCAGATGCTCGGGCAGTGGTGGGCGCTCCAGGCGGGCCTCGGCTGGCTCTATCCGCCAGAGCACGTGCGTTCGGCCATGGGCGCGTTGTTCAAGTATAACTTCCATGCCAGCTTGCATGGCTTCCAACAAGCGCCGCGCAAGTTTTGCGAGGACGCCGATGCCGGCCTGATTCAGGGCACCTGGCCGCGCGGCGGCAGACCCAATCCGCCTAACTGCCTGGCGTACACGGAAGAAATCATGAGTGGCTTTGAATACACCGCGGCGTGTTTGATGATTCAAGCCGGCCTGATGCGCGAAGGCTTCACCGTCCTGCGTGCCGTCGCCGACCGCTATGACGGGCGGCTGCGGAGCGGGTTACACCCGGGCGGGCAGGCGAGTTGGGGCTACAGCGGCAATCCGTTTGGCGACGACGAGTGCGGCAAGTTCTATGCGCGGGCCATGGCCATCTGGAGCGTGCTGATCGCCTGCCAGGGGTTCACCCACGATGCGACGGCGGGCACCATTGGATTCATTCCGCTGTGGCAGCCGGAGGATCACAGCTCGTTCTTCACCGCCGCCGAAGGCTGGGGTTTGTTCACCCAGCAACGCAGCGCCGGGGTCCAGCACTCGAAGATCGAACTGCGGCACGGCCGCTTGCGCCTAACCACACTGTTGCTGGCCGCGCCCAAACAGGCGGTACCACCACAAGCCAAGGTGACCGTAAACCGCAAACCCATAGCGGCCACGGTCACCGTGGATAACAATGGCGCCACTATCCGACTTGATGCCGGGACCACCATCGAGGCCGGCAACTCGATCGAGGTGGAACTGCGCTAGCAATATGCAAACATCCAATCAGTTATCAGTGACCACCTACCCCATGACCGACCCCGCCCCGTGAGGGCGAATGCCGCCTGGCAGCCGGTCGAAATCCCCTTCGACGGCGAGCGTACGCTGGTGCTCGAAGCCACCTGAAACCCGGCTGCACAACTCGGACGAAAACCTCGCCGCCGGGAAATTTAAGGCGATTTGTAGATTTTTTTCGCCAATGCGATTCGGTGTGCTATTTTCACGCATCCGAGAGGAGTTCCCATGAAATCACCTACCATGCCCGATTGCTGCCATGATCCGGCCGGACCACCGCCTTGGAAGGCTCCGTGGCTGCGTTGTTTCCGCCGTTCCAGCCCGCTGTTCCCCCGCAACTTCTTTGCCCCGCTCTGCGAGCCCGCTTTCGCTCTCTCATGCGTGCCACCCAGGAAAGCAATTTCTTAGCAGGCAGTAATTACGGAATAAGCCAGGCACGCTATATGAAAAACACCTCCATCCAAATCAATCGGCCCGGCGCGACGCGTCGCTGGGCGGGTTCGCTCTTAATCCTCCTCCTGGCAATGGGTACGGCACCCAAAGCGGCGGCGCTCCCACTCGCATACGAAGGTTTTCAGTACATGGCGGGGCAGCCGCTGCCGTCCATGATCGGGGGATCCGGTTGGGCTCCCGGACCTTGGATCGGCAGCTCCGAGATGGTCGATACCCCCCCGACGCTGAGCTACCCGACGGCGCTGCCATCTGCTGGGGATGCGCTGCACAACCCGGCGGTGGGGGAAGGGTGGCGTGACTTCGGGCCGCCATTGGACAACTCCCTAAGCGATCTCTGGATCAGCTTCCAGGAAAGGACCGACGCCCTCGGCAGCGGCGCGTTGGTCGATATCGAGCCCTTGAGCGGCCCCCACCTCGAAGTGACCAAGAACGGGGCTAGCGTAATCGGCCTGAACGGCATTGCGGCCGCAGTCTCTGCCGGAGTCGGGAACGTCGATTTCTTCGTCCTGCAGGTGCGTCAGTTCAGCGGGGGCATTACCGTAGTCCGCCTCTTCGTTAATCCTGGAACCATGCTCGGCCCACCGAGCGCTTGGTTCATTATCCCGTCGGTGTTTCAAGCGAGTCGGTTCTACTACCGAACCGATGCTGGACAGTGGCTCGACGAGATCCGCGTCGGCACCACCCCCCAAGACGTTGCGGCCGCTAACCAGACGCCCGTTCCGCCCGGCGAGTTGGTGGCACCCAAAATCGGGATCTCCGGCGACACCGTGACTCTCACGGTGCAGCCATCGGTGGCAGGGCGCATCTACAAGCTTGAGTATTCCGGCACTCTGGCGGACAACTCTTGGCAGGATCCGGGCGTGGTGCGGGTCGGGGACGGGAAGGATCTGGTCATCGCCACCCCCCATGAACCGGGGATGCTATCGCGCATCTACCGGCTGGTGCTCGACGGGCCACCTGGGCTAGACCCGAACCCCGAGGGTTTCGAGCCGATTCCGGCGGGGAGCTTTGTGATGGGCAACGCGCTCGCGGCCAGCGGGGATGGGTATTCCAATGAATTGCCGGTCCACGGCGTTTACTTGAGTGGGTTCTACATGGCGAAGAATGAGGTGACCAAGGCACTGTGGGACGATGTTAGAACATGGGGCCTGACCCACGAGTACACGGATTTGAGTGTTGGCGGGGGCAAGGCTGCTAATAATCCGGTTCAAACCATCACCTGGTATGACATGGTGAAGTGGTGCAATGCCCGGAGCGAAATGGAATTGCTAACGCCCTGTTACACGGTCTCCGGGTCGGTGTATCGGACGGGCAACAGCGATGCGCCGGACTGCAATTGGAGTGCCAACGGCTACCGCTTGCCGACAGAGGCGGAGTGGGAGAGGGCGGCGCGGGGTGGCTGGAGCGGCCTGCGCTTCCCGTGGGGCAATACCATCACCCACAGCCGGGCGAACTATGAAAGCAATAGTGTGTTCAACTACGACGTGAGTCCGACGCGCGGCCTTCATCCGACTTACGCCACGGGAGCTGATCCATACACCTCGCCAGTGGGGAGTTTCGCGGCGAACGGCTATGGGCTGTATGACATGGCGGGGAACGTGTGGGAGTGGTGCTGGGATTGGTATGACTCTTACTCCAACGCTGCCCAGATCAACCCGCAGGGTGCTGCCTCCGGCAACCGCCGCGTCTTCCGTGGCGGTGGCTGGGGCAGCACCGCGGACTTCACACGCTGCGCCTCCCGCATCGGCGACTATCCCTTCGACTACGGCAGCAGCGGCGGATTCCGCCTGGCCCGAGGTCAGCCATAAGCGCAAGCAAGCACGGGAGGGGGCATGAAACCAGCAAGTGACCAGAGCAGGGCAAGGGGAGGGGCTGAGGGACGAAGCCCCGGAGTGCCCAATGGCCATTGACAAAATTTGTAAATTCAAAACATATCCGAATGTTATCAAGCATGTCAGGGCTTGTTGGTATAATCGGAATCAATCAGAACAATTCGTAACTTCGCAACGTGGGCTTTTGAAGTTCTTTTGAGGAACACCCAATACAAATACAATATAACTAAAACCACAACAATTATGTCCAAATTGAGAAAAGAAGATGCCTTATTGTACCATTCAATGGGACGCCCGGGAAAGATCGAAGTAATTCCGACCAAGCCGCACAGTACACAACGTGATTTGGCTTTGGCTTATTCGCCGGGCGTTGCCGAACCTTGTTTGGAAATTGAAAGAGATCCGTCATTGGCCAATATTTATACAGCAAAAGGCAATTTGGTGGCGGTGATTTCAAACGGTACAGCAGTTCTAGGCTTGGGCGATATAGGTGCATTGGCCGGAAAACCAGTGATGGAAGGCAAAGGCTTGCTTTTCAAGATTTTTGCCGATATTGATGTTTTCGATATTGAAATCAGTACCAAGGATATTGATGTTTTTGTTGAAACCGTAAAACAAATTTCGCCAACTTTCGGCGGTATCAATTTGGAGGATATTGCCGCTCCTGAATGTTTTGAAATTGAAGAGCGATTGAAGAAAGAGCTGAAAACGCCGTTAATGCACGACGACCAGCACGGAACTGCAATTATTTCGTCGGCCGGTTTGCTTAACGCTTTGGAAATTGCCGGAAAGAAAATCGGTGACATTCGATTAGTGGTAAGCGGCGCCGGAGCTTCGGCAATGGCATGTACGCGCTTAATAATTTCGTTGGGTGCCAACAAGGAAAACGTACTCATGTGCGATTCCAAAGGGGTTATCAATACCCGCAGAACCGATTTGAATAAATATAAGAAAGACTTTTGTCGTGAAACTCCAATCAATACTTTAGCCGAAGCTTTGGTTGGTGCCGATGTATTCCTGGGCCTTTCTGCCAAAGGTGTGATGAGTCAGGACATGGTTCGTTCGATGGCCGACATGCCAATTGTTTTTGCGATGGCAAACCCCGATCCTGAAATTTCGTATGATGAGGCAATTGCTGCCCGCCCGGATTTGATCATGGCAACCGGCCGCAGCGATTATCCCAATCAAGTCAATAACGTATTGGGTTTTCCGTTCATTTTCCGTGGTGCGCTAGACGTAAATGCGACTGCAATCAATGAGGAAATGAAAATTGCCGCCGTTTATGCTTTGGCAAACCTTGCCAAACAACCGGTTCCGGAAAGTGTGAACCGCGCATACAACAAGACAAATATTGTATTTGGCCGCGAATATATCATCCCGAAACCTGTTGATCCACGTTTGATTTATACCGTTGCTCCTGCGGTTGCTAAGGCGGCAATTGACAGTGGTGTTGCCCAGAAGATAATTACCGACTGGGATGCCTATGCAGAACAGCTAAAGGCCCGATTGGGTCTAAACAACAAATTGATTCAGAATATAACTGAAAAAGCAAAAACCAATCCTCAACGGATTGTTTTTGCCGATGCCAACAAATTCAATATCATTAAGGCAGCTCAGGAATTGGTGCAAGAAGGCATTGCAAGACCGATCTTATTGGGCGACCGGGAAGAGATTGTTCAAATTGCCGAGGAAAATCACCTTGATTTGCAAGGTGTTGAAATTGTCAGCCAACGCGAGCCAAAAGAGCATGAAAGACGCATTCGTTATGCCAAATTGTTGCATGCAAAACGCCAGCGCAAGGGCTTGACTTACGATGAAGCTCTGGAAAGGGTGTACGACCGCAATTACTTTGGAGTCATGATGGTTGATACCGGTGATGCCGATGCCTTCATTGCCGGACAATCCACAAAGTATTCCGAAACCATTCGCCCTGCGATAGAAGCTATAGGTATAAGCGAAGGGATTGGGGTAATTGCCGGATTGTATGTCATGCAAACCAAAAATGGGAATTTCTTTTTTGCCGACACTACCGTGAATATCGACCCTTCGGCACAGGCTTTGGGCGAAATCACGTTGCTTACCGCCGCGGCAGTTCGTAAATTCGATATCGAGCCGGTAATTGCCATGACATCGTATTCGAACTTTGGCAGCACCAATTTTGGAAGCCCTAAAAAGGTTGCCACTGCGGTGAAATTCTTACACGACAATCACCCGGATCTAATGGTTGACGGCGAATTTCAAGCCAATTTCGCATTGAACAAAGAGTTGCGCAAAGCCAAATTCCCATTTTCGAAATTGGGCGATAAAGAAGTGAACACCCTGATTTTTCCAAGCTTGAATGCAGGTAACATTGCTTATAAAATGATGTTGGAAATTGGTGGTGCTGAACCTATTGGTCCAATTTTGATGGGTTTGAAGAAACCGGTGCATATTCTTCAAATCGAAAGTTCGGTTCGCGATATTGTGAACATGGCAACTTTTGCTGCTGTTGACGCATTATTCCTGAAAGAAAATGCTTGATTGATTGTTAGGCTGCGTGAATAGACAGACCTTGGCTGGCAGCCCGTCTTCCGAGTGAGGCGGGAGGCCCAAGCTCCGCAGTTCAGGCGGGGCCGCCACTGACGTCGGCATCGATTTCGCCATCGGCGTTGCCGGTTTCATCGAAGTCCATTTCGCGGACGCGCTTGGTGTCGCGCTGGGCTTCGACCTGCTGGCGGAGCTGTTCGCGGAGTGCCTCGCCGTTGCGGATGGCGGGGATGAGCAGGTGCGGGAGGGAGCGATCGGAGGTTTGCAGGGAGATGGTGGCGAGACCGGTGAGGCGCATCCACCAGGACCGGATCGTCAGGGTGTCTTTTACGCGGTAGAGTTCGATTTCATCGATCTGTTGGTTGATGACGCCAGTGGTGATGCGCAGCCGCTGGGTGCTTAGCTCGAACCCGTGGCAGCGGACGACGAGATATCGCCAGATGGCGTAAGCGAGAGGCACGCCGAGCCCAAACCAGACGGGTGGGAAGAAGCTGCCGCCGATGGCAATGCCGATGGACAGCGCGATGGCGGCGGAGAAGGGTCCGAGATTCAGCCACTGCGAGGGGCTGCATTTCCAGAGGGTGGTTTCGTCGGTCATGGTGGGGACTTGGGGGGAGTGGCCGACTCTGGCAAGTCGAGATGCGGAATCGAGATGCGGAGTCGAGATGCGGAGTCGAGATGCGGAGGGGTGATGGAGGCGGGGGGGCGGGCTACGGCTTGCCGGGCACGCGGATTTTGAGATTGCGGAATGAGACTTGATTGCCGTGGTCCTGGAGCAGGATATGGCCCTCGGGGAGTTCGCCGAACTTCGGCCAGGTCTTGAATTTGCTGAGGGCCACGGTATCGCGCCACGCTTGCGAGCCGCGCTCGAACTCGACGGTCTTGTGGCCGTTGAGCCAGAACTCGACATGCTTGCCCTGGGCGAGGATGCGGGCTTGGTTCCATTCCCCGACGGGCATGACTTTTTTGTCGGCCGGGGCGGGGAGCAGGTCGTAGAGTGAGCCGAGGGTGCGATTGCCGTTGCGTCCGAGCTTGGCGTCGGGATGTTTGGCGTCGTCGAGGATTTGGAATTCGGGCCCGATGGAGGAGCCCGCGCCCGGGTTGAGCGCGGCGTCCACGAACAGCTTGATGCCACTGTTTGCGCCGGGGGTGATCTTGAAGTCCACCAGCAACTCGAAGTCGGCGAACTTCTCGCGGGTGATGATGTCGCCGCCGCCGCCGGCGGCTTCCGCGCCACCGCTTGCCGCCACGGTCAACTCGCCGTCCTGGAGCGTCCAGCCGGATTTCGGAAACGCCTCGGCGCTGGCGCTGCGCCAACCGTTGTCGGTCTTGCCATCCCACAACAGGCGCCAACCGGCGGCTTGTTCCTGCGGGCTGAGGGTGTTGGGGGCGGCGGCGGTGACGCACGCGGTGGGGCCGAGCAAGGTGGCGAGGAGGCAGGTCAGGCGTTTCATGGGGAGGTGATAGAGAGCTGCGATGGATGATGGATACCCGGCGGATCCTGCCGTTCTTTCAAGGAATCGCCGCTGGCCCATGGCAGGGAAATTCTTGCCGAAATTCTTTCCGAGTGACAGAACGCCGATGCCCGGCTACGTTCCCCTGCGGCACACGATGTGGAAATTCCTTATAGAAAGCTGGCGAAATGCGATCGAGATCCTGATTCTCGCGATTTGCATTTATCAGGTTTACCGGGCGTTCCGGGCGACCCGGGGGGCGCATATCCTGGTTGGCTTGGGAATCATCATCGTGGTGCTCACCTTGGTTTCCCAAGTGGCGAATTTCACGGTGATCAGTTGGCTGGTGACACGAGCCACGGCCTTGCTAGCCTTTGCGCTGGTGGTCATTTTCCAACCTGAGCTGCGGGACGCCCTGGCCCGCCTTGGCAGCCGGAGCATCTTCTCCTATTCGAGCAAACGCCGCCTCGCCTTCCTCGAACGTCTGGCTGATGCCGTCATCGTGCTGTCCAAACGGCGGATCGGCGCGCTCTTTGCCATCGAGCGGGGGATCAGCCTCAAGAAGTTCCTTGAAACCGGGGTCACCCTGGATGCGCAGTTCTCCCCGGAGCTGGCCCTAACGGTATTCCATCCCAAGACGCCGCTGCACGACGGCGGCATGATTCTGGCGGATGACCGCGTGGCCGGTGCCGCCTGCGTGTTTCCCGTCACCCAGCGCGAAATGCACGACCGCTCCACCGGCCTGCGCCACCGGGCGGCCATCGGCCTGACCGAAGAGACCGACGCGGTCACCGTGGTCGTCAGTGAGGAAACCGGTGGCATTGCCATCTGCGTGGAGGGCAAACTCGAACGAAATCTAACCGAAAAACAATTCCGCGAGGCTCTCGCCAAGGTTTTTCTAACTGGTAAGCCGCCCCATGAAAATGACTCTGCCGAAGAATTGGATCGCCAAGATCCTGTCGCTGCTGCTGGCAGCCGCGATCTGGTTTCTGATTAGGGATCACCTGAAGGAACCCGGCGGGTATCCCGCCGTGCCGCCGCGCGGCCTTGGGGTGCCCCAGCCCGAGCGCAAATGATCTGCGTCAGGGCTCGAGCCGCACCTGATCGATCAGCCGCACCTCGCCATAGAACACGGCGGTGGCGAGCACGGCGGGGCCTTCGATTTGCGTCACCGCTTGCAGGGATTCCGCATCGACGAGGGTGAGATAATCGATCCGCGGCAGCGCGGATTCCTCGAGGTGCTGGCGGGCACTGGCGAGCACCTCCGCCGCCGTGCGGACCCCGGACTTGAAGGTCTCCCGGGCCGCCAGCAAGGCCTGCCGGAGGCGAGGTGCATCGGCGCGTTGAGCGGCGCTCAAGCGCACGTTGCGGGACGACAGCGCGAGGCCGTCCGGCTCCCGCACGGTGGGATGGCCGATGATTGCCACGGGCACATCCAGGTCCCGCACCATGCGCCGGATCACCGCCAACTGTTGGAAATCCTTTTCCCCGAAAACCGCCGCCTCACAGCCGCTCAGCAGGAACAACTTCAGCACCACCGTGCAGACCCCGTCAAAATGCCCCGGTCGTGCGGCCCCGCACAGGCCCCGCGAAAGCAGGGACTCCGTCACCGTCACCGAGCGATCCGCGCCATACATCGCCCCCGCCTCCGGCGCAAACACCACCGCCACCCCAGCCTCGCGGCAGGCCGCCAGATCCGCCTCCAGCGTTCGCGGATAGGCCGCCAGGTCCGCCGCCCGGTCGAATTGAATCGGATTCACAAAAATCGACACCACGACCGTGCCAGCCGATCCTGCCAGTTCCCTGGCCCGCCGCACCAGGGCCAAATGCCCGGCATGCAGCGCGCCCATCGTCGGCACCAGCACCCGCGGGCGGCCATGGCCTGCCAGCACCGTTCTCAACTCACTGCCTTGCGTCACCACCGTCATGGCGGCAGCCTAAGGCCTCCCCGCCAACTCGCAAACCCTGAACTTGCCTGAAATCACCCGCTTTCGTCAGGATTGCCCCCTTGACGGCGGCGGCTCGAATCCATACGCTGCCGACATGCCAATCAACGAGCCCAAGCCTACCGCGGCCCCGAGCGCGGATTTGGAAATCAAGGACGCCCGGATCATCTTTGAACCGATCTGGGATGATCTCGAACTTCAATACGGGCGCCAGAACCTGCGGTTTCCGAAGGAAATCATTCTGCTGGGCGGGGCCCCCGGCTCCGGCAAGGGCACCAACACCGCCTTCATTTCCAAGGCCCGCGGCCTGACCAGTGCGCCGCTCGTCATGAGTTCCCTGCTCGACTCGCCGGAAATGCAAGCGGTCAAGGACGCCGGCGGCATGATCGGCGACCGCGAGGTGCTCTCCGCGTTGCTCCGTGAATTGCTCATGCCCGAGCATCGCGACGGGGTCGTCCTCGATGGCTTTCCGCGCACCAAGGTGCAGGTGGAGTGCCTCAAGATGCTGTATGAAAAGATGAGCTGGCTGTGGCGCGAGCACTTTGGCACGCCGCTGGCCACCCACTTCCGCCAGCCGGTGGTGCAGATCATCGTGCTCTTTGTTGATGAAAAGGAAAGCGTGGCCCGCCAGCTCAAGCGCGGACGCGAGACCAAGGCACACAACGAGGAAGTCCGGCGCTCCCGGCACGGGGACTTGTGGGAGAAACGCGCGACGGACTTTGATGAGCGCCTCGCCAGCCGCCGCTACCGCGTGTTCAAGGAGCAAACCTGGGACGCGCTGCTCTCCCTCAAGGATGTGTTCCATTACCATCTCATCAATGCCCGCGGGCCGATTTCCGAGGTGGAGCATAACATCCTCAGGGAACTTGAATACCAAAGCTCGCTGGAACTCGACCCGCTTACCTTTGACCGCCTGCGCACGCTGCCGGTGGCCAGCGAGATCATCATTCATGCCCGCCAGGAACTCGTCAAACGCCTTGATGGATATGCCCTGACCACGCCGGATTTGTTCCAACGCGTGGTGAGTTTCATTGAGATGACCATGATGCCCGTCATCAAGCTCCATGCCATCTCCGGCCATTCCCACATCAACAGCGAGGCGCTGCTCCTCAAGGAACCTGCCGCGCTCGCCATGCTCATCGACGTTTTTTCCGAGCGCGGCTACCATGCCGTGGTGGACCTCCATCGGATCGAGGTACCCGAGCAGGTGGACCTCGCCACCGGCATCATCAAGTGCCGCATCAAGAAAGTCTATCACATAACCGTCCGCTTCAAGGGTTCGGAGATCCGGCGCGGATGAGGCCGCTCCAAGGCCGTGGTTGCAGTGCTGCCGCGCCGGGTTATGGTGCCAGCACCCATCCCGCCATGTCTCCTTCGCCTGCCACCCGGCTCCCGCACCGCACCATGCGGCAGCGCGGCCGCCAGACCGCCGCCAGCATCCGGCGCGGCATCCTCCTGGCCGCGTTGGCCGCTGGCACGCCCTTGGCCTGCGCCAAGATCACGCCGCAGGCCCTGCGTGATGCGGCCGATTATTCCGCGAGCCGTCGCGGCTGCGCGTTGCTGGTGCTGCAACATGGCACGACCTTGTTGGAAGAATACCCGCACGGCGGCAGCCCGCAGACCGCTCACCAAATCTTCAGCGGAACGAAAAGTTTTTTCACGCTGGCGGCGCTGGTGGCGGCGCAGGACGGCCTGCTGCGCCTTGATGAACCGGTGGCCAACACGATTCCGGAGTGGCGCGACGACCCGCGCCGCAAGCAGATCACCCTGCGTGAACTGATGAACTTCAGCGACGGACTCGATCCGGGGTTTCACCTGCATTCCGACCAGGTGACCGATCGCAACCAAGTGGCGCTGCGCACGCCGGCGGTGGCCGCCAGAGGGGCGGTCTTCACCTACGGGCCCAGCCACGGGCAGGTGCTGTGCGAAGTGCTCCGCCGCAAGCTGGCCGCACGTGGCGAGACGCCACTGGACTATCTGCAACACCAGGTGCTGGAGCCTCTGGGTCTTGGTGCCGTGCCGCATCGGGCCGATGCGCATGGCAATCCCCTGGTCGCCAGCGGCTTTTGGCTCACCGCGCGGCAGTGGTCGAAATTCGGGCTGTTGGTGTTAGGCCGCGGTACCTTCGAGCGGCGGGTGCTGGTGCCGGAGCCGGCGTTTGCGCAGTGCTTGCAAGGCAGCCGCGTCAATCCGATGTTCGGCCTGGGCTTCTGGTTGAACACCGCCGCCACCACCCGCGAGGCCCGCGAGTGCGACATCGAGGACCTGTTGAAAAAAAAGTGGCAGGACCAGGACTGGCACCAGCGCTGCATTTGCCGCAGTGCTCCGGCCGATCTGGTGGCCATCGTCGGCTCCGAACACCAACGGCTCTTCGTGATCCCCTCGCTCGACCTGGTCATCGTGCGCCAAGGCGGGCCCGCACGCTTCGCCGACGCGGAATTCCTGCGCAAAATCCTGCGGCAATGAAACCGCGGCGGCCGGGCATGCACGCCACTCACGCACCAGCGGACTTGAGTTTGCGCTCGCGGAGTTCGGTGACGAGTTTGGCGGGCCAGAAGCGGCCGACCGATGGGTCGTCGAGATTCGCGCCGGGTTCGATCAGATCGAGCAGGGCGATGCGGTTGCGGAAACCGTAATCCTCATGGAGCGAGTGGAGCCGCGAGCCACTGGCTGGTCCGGGTGCCGCAGCCGAGGTTACCGAGCGCAGCTTCGGATGGCAGCAGTGCCGATGCGGTGTCATGTCTTGCTCTTGCTCTTACTTGATCATTGAATGTTGGAAGTTGAATGTTGAATGTTGAAATCTTCGGCGTGCCTCATGGGAACCCCGCACCTCTAACGGTTTAGCCACAGCGGGGTGGCGGGCTGCGCCCTTCCCACCGCATTCCAGACTTTGGCTCGCGCAGGTGCGGTGCGGGTGTGGAGTGCGGTGGGAAGCGCAGCGCCACACCGCTATGGCTAAGTCAGGGCCTCGAGGCTGAACTTGACGCGCGGCCTGCCGGGGCTCACGGCCTTGCCGCCGAGGTGGTGGCTCCCACCGGAACCGCCACCGCCTGCGGCGGCGGCTCCTCCACCGGCAGCGCCCGCGGCGGCACGGCGGGCTTGTGGTGCGGCTTGTGGGTGGCAACCATCAGGGTTGACTCGCCGGCATGGTGGCGATAGCCGATGCCGAAATCCAGCGGCGGCGGATGCGTCGTCCGGTAATACTCCGCCAGCAGCGGTTGCCGGTAGTTCCGGAACAACGGAATCGGCCCGGGGTAGCTGCCAAAGACCCGCATCTGCCAGGCGTCCGGCGTGAAATACGCGCACGGAATGCCTGAGTCGTCCTGCACCAGCGTGCGCGTGTTTTCCAACAAAAACCCGCGGATGGTGGAGAAGCCACTCTCGTGCATCAGATAGGACGCGGACTTCACACAACTGTTGGCCGGAGCCAGGGTCTGGCAGAACTTCAGGAACCCGCTTTGCCTCAAGCCGGCGTCCGAGATGTCGGTGCTGAAATAGTAGAGGGTTCTCGGGGTGTTGGAACCCTCCGCCACGAAGCTGATCCGGACGCCGGGGGCGGGCGAGGTGGCGCTGCGGGTAGCGTCCTGCCGGGCCGTGAGCACGCCGTTCGCATCGAGGCTCACATAGCTCACGTCGCAGAGGGTTTTCCCCGACCGGGCCAGGAAGATATAGAGCAGCGGCAGGGTGCCGCTCAAGCTGTGGTTCCGCAAGTCGGTCTTCATTTCCTTGGTGATGAAGAAGCTGAAACTCAACACCGAATCAAGCGAGTCCCGCAGCGCCCGCAACTCGCTGCCCAGCTCGTGCGGGGCCAGCCTCACGGCATCCGGCAGCGGGCCGATCGGCTCGATGCCGCACAGGACATAGGTGCGTGCTTGCGGGAAAAAGGTGTCGGCATAAAGGAAATCCGGTCCGCTGAACATATAGAACACGGTGCCCTTGGCGGCGAAGGCATCCGGGACCTGGGTCTTGGCCCAGGCCCGCACTTTGACGAGTTGGTTCCGTTCCAGGTTCGCCCATGCCGTGTCAAAGAATTTGGCGTGCTGTTGCCATGCGCGGTCCTGGGCCAACTCCACCAGGGCGGAATCGGCGGACGGCAGCAGGCCGGCCAGCAACCGGGCGGTGTCGTTGGCCGGACTCGCCACTGGCATCGCCTGGGGTGCTTGGGCCAGCAAGCGTGCGGCCAGCAGGCACGCGACACCTGCCACGGCGACGGATTTGTTATTCAGGATCATGGTTGAGAGGGGCTGGCGGTGATGCTGCCGGGTTCTTCGCGGAAAGCAAGTAGAGAACGAGACCAAGCACGCCCAGCCCGAGACCGACCAGCGATTCGGTTGGCTTGGAACCCAGCAGGTGGCACAGCATCCAGGCCGACACGGCCAGAAATACCAGCGGGGTGACCGGGTAGCCCCAGGTCCGGTATGGCCGCGCCAGGTCCGGCCGCCGGTGCCGCAGCACGAACACCCCCATCACGGTGAGGAACGAGCACAACTGCAGCACGAAGGTGGCGCCGGTCACCACCTGCTCGAAGCTCGAAGTCAGCAGAAACAGGTTCACCAACCCGAATTGCACCAAGGTTGCCCGCCGCGGGGTTCCGCGCCAGTTGCGGCCGGCCAGCCAGCGCAAGCCGCGCAGGTCCTCGCCCATGACCACCATCACCCGCGGCCCGATCCACATCATGGCGCTGATGGTCGAGACCAGTCCCAGGCAAATCAAGCCAGCCATGATCCGGGTGCCCGCCGCGCCGAACAAATACGGACCGGCGGTGAGGGCGACTTCCACCTTGCCGGCCATTTCCGCCAGCGGGGTGCTCCTCACGAACACCGCGTTGACCGCCAGATACAAACCCATCACCAACAGGGTCCCGAGGCCCACCGATAGCGGAATCATCCGCGCCGGATTGCGTACCTCCCCCGCAATGTAGGTCGAGGCATTCCACCCCGAATACGCGAACATCACATACACCAGACTCACCGCAAAAGGCGCACTGACGAGCCGCGCGCCATCACCCGCTTGCGGCAGGAACGACACCGGTTGCGCCGGCCCCCCGCAACACCCCATCACAATCACCCCGAGGATCAATGCCACTTTAAGCAGGGTCGAGGCATTTTGAAATCCGCTGCCCAGGCGGCTGTCGCCTAACAGCAATGGCGTGACCAGCCACACCACCGCCAGCGAGGCCAGCAGCGGCGACACCCCCGGCAGGACGCCGGTGAGGTACTTGCCAAAGGCCATCGCCGCCAAGGCCACCGGTGCCGCAAAGCCGGCGGTGGCCGAGATCCATCCCGCCATGAAGCCCAGCGCCGGATGATAGATCGTGCCCAGGAAATGATACTCGCCGCCCGAGCGCGGCAGGGCGGCCGCCAATTCCGCATAACACAGCGCCCCGCACAGCGCGCACACCCCGCCGACCAACCACAGCATCAGGATCGCAAAACCGCTCGGCAACGGTCCCACTTGAAAGCCAAGGCTGGTGAAAATGCCAACGCCAATGATGTTGGCCACCACGATCGAGGTCGCCGTGAGGCCGGAGATGCGCCGGGTGGGGGATTCGTTCAAGTCGCTCATCTGCTGGCCCGCAGCATAGCCGCCGCTGCGGAAAAGGAAAGCCCGGGAAAATCCGGCGGCGGCCAGGGGGTGGCCGGGGCCGCGTGCTCCGGGCCGCTTGTGAGCCGGCCCTCGGTCACGGGGCCGGTGATGAGCAGGCCGTCGGCATGGCGCGGCGAGGCGACGAACTGAATGCCGAAGCGGCTGAGGTCCCAGCCAATGGTGCCGAGCACGTTGGTGTCGGCTTCGCAGGCGTTGCAGCCGCCGGCGCTGACCTGGCGGAGGCGCAGCGAGCGGCCGAAGAGTCTGCGGAGTTTCGCGTCGAGGGCGGCGGCGCACCTGTCAATCAAGCGCCGCACCGGCAGCGGATCAGCCATTCAAGCACGCAGCCAATTCCTCCGCTTGCCGGGAGAATTTCCTCGGGTTTGTCCGCTTGAGTCTCGCAAGGTTATCGAGTTTCCAGCGGATCGCTGGCATTTGCTGCAGGTGCGGGCATTGCATCAGCGACCAGTCCGGGGTACCGCGCACGAGTCCGTTAAGGAACATGCGGTGTTTGTCGGTCAGCGCTCCTGGCAGTTCGGCCATGAGTCTGCGCCGTGTTTCCAACAGGACATCCAGCGAAGCCCCCTTCCGGGTCATTCCCTCGAACTCATTGGCGAACGCCGGACGGATGTCGATTTCGTTGCCGAAGAGGACTTCATGCACCGGCCGGTTGTGGCCAGCGAGGTAGCACACGAAACATTCGACGACGCCTGCCGTGAGCCCGTCATGCGTGTAGAGACCGTGTACGTCGAAAATATCCCGTGGATGCTGACGGTCCATCGCGGCCACGAGCTTGCTTCCGAAGAGTTCATCGTGATGAAGCACCGGCACCCGCAGGTCGGTTAGAAATGCGTCCCGCGCCCTTTCCACCAAGTCGCGGTTCCCGACCGGCAACACGGTGCCGCGGAAGACGTGATTCACTTCCAACTTGATGCGGGTGCGGTCGCGTTGGACAAAAAGCTTCACGTCGGTCCCTTCGGAGGTGGCTCCAATTTCGCATTGGAATCCGAGCCGCTTAATCTCGTCACGGATGCTTTCCAACGAGTCGGAGACCATCTGGAGCGCCCTCTCCCTGCTCGGGCGGTGGTCTGTGAAAACCAGATCGAGATCGACCGACAGTCTCGGCATGTCCCGAAGGAACAGGTTGATCGCCGTGCCTCCCTTCAGTGCGAACAGCGGCTTGCGGAAGACGACCGGAGCCACTGCGAGCATGAGCCGGGCGGCGTTGATGTATGCCTGATTCATCGGGGCTTGAGGATGAGGGTCCGGCCGTCCTTCATGAGTTTGATCCAACGACTGGTCTCCAACCTGTCGGCAACCGCCTCACTGGCAAGTCCGGCCCACGGAAGGCCCAGTTCCTCCGCCCAGATCACACAAAGGCGCACCGCCTTGATCATCCGGCAGGCCCGCAAGAGTGTCCCCAACTCCCGGGTTCTCAGTTGCCGCACCGTTTCCATGATGCCCCTCGCCTCCTCAACCTCCTGCTGGACGCCCACCTCACTGAGCATTTCGAGCAGCGCCCGCTCCGGGGCCGACACCAGCGGGCCGCCGCGCGACTCGGGAAGCGGAGCCAGGCCGAAAGACGGAGGCAGGTCGTCGGAAAACAGACGGGCGGCGCTGAAACGGGCGGGAAACCGCTCTAGGAACCAACCCGGCAGCACGGCGTTCCGGGAACCCCGAAGGCACAGGGTTTCCCGATGCGCGAGATTCTGCCGGAAGCCATGCCACTCCAGCGCAGACTTGCCCGCGACGTGCAGGCCTGGGACTCTTTCGCTCAGGAATCTGACGGTGGCATTCCGTTCCAGCCGGTCACCGGGAAACATGAACACCCCGCGGCCAAGCCTCGCCAGCCAGCCGGTTTGGATGTATTCGTGGGCCAGCGCCGAGGAGATTCCTAGCCTTCGCAGGCTCCCGGAATCAAGTGGCGTTCCCCGTGGCAGGGCGGTCTGGAGGTCTTTGATTCGATTCATCGCGATTGTTCAAATCCGGCCTGAACTCTGGTGTGCGTTGAAATCAGATGCAAGCAAAATGTTTACAGTGATCGGTTTAGTTCAAGTCTGGCTTGAACTATTGGCGATTTTTCAAACAGCAAGCGCCCCATCCGGTTGCCCAGAGGGGAGCTATGAAACCCGCCTGCCAATGCCGGGAAAGTTCAGGAACACTCGCCCGCCACCGGGTTGATGCGGCAGGCGACGTGCCGTCCAGTTCGATGAAGGCCGGACTGACAGCGAACACCGTTGGCGCATTGGCGTGCTTGGTGGCGGCACCGACCGGAATCTGCACGCGGAGGGCCATCAGGTGAATTACAAACCACTGAGATGGCACGATAATCTCAAACGCACTCGGCGAAACTTCCCTGACTGGTGGCGGATCTGGAATATCTAAAGATGCCAGCAACAGTCCGATCGGCCACGTCTATACAGGCATCACTAAGATTGAGGTCGTAAAGGGGAGCATGAATGGCTACGCGATAAACGCCGCCGTTACCGTCAAGATCATGACACTGGCGTCCGAGGTTGTGTCGACGCCAATGGTTTTGCCGCCAGTTGATGACGAACTCTATGTTATCACTTTGGAGACATCCGTGGACATGAAGAATTGGGTGCCGGCTTATCCCGGCGAATATCTGGGAAATGGCAGTCACCGATTTTTTCGTGTGAAAGCGACTCGAAAACCGGCAGCAACACCGGCCGCAACACCATAGTGCCAATAATCTCAGGACTCTTGATCTCGAGGGATAGCGAGTGAGTGCCGGGAATAGGCTCGGATGGTTTGATTGCAAGGGTTTGCGGGCGATGGAGCGGCCTGTCGAATAGGATTTGCCTGTGAAGTGAAAAGTGACACCTTCCCCCTT
>JAPLUI010000250.1 GCA_026397725.1 Verrucomicrobiota bacterium | reverse complement strand
TGTGGTGGTAGCGGAAGGGCGGCCCATGAGTGCGTGCCGAAGGCTCTGTTCACGGACGTTCCTTCCGCTCGACGACAGGAATGTCGTCGCTCCCTAACGGGCATCCTCGGAGCCAAGTTACTCGGGAGGGGCGTGCCCGCCTCGCGAGACGGACCGTGCCTCATGGGAGCCCCGCGGCTCTAACGCTATAGCCAAAGCGGGGTGGCGGGCTGCGCCCTTCCCACCGCACTCCAGACTTTGGCTCTGACAACTGTGACGAACCATGGCCTAACATCTCCGACCGGATGCCGCTCCCGGCACCCCCGGAATGTGCCAAGTCATTTTCCGGGATTCATTGCCAATTCCTTGTCAATTCAAGGTCCAGCCCAGGAAGTGTGGGGTTAGAGAGACGGCGTCTGCCCCCCGGTTTGCCGGGCGGGGGGGATCACGGCAGTTCCACCGTCAAGCGGAGGAAATACCCCGTCCGGCTGATCCCGGAGTCCGGCACGCCCGCGTCCACCACGGTGCGCCCGCCGGAAGGAGGCGCGACGTTGAGGCGCGAGGTGCCGCCGCCCAACCATTGCCAGGCACTCGTGCCGTTTTTCCGGCAGACGGACGTCCAGGAACCGGCCCTCAGGTCCGGGCTCCCTTGCACCACGAAGTCGACATCCGCAGGCACCGGATCGGGCAGGCTGAAGTGCAGCCAGAGGCGGGCGCCGGTCATCGCTCCCGTGGGTGCCGCCCCTGGCCCGTCGGCGGCTGTGGCCGAGTTCGGGTCGCGCCCGAGGGCATATTCCACCAGGTTTGGCAATCCGTCGCCATCGGGATCGCGGTCGGGCAGGCACGCTGCGCTGCCGGCGGGGAAGCGGGTGCTCTGCCACGCCGACCATCCGCCCGGCGGACTGAGCGCCCCGCTTTGCCAGATGCTGCCGCCCTCCCCGACCGTGATGAACGTCCCGTTGAAAAACGCCGCGCCAGTCCGGGCGACGCCCGAGGGCGCGGCAAACGAAATCCAGTCAGAGCCATCGAGTGACATCACGTCCACGGCGGCGTCGCCGGCGTCGCGGTCCAGGCCGGCGGTGAACCAGCATCCGCTGCCATAGGCCATCGCGGGCAGTTCCTCGGTGCGGGTGCGGGTGCTGGTGAAGGTGCTGCCGCCATCGGTGGAGATGCGCAGCTTGGAAAAAAAGCCGCTGGCCACGAAGCGGTCGTTGAGCCAAGCCACCTTGCGCAGATCCTGCCAGCCGTCCAGCCCGATGCCGCCGGATCCATCGAGCCAGCTCAGTCCGTTGGTGGACGAGAACGACCGCGGGGTGCCGTTGCCGCCGCTATAAGCCACCAGCAAGAACTTCCCGCCGCCATAGGCCGCTCCGCTGACCGTTGGCGAGCCGAGGCCGGGGACCGCCACGGGGGTCCAGGTGATGCCGTTCGCGGTGTGCAGCACCGTGCCGTTGTTGCCCACGGCCACGCTGGCTCCGCCGCCGGACGCCACCGCATGCAGACCGGTATCCCCGGTTGACGACTTGTATCGCCGCGTCCAGGTCACGCCGTCGGACGAGGAGTAAATGACGCCGACCCAGGCGGAAACGTCCCAGTCATAATCCACGCCCGCAATGTGGAAACGGGTGCCATCCCAGGCCGCACCGTCGAGATAGAGATTGCCGCCCCAGTCCGGCAGGGTGCGGGGAAACCAGTTGCTGCCGTTGGCGGAGGTCAGCACAGTGCCGTTCCCGCCGACCGCCACGACGGTGGCAGGGCTGACGGCCACCGCCGTGAGAGATGTCGTGGTGCCGCTGCTCCGCTGGGTCCAGAGGCGTGCCGGATCATTCACCGTCACCGTGTGGGTGAGCGTGGCCAGCCCGCCACGCCCGTCGCTGACCCGCAGGGTGAGCGTGTGGTCACCGCCGAAGGGGAAGATCGGCGCGATTTCAAAGCCATCGAAAATCGGGAACTGGGGGCCCAGATCCCAGGCGAAGACGGGCAGGTCGCCATCGCCGTCGGTGGCGCTGGCGGCAAAGCGGATCGCCTGGCGGGCCTGGCCGGTGGCGGGTGCCGCCGCCAGGGCCGGAACCGGCGGGTGATTGCCCGGATAGAACGAGGCGCACTGCCGGGTGACGCCGCCTTCGCCGACGCTGATGAAACGCCCGCCGCCAAACGCCAACGCGTGCGAAGTCGAGGCGACCTCGGCGTTGCCCGAGGCCCGCGACCAGGTCCTGCCGTCGGTGGACACCAGCAAGGCGCGGGGGGAACCGCTTTCACTCATTGCCTGGCCGGTCAACAGCAAGGTGCCATCGTCCGCCGCCGCAAGGTGATAGGTACTCCATTGGGTGGTTCCGGGCAACGCGGCGTTCTGCCAGTTCAGGCCATGATCGGTGGAGTATTTCAACCCGCCATACCACCCCACGGCATAGGCGGTGGTGCCGATGGCGAACAGGCCGAACGTCTGCATGCCCAGCAGATCCCGTTGCGTCCAAGCCACCGCGTCGGGCGAGGTCCAGAGCCGTTCGGCATAACCCGAGGCGTTCTGCGCCACGGCCAGCCAGGTGGTGCCGTCGTAGGCCAGGAAGCTGAAATGGGGTGAGCCGGGCACGGTGGCGAAGGTCCACTGGATGCCATTGGCCGAGCGCATGACCGTGCCGCTATCACCCACGGCCACGAACTGGCCCGCGCCGTAGGCCACGTCCATGGTCTGCGGCACACCGGCGGGAAACGAGGCCTCGCGCCACCGGCGGCCATCCGCCGAATAGGCCAGTTGGGCGGCGGCGGCACCCTGCTTTTTGCCTGCCACGACAAAGGTTCCGGCACCGAAGGCCAATTGCGGCCGATAGGAAGTGTAGGCCTCGAATCCCGGCAGGGTGCCGAGGCGATCCCAACTCGCGCCGTCCCAACTGAAGCAGGCGCCGCCGAAGAAATCCACGCCCACACACCGGCCTTTGGCCCACAGGACGTCTTCGAGGTTGGCAGTGGTGCCGGCATTGGCACTGGACCAGGTATCGAGCGGATCGGTGACCACCACGGTCTTGCTGGCGACCGCCTTCCCGCCCTTCATGTCGCTGGCGGTCACCCCCAGCGAATAGGTCCCGCCGACCATCCAGGAACGGGTGGTGGCATTGCTGTTCTCACTCGGAGTGCGGTCTGCGGCATCCCACGAAAAGGCCAGCGGGTCCGCGTCCGCGTCGGTGGCGGCGGCGGTGTAGCTGGCTTGGGTCCGCGCCGCAACCGCCGCCGGGCCGGTGAAGGACGCAATCACTGGAGCCCGGTTCCCTGGAAATGGGCCGAGGTTCACCCGCACCTCGAGATAGCGGCCGGCACCGGTACCCCCGACCCCCAACGGCGTGAGGTGAACGCCGGCGGCGGTGTCCGAGTAGGTCCGGCCCAGGCCCAGCGGTGAGTCGGCCTTGCCATCGGCGGTGCCCGGCGTGGTATCGAGCAGCCAGCAGCGGACTTCGGCGGGGCGCTGCCAAACGAGGTAGGCGCCGCGCTGCAGATAGGGGTTGTCATCGAAGGCCGGTCGGTAGCCGAGCCAGTAATACGACTCGTTACCGGGCACGCTCGACCGGGTCACCCGCAGGCCGCGCGGCACGGCGACGGTGGCGGCGTCGTCGATGCGATAGACCCGGTAGGTGCCCGAGCCGGCGGCGGTGGCATCGGTCCACTGGCTGGCGGCGAGCCAGTTGAGGCGGGCCTTGCCCTGCGGGTGGACATGTCCGCGACCGGCCGGGCCGCTGCCCGCGATGTCGAAGATGTCGCCGTATTCCTCGCTGGCTCCGGCACCGGCCACCGAGCCATCGGTCGTCTGCCAGAAGCTGGCATGGCCGAGCCCGTAGTTGTGGACGAGTTCGTGAACGTAGAGGCCGGCGTTGTTCCCGTCTTGCACCCACAGGTCGCCGCCGCCCACGGTGGCCAGCCCGGCGTAGTTCATCCCGATGCCGGTGCAGAACACGCCCACGACGTGAAAATCGCCGAGCCCGCCGTCGCCGCCGTTGCCGGTGGCGCTCACCGGGCCGATGTTGACCGCCGCGTCCGCGCCACTGCGGGTGTTGCGGAAGGTATTGCGGGCGTCGCGGAGCAGTTCGCTGCTCAAGTCGCCGCCCGCGTAGTGGGCGGCCGACTGCGGCAGGCGGTAAACCTGGGCGCTGACCCCGGCCTCGATCCAAGTTTTGCCGTAGGACATGGCGCGGATCATCTCGGCACACGGCCCATTCAGCACGCCGCTGGCGGCGGCCTGGGTCACCGGCTCGCCAACATGGTCCGAGAAGTCCACGCGGATGAGAAACACCTTCTTCCGGGTCTCCGTCCATTCGCTGGCAAGCTGGCGGGCGAGATCGCCGGCACCGGCTGAGTCGCAGCCACCGCTGGCCGCCAATGGCAGATCCTTGCGAAACAACACGCTCGAGCCGCTGTCCGGGCCGGGCAGGTCATCCAACGCCGCCAAGGCGCCATCCATGCGCTCCATTTCCCCCCGGTCGGCGAAGGTGAACAGGCGGTCGCCGGCCAGGGCGAGGATTCCCGCGCCTGCCAACGGACGCCCGGTGGCGAAACTGCGCGTGGCATCCGCCTGCCCGCACGGAAACCGCTCCAGCGCCGTGGCCCGCTCCGCGTCGGTCACCTCATGGAACACCCGATCCTCCAGCGCTGCCAGTCCGCCGATCTCGATGCCGGTTGCCGGCAACCAGCGTTTGCTGGTCAGCGCCGCCCGCCGACCGTATGTGGAAACTTTCGCAGTCGTGCCATCGGGCAGCGCCAACTCCGCGACGTGGTCCTTGCCAGCCAGCGGTGGGTTACCGCCGGGACCGGCACAAACGGGCAGGTACGAGTAGGTGGCTCGATCACTGAACGGACGTTCGACGCGGCGGCGGACGGCTTCCGGCAGGGAGGCGTATTCATCGAACCGCAGCGCTTCGGCCAAGGCCTGTCGCGGCTCCTCGCGAATGAGCCGGATCATCCGTTCCCGGCGGGCCTCCGCCAGACGGAGACCGTCCCGCAGCAGCGCCGCCCGTTGCGCAGCGTCTCCGGCGGCGGCCGAGGCCTGGCGGAATTCCTCCAGCCATTGCCGGAGGGATTCGTCAGCGGCAGCCGGAACCTCCGCCGCCGACGGCGGTTCCTCCCGGCCGCCTGCCGCAGGAGCGGAGGCAACCTGGGCGGCGGCAGGAACCGGCAGGACGGCAGCGGCGTCACGGGAGGGCCGGGTGCTGCTCAGCCACCAGCAGGCGGCTGCCAGTGCCACGACACCGGCAGTGAGGGAACAGAAGAACGGGTAGCGGTCGGACTGCAAGGCTTTCATCGGATGACGACAAGGTTGGGGTGGGGCTCGGGTTGGCCCGCATCCGGAACCGGGAACAATCCCGGTAACCGGACGGCTGGCAACGACGACTTCGTCAACCCGTGCATTTGCCAGGCAGTGTAGCCTCAGCCCGCCAACCGGCAAGCGAATTCCGCTGAATCGCCCTCATACCCCGGGAGGAATCTTGTCAGCCATCAGCGCCCGATGATTGAATCTCCTGCCATCCGCCACAAAGGTGCCGTCACCGACGGCATGGAACGTGCGGCGCCGATGGCTGTCGGGATCAAGCCAGGCCCGCACTCCCTCCAGGACCACCAGGTTGTGCTTCTTCACATGGTCGATGACGCGGCATTCGATGTTGGCGATGCATTCGGCGATGAGCGGGGCCTTGACTGCCGCGGCCTTCGCCGGAGTCAGCCCGAACTTCCTGAATTTATCGGTGTCGGCCCCCGAGCAGGTTCCAATGCTCACCACGGTTTCCGCCATCTCGACGGAAGGGATGGCGATGACGCATTCCTTGGTTTGCATGAGCGCGTGGAAGGAGTGGTTCCATGCGCCCGTCACGAACGCCAGTTTCGGGGTGAAGTCCAGCACCAGCGTCCAGGAGATCGTCATGATGTTCTTCTTGCGTCCTACTGCGGTCGTGACGAGGGTCACGGGTCCGGGTTCAATCAGCATGAATGCTTTCGCGATGGGCAACTCTTTCATATCCGTGTTTCCTTGCCGGGAACGCATGATCACCTGCAAACCTATCACCCGATACACCAGGGCCAGGGAAATTGTTGGCGACTTTTTCATGACGGGTGCGGCAAGCGCTGACATCCGCCGCCATGGATGGCGAGCCGGCGGACATGCTGTGAAAGCCGTCCACACCTATCAAACCGGCTGCTTGAATGCGCGGGACCCGCAGCGGAAATATTCGCACGGTCTTTTTCATTTGATGGATTTCCGTTGATCAGGGACGTTGCCGTGACTGTGGAGTGGGCGCATTTCTCGAAAATCCTGGGCCAGGAGATTGTGAGGCTTTCAAGCTGGGCTTTGCGCAACGGCAGGGCTCGCTCGGGGCTGTTGAGGTTGAGGCCCGCGGCATATGCCGGCGGCAGCCCGATGACCCGCAGCATGGAGCCCCGGGTAAGTAACCGGCAGGAATCGGGCGTGCCCGCCGACCGGGACGGATTTGCTCAAATTTCCGCAATTTGCCACTATGGATGTTCTGAAGAACACCTATATTCTGTTCATGTCTACTCCATCAGCACACCCACCGACCAGCCCGCCTGTCTCCCCGGCCCGCCAGCGCTTCCTCCAGCGCCTCGCCGCGCTGGCCATCAAGCCCACCTCCCACGAGTATGACGTCCGCTGGGCTGAGGCCTGGATCACGGCCCATGGCCACCGTTCAGCCGGCACCACCACCGCCTCCTGCGACGCCCTCGGACGCGTCGGACGCGTCGGACGCTTCGGACGCGTCGGACGCGATCCTCGGAGATTCACACGGCGCTATCGATGGCAAATTCGCGACAGACAGGCTCGAACCCGAGTGAGCACCGGGACTTAGCCAAAGCGGTGTGGCGCAGCCCGCCACCCCGCTGTGGCTAAACCGTTAGAGCTGCGGGGTTCCCATGAGGCACGGTCCGTCTCGCGGCAGGCACGCCCCTCCCGAGTAACTTGGCTCCGAGGACGCCCGTTAAGGAGCGACGACATTCCTGTCGTCGAGCGGAAGGAACGTCCATGAACAGAGCCTTCGGCACGCACTCATGGGCCGCCCTTCCGCTACCACCACAAGAATGTGGTGGCTCCTTATCGCACCCACGTTACTCCCGGTGCCACACCCGCCCACCGGGTTCTGATGCTGAACCCGCTCTAACAAGCAGGCGCGGACGCGGATCGCCGCCGCCGGGATGGCTGTTGCCTTGGCTTATGTCTGTTAGGGCGGTGTGGCGGGCTGCGCCCTTTCCACCGCCCTCCATACTTTCGCTTGCGCATGGGCGGTGCGGTGCCGTCAGGCGAGGCGGTCGCGGAAGTCCTCGTAGGTGAACTCGCGCAGGGTTTCGAGCCGGCCGTCCGCATGCTGGAGCATGATCGGGGGATGCCTGACGCCGTTGAACATCGTGGTCTTCACCATGGTGTAGTGGGCCATGTCGTCAAAGACGAGCGTGTCGCCCGGCTGGAGGGCGCGGGGAAAGGCAAAGTCCCCGATGACGTCGCCAGCCAGACAAGTCGGGCCGCCGAGGCGATGGAGCCAGGGGCCGGCGGCGGTGGCGGGGTGATAGTTCTCACCGTTGAAAGTCACGGCGGGCTGGCCCGTGGAAGGGGCGGCATCGACCAGGAAAACCTCCGGACGGTATGGCATCTCCAACACATCCGGCAGGTGGGCGGTGGCGGAAATGCTGAGGATGGCGTGACGGTGGCCGGCGGCTTCGAAGACATCCATGACAGTGGCCCGGAGCACGCCGGTGTGGATGGCGATGGCTTCGCCGGGTTCCAGCCAGACCTCCACGCCGTAGCGCTCGCGGGCTGCCTTAACCAAACGGATGAGACGCTCGCGGTCGTAGCCCGGCTGGGTGATCCAGTGACCGCCACCCATGTTCAGATAGGTGAATTGCGGTGTCCGCAGCAAGTGGCCGAACTTTTCCTCGACGGCGCTAAGGGTGGTTTCCAGGGCGTCGGAGTCCTGCTCGCACAGCGTGTGGAAGTGCAGGCCGGAGATGCCTGTTAGATCGGCGCCGGCGAGTTGCTCGGCGGTGATGCCGAGGCGGGATCCGGCGCTGCAAGGGTCATACAGCGGGGTGCCGCCCGTGGAGCATTCCGGGTTGACGCGCAGGCCGCAGCGCAGTTCGCCGCTCCTGAAACGCGGGTGGGTCAGCACTTGCTCGCGGAAGCGGAACCACTGCGCCAGCGAGTTGAAATCCAGATGCCCGGTGAATTCGCACAGCGCGGCCACCTCTGCTTCATCGTATGCGGGTGAATAGGTGACGACGTGTTTGCCGAAATGCTCGCGGGCGAGCCGGGCTTCCCACAGCCCCGAGGCACAGCAGCCATCGAGATCGTCGCGGAGGTAGCGAAAGGCCTTCCAACAGGCAAAGCCCTTGAGTGCCAGCACCAGACGACATCCCGCCGCAGCCTTCACCTCGCGCAAAATCGCGGTGTTGCGCTGCAGGGCTGGAATGGAGATGACAAACATGGCGGCGGCAGCAGCGTGCGCGGAAAACCACCGAAGTTCGATCAAATTCTTGATGCCCCCGGCGTGGCGGTTGGCCATGGTGGTGCGACCAACCGCACTCTGTGAGCGTCGTGACGAATGAGACGTAACCGAGCATCGTGTATAGGATAGTCACGGGCCGCGCCTGGGCATGCGGCGATCACAGACCCGCCACAGGGCGACATTCGCATCAAGCGGCCGCCCCGGTTTGACCGGGGCGGCCGGGGCAACGGAACGGGCAGTTCCGTTAGTTACTCGGGAGGTGCTTACTTTTTCGCGGCGGCGCGTTTTTCCTCGATGGCAGCCTGGGCGGCAGCGAGGCGGGCGACGGGGACGCGATACGGTGAGCAACTCACATAGGCGAGGCCGAGCTGGTGACAGAACTTGACGGAGTCCGGGTCGCCGCCGTGTTCGCCGCAGATGCCGAGCTTGATGTCGGGGCGGGTCCGGCGGCCCTTGGCCACGGCAATCTCCATGAGCTGGCCAACCCCCGTGGTGTCGAGCGAGGCAAACGGATTCTTCTTGAAGACCTCGTTCTCGACGTATGGCATGAGGAACGAACCCATGTCGTCACGGCTGATGCCGAGCGCGGTCTGGGTGAGATCGTTGGTGCCAAAACTGAAGAACTCGGCGGTCTGCGCGATTTCATCGGCGGTGAGGGCCCCGCGCGGGACTTCGATCATGGTGCCGACTTGATAGGCGAACTTGATCTTCTTCTCGGCCATGACTTCCCTGGCGACGCGGTGGACGATTTCGACCTGGAGGTCGAGTTCCTTCTTGAAGCCGACAAGCGGGATCATGACCTCGGGTTTCACCTTGATCTTGAGCTTGGCGACGTCGGCGGCAGCCTCGAAGATGGCGCGGGCCTGCATCTCGGTGATTTCGGGATAGGCGATGCCGAGCCGGCAGCCGCGATGGCCGAGCATCGGGTTGAACTCATGGAGTTGGGCGACGCGCTGTTGGATGAACTCGATGCTGATGCCGAGCTTCTTGGCGAGGTCGAGTTGTTGCTCCTTGGCGTGCGGCAGGAACTCGTGAAGCGGCGGATCGAGCAGCCGGATGGTGGCCGGATAACCCTTGAGCGCCTTGAAAATACCGGTGAAGTCGCCACGTTGATAGGGCAGCAGCTTGGCCAGCGCCTTGCGGCGGTCGGTTTCGTTGGTGGCGAGGATCATCTCGCGCATCGAGTCGATGCGGTCGCCCTCGAAGAACATGTGCTCGGTGCGGGTGAGACCGATGCCGGTGGCCCCGAACGCGATGGCGTTGGCAGTTTGCTCCGGATCGTCGGCATTGGTGCGCACCTGCATGCGGGTGGCCTTGGCACACCATTGCATGAGCTGGAGGAAGTTCTTGAACTTCTCGGTCTTCCGGGCGGCCTGGTCGCCCTGGAGCAAGCCGGTGACGATTTCGGACGGGGCGGTTTTGAGCTTGCCGCCATAGACGATGCCGCTGGTGCCATCGATGCTGAGGAAGTCACCTTCCTTGAAGGTCTCGCCGGAGATGGTGACGACGCGCTTGTCATAGTCGATGGCCACGGCGCTGGCGCCGCAGATGCAGACCTTGCCCATTTGGCGGGCGACGAGGGCGGCGTGGGAAGAGACCCCGCCGGTGGCGGTTAGAATGCCTTCGGCGGCGATCATGCCGCGGAGGTCCTCGGGCGAGGTTTCGTTGCGGACCAGCAGGACCTGCTCGCCGCTTTCCGCAGCGACCACGGCGCGGTCGGCATTGAAATAGATCTTGCCGGAGGCGGCCCCGGGGCCGGCGGGGAGTCCCCTGGCGAGTTGCTTGGCCTTCCTGGCCTCGGCGATGTCGAAGATCGGGGCGAGGAGTTGGTCGAGCTGATCGGCGGGGTTGCGCAACACGGCGGTTTCCCAGTCGATGAGTTTTTCCTTCACCATGTCGATGGAAAACTTGAGGGCGGCGGCGGCGGTGCGCTTGCCGTTGCGGGTTTGCAGCATGAAGAGCTTGCCTTCCTGAATGGTGAACTCGATGTCCTGCACGTCCTTGAAATGCTTTTCGAGGATCTGGCGGACCTTGAGCAATTCCGCGTAGGATTTGGGCATCTGCTTTTTCAGGTCAAGCACGGGCTCGGGAGTGCGCACGCCGGCGACGACGTCTTCGCCCTGGGCATTGATGAGGAATTCACCATAAAACTCGTTGGTGCCATTGGCGGGGTTGCGGGTGAAGGCAACGCCGGAGCCGGAGGTCACGCCGGTGTTGCCATAGACCATGGCTTGCACGTTGACGGCGGTGCCCCACTCGGCGGGGATGTTATACTTGCGGCGATACACGATCGCGCGGTCGTTCATCCATGAACCGAAGACGGCCCCGGCGGCACCCATGAGTTGCTGCCATGGATCGGTGGGAAAGGACTTGCCGGTGCGCTCCTTGACGAGCGCCTTGAAGCGCTTGACGAGTTCCTGGTTGTCGGCGGCGGACAGGTCGCTATCGACGATGTTCCCGCCGTGCTGGGCGTGCTTGTAGCCTTCGATGACGGTTTCAAACGGTTCGTGTTCCTCGCCTTCGCGCTTTTGCACGCCGAGGACGACGTCACCGTACATCTGGATGAACCGGCGGTAGCAATCCCAGGCAAAGCGCTCGTTGTTGGTGGCGGCGGCGAGGGCCTTGACGGTGTCGTCGTTGAGGCCGAGGTTGAGAATGGTGTCCATCATGCCGGGCATCGAATCGCGGGCTCCGGAGCGCACGGCCACCAGCAGTGGGAAACCCTTGGCGTCGCCAAACTTGTAGCCCATGTTTTTTTCCATGTTGAGGATGCCGGCCTTGACCTGGGCTTCGAGCACGGCCGGATAAGTGCGCTTGTTGGCGTAGTAGTAGGTGCAGACCTCGGTGGTGATGGTGAAGCCGGGAGGCACTGGCAAGCCGATGCGGGTCATCTCGGCGAGGTTGGCGCCCTTGCCGCCGAGGAGCGGTTTCATGCCGCCGTTGCCGTCGGCTTTGCCGGCACCCCATTTGTAAACATATTTGGCGGCTTTGGGAGTGGCGGCGGGCTTGGTTGCCGGGGGTTTCCTGGCTGTGGACTTGGTTGCTTGCGGAGTGCTGTTCTTGGCAGTGGTTTTGACTGCCTGTTGCTTGGTGGCCATCGTGGTATTGGATCAGGTTGTGAGTATGGTTGCGGGCAGGCAGGAAAAACGCTTCCCCCCTTGCGGCCGGCACCGGGCCGCGAGGCTAGCAGCCGCGTGGTGCTTGTCAATGAACAGATCGGAAAATTTCAAATTCGCGGGTTTCGTCGCCTGACGAGGGTGTCGCCTGACGAGGGTTGCATGGCTCGCAACGCCTTTCGCGAACCTGCCAATTGCAGGAACCCACCAGGCAAGAACCGGCATCAGCGCCGGCCGCCACCATCCCCTCCAGGCCCGCCATCGGATCGCGGTGCCGGGCCTGCAATCCGCACCATCGCACCACGGCCAACACCGGAACCGGGCGGGTCCGCCCTCAATCCATTCAATCGCCCGAAAACTATTTTGCCCGGTGGCCGCCATTTTCCTTGCGTCGCCGCGATTGCCGCCTACCTTCGCCGCCGAACCCCCAACCTAGGACGGTCTGGCGATCCCGCTGAGCCCATCCCCTACCACCATGAGCAACCTCGCAATCAACCTGAAAGAATTCCAACTCCACGAAGGAGACACCGGCAGCGCCCCTTACCAAGTGGCACTCCTCACCCAGCGGATCCATCACCTTACGGATCACTTGAATATCCATACCAAGGATTTCTCGTCGCGCCGCGGGCTTCTCAAATTGGTCTCCCTGCGCCGGAAACACCTCGATTACATCAAGGGCAAATCCGAAGATCGCTACAAGCAGATCATTCAGAGCCTCGGCCTCCGCCGCTAACGCCATCTCTCTCCGCGGTGCGGCCATGAGGGCAACCCCCTGGCTGTGCCGCAACACGGCACGGACCTTACGTCATTTCGTCCGCGTCGCCGGTCCCCGGCCTCCAAGCACTTGCCCTGATGCAAGTGCCGAGACCCGCCCGAAATCCACCGCCATGAGCCTGCCCGGCATCCCGCCGCGCAGACTCACCGCACTGAAAGCAAGCAGCAGCACAAAGAACAAAGAACAACGAACAACAAGACAGAAACTATGAACATCCACACCCTGACGAGCCAAGTTGGCTCAACCCCGATTACGATAGAAACCGGCAAACTCGCCAAACTCGCCGACGGAGCCGTGACCGTGCGTTGCGGTGACACCATCATCCTGGTCACGGCCGTTTCCGCCACCAAGGTGAAACCCGGCCAGACCTGGTTCCCACTCTCCGTGGAATACAAGGAAAAGGCCTCTGCCGCAGGGGTCTTTCCCGGCGGTTACTTCAAGCGCGAAGGCCGCCCCACCGAAAAGGAAATCCTCACCTGCCGCATGACCGACCGCCCGCTGCGGCCGCTCTTCCCGAAAGGTTATTTCTATGACACCCAGATCATCGCCATCCTCCTCAGCGCGGATGCTGAAAACGACGCCGACATCCTCTCGATGAATGGCGCTTCCGCCGCACTCTGCCTTTCGGACATCCCCTTCGGCGGCCCGATCGGCGCCGTGCGGGTCGGTCGCGTCAACGGCAAATTCGTCATCAACCCGAGCTTCGCACAACGCGCCGACAGCGATCTGGACCTGATCTACGTCGGCAACAAGACCGACGTCATCATGATCGAAGGCCAGGCCGACGAAGTCCCCGAAGAGGATTTCATCCAGGCCCTCCACTTCGCCCAGGAAGCCGTCGCCCAACTCGTCGCCATGCAGGAGGAACTCGTCCGCCTGGCCGGCAAGGCCAAGCGCGAATTCACCCCGATCCTGGCCAAGGACAACCTGCTGGAGATCGCCTACGAAATCGCCGGCGACCGCATCGAGGCCGCCATCTATGCGCCGACAAAAACCGAGCGTGCCAAGAAAGTCGGCGCCCTGCGCGACGAAGTCGAGGCCGCCATCAAGGAGCGGGCGCCCGAGGCCACGGATTTCGACGTCGAGCAAGCCTTCGAATATCTCCAGAAGAAGGCGTTCCGCATTTCCATCATGGAAAAAGGCGTCCGCGCCGATGGCCGCAGCATCGGCGAGTTGCGACCGCTTTACGGCGAAGTAGGCCCCCTGCCGCGGGTTCACGGGTCCGCCCTCTTCTCGCGCGGCGAAACCCAGGCGCTCGCCATCACCACCCTGGCACCTGCCGATGAAAAACAACACTTCGACAACTACGCCGGCGGCGACGACTCCAAGCGCTTCATTCTCCACTACAACTTCCCTCCCTTCTCCGTCGGTGAAACCGGCCGCATGGGTGGCATCAACCGCCGCGAAATCGGCCACGGTTCGCTGGCCGAGCGCTCGATCGAGCCGGTCATTCCCGCCGAAGCGGATTTCCCCTACGCCATCCGCGTGTCCTCGGAAGTCACCGAGTCTAACGGGTCCACCTCGATGGCCTCGGTGTGCGCCGGCACGATGGCGCTGCTAGATGCCGGGGTCCCCCTCACCCGCCCGGTCGGTGGCATCTCCGTTGGCTTGGTCACCGAGACCACCGAGGAGGGCTCGCTCAAGTCCTATAAGATGCTGCTGGACATCATCGGCTCGGAAGATTTCTACGGCGACATGGACTTCAAGCTCTGTGGCACCAGCGAGGGCGTCACCGGCTATCAGCTCGACCTCAAGCTGGCGGGACTCCCGCTCGCGATGCTCGAGGAAGCCATCCACATCGCCAAGGCCGGCCGCGCCAAGGTGCTGGAGAAAATGGCCGAGTCCATCACCGCACCTAACGAACTGAGCCCGCACGCCCCGCGCATCGTCACGGTGAAAATCCCGCCCGACCGGATTGGCGAACTCATCGGGCCGGGTGGCAAGAACATCAAGGGCATTCAGGCCGAGTCTGGCGCCGAGATCAACATCGAGGACGACGGCACGGTGCATATCTATGCCTCCAAGGAGGCAGGTCTCCTCCGTGCCAAGGACATGATCGAGCGCATGTTCCAGGAAATCGAAGTGAACAAGGTCTATACCGGCAAGGTGGTTTCCATCCGTCGAGGACATCGTCAAAAAGGGCGACGTCGTCACTGCCAAGTGCGTCGGGGTCGATGAAAAAGGCCGCGTCAAAATGAGCCGCCGCGCCTGGCTCCGCGACCAGAAAGCGGAAGCCGCCGAAGCCGCCGCCAACGCCGAATAAGCCGCCGCATCCCAACTCCAAGCCGACGTTCTCTAACGGGAACGCCGGCTTTTTTGTATTTTCGGCGGCAACCATGGACTGACTTGCCACTGCGGTCGGCTGGTGTGGAGTTGTCAGTTGTGACGGGGAGCATCGTCCTTCCCTCCAAGCGCTCAGACGTCCTCGAAAGCGATGCGAACGGGAAGTGCTGAGCGTGAGTTTCCGCTGGTCCGGGAAACCCCATTGATCTGAAACTGCACCCGCTTCGGGTTGGAAACATTTGGCAGTCGGGACTTTCCGGAGGCCCAGGCGAGATCCACGGCAACCATGAATACGTAGTTCAACTCCGTTGCCGACTCTGCAAAAAACCAGTAGTTAAGCTCCGTGCTTGCCCAAATGCTAGGACGTAGAATCGCAACACTCAGAAAGCGCTCTGGATTCACCCAAGAGCAGTTTGCCGAGGCTGCTGGATACTCCGTTGAGTTCATCAGTCTCGTCGAACGAGGCATGAATTCTCCGACCGTTGCAGGGATTGAACGAATCGCCAAGGTTCTTAAGGTTGAGGCCAAGGTGCTCTTTTCATTTGACGAGGAGGAACGCAAGTGATGGCTGGCTCGGATTACTTTGAAAAACTCAAGCAAGCGGCGGGCCGAGTAACCCAGGTGCTGGCAGGAAAGGGGGTCGCTGCCGGCAGGCTGTGTTTCGGTGGCGAAGGTGTCCCGCTTTCGCAGAAACCGCGGATCCCTGTGGATGCGAACTCCAATTTCCTTGGGAATCGGGCGATGGGAGACTGGGCGGAGTCGGTCCTAAAGGATCTGCTGCTCGGAAGTCCATCCGGGTTTCACCCGATTCACTACGGAGATTCTAATCAAATTGCCGCTGGCGACGCAGGATTCAAGGACTACTATCTTGGAGAACTTGAGGCGACGCGGGTGTTCGGGAAACGACCGGATTTGCTGTTATACCCTCCAGGAACAGCCCTTTCGGGAAATGAGTTCAAAGGCATGTCCGTGGCGGAAACCGAAGCGATTGCGCATGAAGCGATTGCAGCGATTGAAGTCCGATCTAGCAAGTTCAAGGCACTCCAGTACATGCGTGCTCGGGAGGCCGAACGGGAAGCGGGTGCCAAAGTGGACCGGTCATGCCCGTCATTCACTGTCAAAGTTGAAGATCTCATCATCGTCTATCGATGGATGGAACGCTTTCAGGTGCCTGAGTGTTATGCCCAAGTCTTCTTCGACTCGATTTTCGGGATCAACTTTCTACAGGTGTTTGAGATCATTGGCAGCGGGAGCGGTTTCACAATCGAGAAGCCCCGGCAAAGTCAGGAGAAAGCCACTATCATGATTCCGATCACTTGCGGAAGGCATTTCGCTTCCTGCTCGGAGACACCTGATTTCCGCACTGAAATCAGGGAAACTCGCCTTGGGCGCGTTGACGCATTCGTCTCGCCGGTCAGCGGCAAGTTCGTACTGGATCCTGGCGCTCTGAATGAGGTTCTATTCCCTCACGCGGGAACAGAGATCGGCAGATAATCGGATAGGACCCGATCAAACCAAGATGCGGAAAGCTCCGATGAAACTACAGCATCGTTGATCTGTCTTGTTAGGCGTTGTAGAGCCTTAGTCGTCACCAGACTCAGATTCGGACAGGCCATCTGCTCCACATCCTTCGGCTCAAGTTTATTGAGTCCGTTACCGTAGAAGCGATTCACGTCACCGAATGCCCCCAATCCCTGGGAACTGTTCAAAAACACCCAAGCTAGGGGAACCAGATGTTCTGATCCGGGCTTGGCGTAAAGCCCGTGAAAACAGGTCAGGCTGCTCACCCCGGCGGAGTTCAGAATGAAGCGTGGTTGCCGGCGTGAGAAAACAGGAACGAGAATCGACGGTTGCTTCCGACGCTCGGGAAGATACCAGACAGGCCGTTTGCTGGGCAAATGGCGTTGATGCACGCCGACCGCCATACCTCTTGCGATATAGGCCTCCATCGCCGGATGAACGGAACGTGGATTCAGCAGGTAACAGCGTTTCTCAGCTTTGACTAGGGTCAGAAAATCCTTCGCGTCCACCAACCAACCCGAGAGATCAGTCGCTCTCGTCACGCAACGGTCAAAATCCCTCGTGGAAAGGCCATGTTCGCGGATTTCGGACGCACTCAGACAAAAATAGTCATTGGCCCCAGTGGCGATACCACGACTGCACTTGAAGAATTCCCCGATCCTCGCGACCACAGGCATTGAGGCATTATGGACTTCATTGCGTGCAAAAAGCCGGTTCAGCCACTTGTCTTCGGGCGCAAATGCATTCAAATCGAGTTCATCAGCTTGTACCGGCAGCTTCTTCTCTATGCTCGCTACGAAATCGGTCAAATCCAGGGCGCTTCTCACGCACCTGCCCCGAAACGCCAAGGTGGGAGCATGACCCTTTTCAAGAAACAGGACGACGCTCGTGGTCAGGGTGTTTTCGAAAAGATTCACGTCGGAAGCGAAAACGGCAAGCCCACGCGGCCTCATCATCTGAAGACGCTCCTTGATGACCCCACCAAAATTCGCATTGAGGAATTCCGCAGGCACGATTACCGCAGCACGTCCCTTTGGGGCCAGATCCTCCCAGATCTTCAGCAGGAAAAGCGCGTATAGATTGGTCTGCCGTCCCAGTTTGGTTCCGAACAATTCATCGAAATATTGCCATTCCGCTTCACTCAGGGCCATTCGCTGGGATTTCACATAAGGAGGATTCGCAATGATTCCTTGGAAAAGACCGGGACGATTTCTCAAATAATCACTCAGGACCAGTTTTGTTCCCTCCGGAGCGGTGGCCAGTGCGGTTTTGAAAACCTCTTGATCGGTCTCAATCCCCACAGGCCTAAAGGACTGGTTCACACGGCGGCAAGCATGCAGCAAATGACCGAACCCAGCGGCTGGATCCAAAACCTCCTTTGGGGATGGGCGCATCACCCATGCGGCCATGGCATCAGCGATTTCGAGCGGTGTAGAAACCTGGCCTGAGTTCCTAACGTCTGCTCCTCTGCCGTCAAAAAGCACGTGATGCACGTTACCGGTAGCGATTTCGACGGCTCCGGGTTCAAAGTATAAATCTAAAAACGACTGCCCTTCGTTCACACGCATGATTGTCAATACACGGAGTTGAACTACGTGTCAAGGGGAGAGTTCAAAAGGAGAGATTTCGGATGAAACTGGTCCCCGACGGCACGGTGCATATCTATGCCTCCAAGGAGGCAGGTCTCCTCCGTGCCAAGGACATGATCGAGCGCATGTTCCAGGAAATCGAAGTGAACAAGGTTTATACCGGCAAGGTGGTTTCCATCACCGCCTTTGGGGCGTTCATGGAAGTGCTGCCCGGCAAGGACGGCCTCACGTCGAGGACATCGTCAAAAAGGGCGACGTCGTCACTGCCAAGTGCGTCGGGGTCGATGAAAAAGGCCGCGTCAAAATGAGCCGCCGCGCCTGGCTCCGCGACCAGAAAGCGGAAGCCGCCGAAGCCGCCGCCAACGCCGACTAAGCCGCCGCATCCCAACTCCAAGCCGACGTTCTCTAACGGGAACGCCGGCTTGTTGTATTTTCGGCGGCAACCATGAATACGTAGTTCGAGCTACGGGACAGATGAACTATCGAACCATTGGGCACCCCGTCCTGGTCGAAGTCCGGATTCGCGGCTGGGTTGCCGGCGTTGGTGCCGGCCCGGAAGGCAACCTGAGGATGCGGCAGGATGATGGGAGCGTGCTGGCGCGATCCCACGCACAACGTCCTCAAATTCCTCAGCATGAAAGAATTTTCCGCCGGGCACGTAGCGGGAGATGACAACCCCCGCTTTTCACTTATGAACCAAGACACGCAAATCTCCCGGACTCCACCGCCAACTGCTTCCACCACTGCCTCCGTCAGCCGCCAAACGCGGCGGCATTTCATGCGTGGCCTGGGCCTCGGCGGGTGTTCGCTGCTGGCGGCACGCTGGCCGGCGATGGCCGGTCCGTTCACCCGCGAGGACTTCGAGCACTTGGTGCCGGCCGATAAGAAGCTGCGCCCGGAGTGGCTCAAATCATTGTTTGATCGCGGCACGCCGGAAGTGTTGCGCGGTGAGGACTTGCGCTTCGTCGGCATGCCCGTCGGCGGCCTCTGCGCCGGCCAACTCTATCTGGGCGGGGATGGCAAGCTCTGGCTGTGGGACATTTTCAACCGCCAGATCGGGACCGGGGACGGCCACTACGCGAACCCGCCCAAACCGCAGTCGCCCGTCGAGCAGGCGTTCAGTCTGACCATCGACGGCCAGCCGCGCGTGCTTGACCGCAGTGGTTTCCGCGAAGTGACGTTCCGCGGCGCATATCCGATAGGCGTGGTGGAATACCGGGATCCCGGCGCGGCGGCGGAGGTCACGCTCGAGGCGTTTTCGCCCTTCATTCCGCTCAACACCGAGGACTCCAGCCTGCCCGCCACCGTGCTGCGTTACACCGTGCGCAACACCTCGCAGCGCAAGCTGGAACTGGAATTGACCGGATTGTTAGAAAACGCGGTGTGCCAGGGGCAGCAGGACCGGCCCGGCACGCGCCGCCTCAGGCGGATCGCGGGTGAGGGCTTCACGTTTCTCGAATGCACGGTGCACCAAGCGGAGGAACCGCAAGGCGAAGCACGCCCCGAGCTGGTGATTGAGGATTGGAGCAAGGATGCCTATCAGGACTGGCGCGTCGAGGGCACCGCTTTTGGCAGCGGCCCGGTGCGGAAAACCGCCATCCCGCAGTATCAGGGCGACGTCGGCGGAGATACCGAGCGGGTCGTCAATTCCCATGCCACCGCACCGGGCAACGACACCCCCAGCCGCGACAACGCGACCGGCAAGCTGACCAGCCGCATGTTCAAACTCGAGCGGCACTTCCTCCGGCTGTGGGTCGGCGGCGGCGATCACGCCGGGCGCACCTGCGTCAACCTGCTCGTCGATGGCAAGGTGGTGCGCAGCGCCACCGGCCGCCGCAACAACCTCATGACCCTGCAATCCCTCGATGTGCGCGACTGGGCAGGCAAGGAAGCGTGCCTGGAGATCGTCGATGCACAGCAGGGCGACTGGGGCAACATCGGCGTCGGCCGCATCACCCTCGCGGACCAACCCGCCGCAGCCCCCGCCTTGGAGGGCCTGCCCGACCATGGATCAATGGGCCTGGCGTTGTTAGGCAAACCGGCGGACCTCTGCGCGGACGCCCTGACGGCACCGCTGGAGGCCAGGCAGACGGGCTCCATCGGCCGCAAGTTTTCGTTAGAGCCAGGGGCTGCGGCCACTGTGGATTTCGTGCTGACCTGGTATTTCCCGAACCTGCAAATCAACGGCGTGCGCGACACCGGCCGCTGGTATGCCACCAAATTCGGTTCGGCCCTCGAGGTGGCCGCCCACGTGGCGAAAAACTTCACCCGCCTGAGCGTGGAGACCCGGCTGTGGTTAGACACCTGGTATGACTCGACCCTGCCCTATTGGTTTCTCGACCGCACGCAACTCAACACGTCGATTCTGGCGACCTCCACCTGTCACCGTTTCCGCTCGGGACGGTTCTGGGCCTGGGAAGGCGTCGGCTGTTGTCACGGCACCTGCGGCCACGTCTGGCAGTATGCCCACGCGGTGGCACGCCTGTTTCCGGACCTCGAGCGCGGCTTGCGCGAGCGGGTGGATTTCGGCTTCGCCCTGCAACCCGATGGCGCGATCTTTTTCCGTGGCGAAAACAACAACATCCCGGCCATCGACGCCCAGGCCGGTTCCATCCTGCGGGCACTGCGCGAACACCAGATGAGCGCCAACGGCGCGTTCCTGAAAAAAAACTGGCCCGGCATCCGGCGGGCCACCGAGTGGCTGATCGCCAAGGACGGCGACGGCGACGGCCTGATCCGCAGCAACCAGCACAACACGCTCGACGCCGATTGGTTCGGCCCGGTGGCGTGGTTGAGCGGCCTCTATCAGGCAGCGCTGCTGGCCGCCGCCGCGATGGCCGACGAGACCGGCGAGGCCGCCTTCGCCGCCACCTGCCGGGCGATCGCCACCAAGGGGCAGGCCATGCTGGTTAGCGAATTGTTTGATGGCGAGTATTTCATCAACCGGGTCGATCCGGCGCATGCCAATTCGATCAATTCCGGCACCGGTTGCGAGATCGACCAGGTGATGGGCCAAAGCTGGGCCTATCAAGTTGGCCTGCCGCGGGTGTTTCCGGAGCAGGCAACCAGGACCGCCTTGCGGTCGTTGTGGAAGTATAACTTCAGCCCGGACGTCGGACCGTATCGCGCGCGCTACCAGACCGGTCGCTGGTATGCCATGCCGGGCGAGGCGGGCTTGCTGATGTGTACGTTCCCGCGCAAGGATTGGGATTACAAACAGGCGCAGGGCGGCGGCGACAACACGTTCGCCGGCTATTTCAACGAGTGCATGAACGGCTTCGAATACCAGGCGGCCGGCCACATGCTGTGGGAAGGCCTGGTGCAAGAGGGCCTGGCAGTGACGCGTGCCGTCCACGACCGCTATCATGCGTCGCGGCGCAATCCGTGGAACGAAGTGGAATGTGGCGACCACTATGCGCGCTCGATGGCCAGCTACGGCGTCTATCTGGCGGCCTGCGGCTTCGAAAACCACGGCCCTAACGGCCACATTGGCTTCGCCCCGCGCCTGACACCTGACAATTTCCGCGGGGCCTTCACCGCCCCGGAAGGCTGGGGAACCTTCAGCCAGCACGACACCCCGGCCGGACGCGATGCCCGCATCGCCCTGCGCTGGGGCACCTTGCGCCTCAAGAGCCTCGCCTTGGAACTCCCCAACGCCAACAAGACGCCGGTTCTAACCGTCGAAATGGCCGGCAAACGCATCGAGGTGAAACCGGAACTCTCCGCACGCCGCCTGGTGCTCCACCTGCCACAGGAGGTGGTCCTCAACGCCGGCGAAGCCCTCGAGATCCGCATCCGGTGACGGGCTGGCCCGGCACCGCCGGATGATTTTGCTCGATGAGAAAATGGGGCGGAGTGTATTCCCACATCGAGTGCCTGTTGAAATAATTAATGAGTTACATGAACCGATCCATCATCCCATGAACCCGCAACTCCGCCCGCTCGCTCTGCTCATCACCGCCGTTGCCGCCAGTGGTGCGACGGCACAAGACCACCCCCTCGGCACCGCAGGAGATCCGGCCCTGAAGCAAGCGCCCATCGGCCTGCGGGCGAATCCGGCGTTGGTCCAACTCGTCCCCTGGCCGATGCGCGGGACCGTGGATGACAAGGACTTCGTCACCCTGGACGCCGCCACCCGCATCGTGGCCGCCAGCCCCGAACTCACCCCCTTGGCCAACATCCTATCCGACGAGATTGTCCGCCTCACCCAACGCACCATCCCCGTCGCCCAAGGTCCCGCCACCGCGCGGGACCTCTGCCTGAAGCTCAATCCCACACTCACTTTCAGCAACGATCCCTACCTCAAGCTCGATCCGGCCCTCACGGGACTCGCACAGCGGATCGAGGTCTCCCCCACCGGCATCCTCGTCGAAGGCACCACCTATCAGGCCGCCGCGATGGCCAGCGTCACCCTCCTCCAGGCCCTCCAGGCTGGCAACAACCCGCTCCGCCTGCCCCGGATGCTCATCGAGGACAAGCCCGGTTCACGGTATTGCGGTATCATGTTAGACGTGGCGCGCCAGTGGCATCCGATCGAATATCTTTATGAGGTCGTCGATCTCTGCCGACTCTACAAGGTGCCATTCCTGCACTTCCATTTCACCGACGACCAGGGCTACCGCCTGCCCTCGCTGGCCTATCCGAAAATCCCCACCCCTGGCGGCAGTTATAGCCTGCAGGAAATGCGGGAATTCATCGCCTACGCCGACGCCCACGGCGTCACCGTGGTTCCCGAAATCGAGTTGCCCGGCCACAGCAGCGCCCTCCAGGGGGCCATGCCGGAGATTTTCGGGGCCAAGAACCCGGCCACCGGCAAGTTCGATACCCTCGGCGTCATCAACATTGCCAACGAGGAGATCTATCCGGTCCTCGACACCCTCATCGGCGAGGCCTGCGAACTGTTCAAGAGTTCCCCGTATTTCCACATCGGTGCCGACGAAACCCAGTTCGGCCCGTTCTTCGCCAACCCGACCGTCAAGGCGCAACTGGCCGCCCTCGCCACCAAGGGCGTCAAGAGCGAGCAGGTGTTTGCCAACTTCATCAACCGCGTCAATGCCATCGTCAAAAAGCATGGCAAGCAAACGATTTGCTGGGAGGGCTTTGGCTCTAACGAACCGGTGGACAAGGACGTCATCATCATGGCCTGGCACGGGTCGTCGTACGCGCCCCAAGCCCTGCTGGCCGCCGGTTACGCCATCCTCAACGTCCCGTGGACGCCCTCGATCAACTGGAGCGCCAGGCAAAACTACGAGTGGAACAAGTGGTTGCTCAACCTCAACGAACAATCGCAGTCGCGGCAGTTCGAGATGAACCCGCAGGTCATCGGCGGGCAGATGGTGCTTTGGGAGCAGGGTCCCAACGTCGCCATTCCCACCATGCGGGACAAGGTTCCCGCCCGCCAGGAACGCCTTTACAGCCCGTGGGCCTGCCGCTCGTTCGAGGACTATTTCGCCCGCTTCGCCCACACCGATGCCATGCTCGAAAAACTGCTCTATCCCGTGGCCGTGAAACTCGACGGCTTGCTCAACACGCAGGAGAACCTCTATGGCGACCAGCCCGTCACCGTCACCCTGGCCAGCCCTATCAAGAATGCCAGGATCTATTACACTGTCGGCGGCAAGAACCCGACGCCCACCACCGCCACCCGCTACGGCGGGCCCTTCCAAATCGAGCCCAAGCAGGCCGGCGAAGTCTATATCTCCGGTTACTACGGTCCCCGCGCCGAACTGCGCATCCGCGCGTTCGGGCCTGACGACAAGCCGCTCGGCGGCACCAAGTGGATAGAACTCCGTTGCGAGGCCCCCCGCGTCGCCTATCAACTTTACGAGGCCCCCGCCGGAACCCCATTCGAGGCCATGCCCGACGTTGCCAAGCTCAAGCCGCTCGCCACCGGCCGGCTCGCCCGCTTCGAGGCCACCGGCAAACTCGCCCGCAACCTCGGTGGTCCGCTGGCCCTAACAGCCAGCGGCACCTTCGACGCCCGCAGCGCCGGCGAATACCGCATCATCTGCCGCAGCAAGAACGTCCGGCTCACGCTCGACGGCAAGGATGTCCCCATCCCAAAGGACGGTCTCGCCCCCGTCACCCTGACCGTCGGCCTGCACCCGATCTCCGTCCACCAGTATGCCAACGACGGCAATGTCGGCGTCGTCCTAACCATGGACAAGGCCCCGCCCGATCCCGCCACCAACGCCCGCCGTTTCACCAACGAATACATTCACCAGTGGATGCCACCGTTGGCCAAGTGAAGCGGGAGTTAGGATCGCAACTGCCATCTCAAACCAAGCCGTTACCATGCCGTCCACACTGCTCCTGTCCCAACTGGTGGGCGACACGGATTTCGGTTGGCAATGCGGAGCAGCGCCGGGCGTGCTCGATTTGAATGGCCATACCCTCAACTGGTCAACCGGTGGCGGCAACGGCACCGCCCTCGACACCATCTTCATCGGCAACGGTGGCAGGATCAACTGGGACGGCGGTTATGATGGGAACTGGGTCAACTATCCGTCGAATCTCAGGGGTACCAAGCCGAACACCTTCAGTGGCGTCTTTCACCTGCGGCATGGCACGATGGTCCTGCGCAAGGTGCCAGGGGTGAACGCGCTTTCAGGCGATATTGAGATGGGCGGCGCGGACGGCCGGAATGAATCGTTCCTGCTTTGGGAACAATCGAACCAATTGGCGGATACGTCCTCAATTGCCACCCTCCCGCTCAGCAAGGACGTCAAGAATCCCCGAGCCACTCTGCGCTTGCAAAGCAACTCCGATGGAACCTTGACGCCCCGTTAGAAAGATCACCTGACCGAAATACCATGAATGCGCGAAAAACACAAATCATTCTAACGGCTGCGTCACTGCTTGGCCTCTCGGCCATGGCGGCCGAGCCGCAGAGTCCCGCCCCGCCGGCGCTGGTCAAACCCACGCCCGAGCAGGTCGCCTGGCAGGACCTGGAAATGGGCATGTTCTATCATTTTGACATCATCACCTTCACTGACCTCAACGAAGGTGCCTGGCAGGGTGCGGGTCATCTCGATCCGAACCTCTACAACCCCACCAAACTCAGTACCGACCAATGGATGGAAGCGGCCAAGGCGATGGGGGCCAACTACTCGGTCTTTGTGGCAAAGCACTGCACGGGCTTCATTTCCTGGCAGAGCGATGCTTACCCGTATGGCGTGCGCCAGTCGAAGTGGCGCGATGGCAAAGGCGACGTGGTCAAGGAGTATATGGCCTCGAGCAGGAAATATGGAATTAAGCCGGGCCTCTATTGCAGCATGCCAGCCAACGCCTACTGCGACGTTTTTGAGAAGTGCCTCGTCAAGGATGCCACGGGTCCGAATGATCCGCGGCAGGTCGAATACCGGCGGCGGGCCCAACAAATGGTTGCCGAACTTTGGGGCAATTACGGCCCCCTCACCTATATCTGGTTTGACGGCGGAGTGCTGCCGGTGGACAAGGGTGGTGCCGACCTTGCGCCCATCCAACGCCGCCTCCAGCCACAAGCCGTAACTTTCGGCGGGCCGCCGGAAAATCCCGCCGGGCTGAGCCGTTGGCCGGGCAATGAAAACGGTGTCACCGCTTACCCGAATTGGTCAACGGTGACCCGGGCGAATGACGAAGGCGCCGGCCACCCCGACGGCAAGGTTTGGGAACCGGGCGAGTGCGACGCGCCGTTGCGCAGCACCTGGTTTTGGAACCCGGGCAACGAACAGACTATCCGCAGTCTTGACAATCTGATGGACATGTATTACAAGTCCGTGGGCCGTAACGCCAACCTAATCCTCAACGCCAGCATCAACCGCGACGGCCTGGTGCCCGATGCCGACCTGCAGCGCTTCAGAGAGTTCGGCGATGAAATCCGCCGCCGTTTCGCCAAACCGATCGCTCAAACCGCCGGCGAGGGCGAATCCGTGGAACTGGATCTCGGCAAACCCACCACGATCAATCACGCCATCTTCATGGAAAAGCTCAGCGAGGGTGAGCGCATTCGCGAGTATGGCCTCGATGGCTTCACCGGCGGCGCTTGGAGGGAACTGTGCCAGGGCCAGTCGGTCGGGCACAAGCGTATCGAACAATTCGGCGACGTCGAAGTTACCAAGGTGCGCCTGCGCGTGACCAAGAGCATCGCCAAGCCACTGATCCGCCAGCTTTCGGTTTATCATGTCACACCCCGTGCAAAATAGTCTGACGCCCGATCGCAAAAATAGCATAACAACCATGAAGAAGAACGCAATGGTGATCAACACTTCCTCGTTGGCCGCTGGCCGACTGCCCGCAGAGGTTAGAACTTCAATGAGGCGAACCATTACTCTGGCGACCCGGTGCCTGCTCTTGGCGGCGGGGCTGCTCGGTTTGGCGGCAGCCGCTCCGGTCGGAATCTATGATCGCGACACCCCGTTCAACGGCGGGGTGAAGGCCGCCACGCCTGCGGGTACCCGTGACCCGGCCGACACCCATCCCGGCCTCAACCTCATCCCCTGGCCCAAGTCGCTTGCGCTGCAACCGGGGCAGATGGATCTCACCGCCGCCAGCCGCATCGTCGCCGCCGATGCGAGCCTCAAGGGCCTGGCCGACATCCTCGCCGCTGAAATCCAGCTTCTCACCGACCTCAAGCTGCCGGTGGCCGGCGCCCCGTCCCGTGCCGGCGACATCGTCCTCAAGCTCAACCCGTCGCTCAAGGCCGACGAATCCATCCTGGTGGCGCGCCCGCCGGCCTTGCTGCGCACCACCGACGGTGCGCACTCTCTAACGATTGGTGAGCAGGCCGTGGTGGAAGGCTTTGACTACCGCGCGGTGGCCGAAGGCAGTGCGACCCTGCTCCAAGCAATCAGTCAGGCCAACAGCCGGGTGGCCCTGCCCAAGCTCATCATCAAGGATTGGCCGCACGCGGACTTCTGCGGCATGATGGTCGATTGCGGCCGCCAGGCGCAGCCGGTGGAGTGGCTCAAACGAATGGTGGAGACCTGCCGCATGTACAAGGTGCGCTATCTGCAGTTGCACCTGACCGACGACCAGGGTTGGTGTTTCCCGTCCACCAAGTATCCGCAGTTGGGTGCCAAGCCGCAAGGCCCGACGCGCTACACGCTGGAGGAACTCAAGGACCTGGTTGCCTACGCCGACGCGCGTGGCATCGCCATCGTGCCGGAGTTGGAGATGCCCGGCCACAGCGGCGCGGCGTTGAATTGCCTGCCGGAGGTCTTCGACGCCATCAACCCGGAGACGAAGCAGCCCATCCGCTTGGGCTGCATGAACATGGCCAGCGAAGAGATCTATCCGGCGCTCGACACCATCATCGGCGAAATGTGCGACGTCTTCAGGTCGTCCCCCTATTTTCATATCGGCAGCGACGAGGTGTCGATGGGCCGGGTGACCCTCAACCCCGGCTTCAAGGCGTTCATGGCAAAGCACGGCCTCAAGAGCGACGGCGATTTGGCAAACCACTTCATCGCCCGGGTCAATGAGATCGTCAAAAAGCACGGCAAGAAAACCATCAAATGGGAAGGTCTGGGCAACGAGGCCGCCAAGGACATCATCATCATGACCTGGATTGGCAGAAGCAACATGGCCCGCAATTATATCGGCCAGGGATACGCCACCATCACCTGCCCGTGGGATCTGGAAGTTCCTTGGGAGCAGTGGAGCATGTATGAATGCAACACCAGCAAACTCAAGAAGGGCGAAGCGGTCCTCGGCGCCATCCTCGTGGCTTGGGAGGCCTCGGCGGAAGTCAACGCCGCCAAGGTCCGCACCGTCGCCGGCCGCCAGGAACGCACCTGGGGCCCGGACAACTCCGCCACCGAAGCCGGCTTCCTCGCCCGCTACCAAGCCCAGGACGCCGCCGTGTGCCGGCTCATCGGCCTGCCCCCCAAGCCCGCGCTGGATGCCACCTTCACCGCCAGCGCCGGCACCCGCGACCTGTTGCTGCCGGTGTTTGCCTTCGATGGCAACGACGCCACTTTCCATCAATCCGCCGCGCCGCCCAAGGCCGGCGACTCGTTCACCGTCGCTCTCGCCAAACCCGCGCTGGTCCATGCCATCGAAGTGCTCACGGGCAGCAACGGCAGGGGCCTGCTGGACGGCGCGGAACTCCAAGTGTCCAACGACGGCACCAAGTATGTCACCGTCGCCACCCTGTCCAAGGGTGCCGCCAAGGCCGTCCTCGCTTCTAACACCGTCAAGGCCGTGCGCCTGCACTGCGCCACCCCGCAGCGCGAGCCGATGGCGGTGCGCGAGATCAAGTTGCAGTTGATGGTGGAACTCAGTGGCATGGTTGCCGATCCGGGCAAGACGCTAGGCCAGGGCAGCGTCGGCAAGCTCACCGGCGACACGACCTTTCAACGGGCAACCGCGTCCTGCGTCAATCCCGTGTTCAATAACGGCTTTACGCTGACCTTCGACAGTGCGAGCGGCTACCACGGCCCCATTGGCGGCAAGGGCACGGTGGAAATCATCCAGGGTGGGGCCGATGGCAAGTTGCGCGACGCTCCAATGATCCTCGGCGGCAAGGAGCCCAACACGATGACCGGCACCTGGCGGGTTAAGTCCGGTCAACTGGCACTGGCCAAGCCTGCGGGTACCGATGCTGCGGGTGGTACCATCATCGTCGGCGGCCAGGCCGGCCTCTGCTGGGTGAACAGCAACCAACTCAACGACGCGGCCACCGTGGAACTGCTGGATTCACCCACGGGCGGAGCCACCCTCAACCTCAACGGTTGCACCGAGCAATTCGCCAGCCTCAAAATGGCCGCACCCACGAAAATCGCGACCGACGGTCAGCAGACCGGCGGCGTTCTAACCGTCGGGTCGCTGACGCTCGCCGGCCAGCGCCTGCCTGCGGGCGTGTACACGGCGGCCGATGGTTGGATCACGGGCTGCGGGTTCGTGGTGGTGGGCGACGTGAAGTCCGTCAATGCCAGCGGGGTGATCGACAATCCCAACACCACCATCGGTTCTGGCAACATCGCCGTGCTCACTGCGGCGACCACCTTCGGTCCGGCCACCGGCACCTGCGCCATCCCGGTTAGAACCGGCGGGTTCGGCCTGACGTTCAGCGCAACGGGTGACAAGCCCATCAGCTACGGCGGGTTCATCACCGGCAATGGCGGCGTGACGATCAGCGCCGCGGGCTCGCAACCGCTGGAGATCACCGGTCCTGCGGCCAGTTCCTACCAAGGTGCCACCGTCCTGACATCCGGCACGCTCAAACTCAACAAGCCGCCCGGCGTGATCGCCATCCCCGGCAACCTGCTGGTGGGCGGTGCCACCGCCGCCACCGTGATGTTGGGCAACGACGGTCAGTTTGCGCCCGCCGCCAGCGTCACGCTCAATGGCAAGGCGCAACCGTGTTACCTCGACCTCGCTGGCCACACGACCGCGCTGGCCGTGGTGCGGGTCGATGGCCAGGCGAAAATCCGCACCGGCAGCGGTGGCCAACTCACCGTCAAGCAGCTCGTCGCCGATGGGACCAAGATCGCCGTCGGCACCCACCGGGCTCCGCAGCCGTGGTTAGAGGGGAGCGGCAGCATGACCATCGATCCGCGCCTCGACGTCGCGGGCGAGCACGTCGTTCCTAACAAGGAAATCGGAGCCGGCAACACCGCCAACCTGACCGCCGATACCAAGTTCGGCTGGCAGACCGGAACCTGCGATATCGACGTGGTCACCAACGGCCACACCCTCACCATCGACAGCGGTGCCGGCAACGCGTTGTGTTACACCGGCAGCATCTCGGGTACCGGCAACGTGGTGTTGCTGATGGCCCCCTCGAGCAGCCACCTCAAGAACGAGCCGTTGCGCCTGGCCGGCGACAAACCGAACACCAGCACCGGCAAGTTCCACGTCCATACCGGCCGCGTCCAGATGGAGAAACCCGGCGGGATAGACGCCATCAGCGGCGATGTGAGCGTCGGCGGCCAGGGCTTCAACGACTGCCTGCACTGGCTCAACAGCAATCAGATCAAGGACACGGCCACCATCACCCTGCTCAACGCCGGCAACAACGGCGCCGCCTACCTGAGCCTCAACGGCTGCAGCGAGACCGTCACCGCCCTGGTCATGGCCGCTAACACCACCGTCAAAACCGACAGCCCCGACGGCAAACCCGGCGTATTGACCGTCAAGTCCCTCACCGTGAACAACGTCAACAAACCGGCCGGCACCTACACCGCCGCCACCGAGAAGTGGCTCGACGGCAAGGGCCAGATCGTCGTCGCCCCGTGAGCCGGCTGGGGCGGTCGAGTCGTCGTGAAGCCCGAATCGGATATTGACGGAGCCCAAGGGGAGGGGCATTCTTTCGGTATGAATTCCGCAAGAATTGCCATTTCGATTGATCAGAGCCTGCTCGGTCGCGTCGATTCCCTGGTGCGTGCCAAGCGCTTTCGTAGCCGTTCGGAGGTCTTCAGAGCGGCTGTCTCTCAGCAGTTGGTCCGCCTGGACCATGATTCTCTGCTTCGGGAGTGCGCCAAACTTGACGCAGCCGAGGAACAGGCTTTCGCAGACATGGGACTTTCAAGCGATATCTCCGAATGGCCAGCATACTGAGAGGTGACATATACTGGGCCGATCTTGATCCGACAGTCGGCCGTGAACAGTCCGGGCGGCGACCGGTCCTCATCGTCAGCAAGACTGCGTTCAATGACCGCTCGGGGACTGTGATTGTGATCGCACTTACAAGCCAAGAGCCGCAAGCCGGTATCCCCTCACCCTGGAATTGATCAAGACAAAACTGCCCAAGCGGACTTGGGCGAAAATATCCCAGATCCGAACACTCTCCACCAAGCGGCTTTCAGCGAGATTGTCGTCCTGTGATCCTTCCGAACTTGATCAGGTTCTTGTGGGATTGAATGCGATTGTGTCTGACTCTTGACCACTAAACCGGGAGCAGGGTTTCGGCTTCGCTTCGCTGAAACTCTGCCGGGATGAATTCGGCTGCGCTGAAGTGCGCCTGGCTGAAGCTGGATTCAGAGGACGGGTTGGCGGTCGCAATCTGCGGTGATGAAGAGTGCGTGTTAGTCCAGGGGAGGAGAGGCCAGGGGAGATGTGACGAGTTGGCCACCGGCGATGCAGGCGGAGCGTGGATAGCGGATTATGGATCCAAGATGAAGACGCCGCCGCCCATCCGGCGCGGTAGGGCGGTCCGGCCGCGGGCCGCCCACTGGTCCGCCCGCATGGGCGGCGCGAAGGCGCGGGGCATGAACCGCACATGAACTGCTTCACCCGCAGGGGCAGCCAGGGCGCGGCGAGGCCGCCACGCCCTGGCCCCCGCTGTTTCATCAGCGACTTAACCCTTGCCATCCGCCGCCCCTCTGTCAGAACCGCCGCATGCTTTCCTGGAATGAGATCCGCCATCGCGCCATCGCCTTCTCGCGCGATTGGAAAGGCACCACTTCCGAGAAGTCCGAACGCCAGACTTTCTGGAACGAGTTCTTCGAGGTCTTCGGCATCAGGCGGCGGGCCGTCTCCTCCTTCGAGGAACCGGTGCGGAAACTCTCCGGCAACTGGGGTTACATCGACCTCTTCTGGCCCGGCCGCGTCCTGGTCGAGCACAAGTCCGCCGGGCAGGACCTCGACCAGGCCCACGCCCAGGGCATGGATTACGTGCGCGGGCTCCTGAACACCGGCCGCGCCCGGGAAATCCCGCGCTGGCTCATCGTCTCGGATTTCAAGCGCATCGCCCTCCACGATCTTGAGCCGGAGCGGAACCCCGACCTGCCGCTGTTCAAGCGCCTGCCGCCCTCCGTCGAGTTTCCGCTGGCCGACCTCCACCAGCACCTCCGCCGCTTCGCCTTCATCCCCGGCTACCGGCAGCACAAGCTCGATCCCGAGGACCCCGCCAACCTCGAGGCCGCCGAAATCATGGCCCGCCTCCACGACTCGTTGCAGGCCGGCGGCTTTGCCGGGCACGATCTGCGCGTGCTGCTCGTCCGCTTGCTCTTCTGCCTCTTCGCCGACGACACCGGCATCTTCAACCAGCAGGACTTCAAGCTCTTCCTGGAAAACCGCACCGCCGCCGACGGCTCGGACACCGGCCCCAAGCTCGCCCATCTTTTTCAAATCCTCGACACCCCGGATGGCGCGGTGCGCGGCACCCGCAACGAGCGCGAGGCCAACCTCGATGAGGACCTCGCCGCCTTCCCTTACATCAATGGTGCCCTGTTCCATGACCCTATCCGCATTGCCGCCTTCAATGCCGGGATGCGCGAGAAGCTGCTGGCCGCCTGCGCGTTCGAGTGGGCGCGCATCTCGCCCGCCGTCTTCGGCTCGCTCTTCCAGGGCGTGATGGACTCCGGCGAGCGCCGCCAGATCGGCGCCCATTACACCGCCGAAAAGAACATCCTCAAGCTCATCCGCCCGCTCTTCCTCGACGCCCTCCGCGCCGAGTTGGCCGCCGCCAAGGCCGACAAATCCACCCGCCGCACCGCCCGCCTCCAGGACCTCCAAATCAAGCTCGGCACGCTGCACTTCCTCGACCCCGCCTGCGGTTGCGGCAACTTCCTCATCATCACCTACCGCGAACTCCGCGCCCTCGAACTGGAAATCCTCCTCGAGTTGCACACCGGCGAGCAGCGCCTGACAGCCGATGAAGTGGAAAGCCTGTCCATGATCGACGTGGACCAAATGCACGGCATCGAGATCGAGGAATTCCCCGCCCGCATCGCCGAGGTCGCCCTCTGGCTCGCCGACCACCAGGCCAACGTCGCCCTCTCCGAAGCCTTCGGCCAACTGTACCGCCGCATCCCCCTCCAAAAGTCACCGCACATCGTCTGCGCCAACGCCCTGCAGATGGATTGGAAAATCATTCTCCCGGCGGAGAAATGCAGTTATGTGTTAGGCAATCCGCCGTTTGTCGGATCAAAGCTTCTCACGCCCGAGCAAAAGGACGATGTCCAAAGTGTTTTCGGAAGCCAGCTTGCTGGAGTGATTGATTTCGTCGGATGCTGGTATCGGCTGGCCCTCAAGTATTGCCTTGTGAGTCCGACGATCCGCTGTGCCCTGGTATCGACCAACTCTATCACCCAGGGAGAACAGGTAGCCGCCCTTTGGCCGGGGTTATTCGCCGCCGGCATTCGGATTCACTTCGCGCACCGCACCTTCCAGTGGGAAAGCGAGGCCCGTGGGAAAGCCCATGTTCATTGCGTGATTGTCGGATTTGGCCTGGAGGATTCTCCCGAAAAGACCCTCTACGAATACCCCACCGTCAAGGCCGATCCGCAGCCAATGAAGGTCTCGCGCATCAACTGTTATCTAATCGAAGGGAACGACGTTGCCATACCTCCCCGCACCAACCCCCTTTCGGCTCCACGTTCCATGGTGAACGGAAGCGTTCCGGCAGATGGTGGCCATCTGATCCTCTCCACCGACGAGCGAAACGAATTGATCAGGGATTACCCCGCTGCCGCGCCTTTTGTGAGGGAATACCTGGGTGCCGAAGGGCTCATCAACGAGCAGAGCCGCTACTGCCTCTGGCTGGAAGGCTGTGCCCCGGACCTGCTCAGGACTATCCCGCCCCTCATGAAACGTGTCCAAGCCGTTCACGACTTTCGCCTCGCGAGCACGAAGGCCGCAACCCGTGCGAAAGCCGCCGTCGCGTCGCTCTTCACCGAGGATCGCCAGCCCCGCCTTGGCCGCTACCTTGCGTTTCCGCGCACGTCATCCGAGAACCGCCGATACATTCCCATCGCCTACCTCCCGGCGAATGTTATCGCGGCCAACGATATCCAGATGGTCCCCGAGGCGGATGCCTATCAATTCGGCATCCTCACCTCCGCCATGCACATGGCATGGATGGCCACTCTGACTGGACGACTGGAGAGCCGCTACCGCTACTCCTCGAAGATCGTCTATAACAACTTCCCCTGGCCGGAGGGGGCGACGGATGGGCAGCGGGCGGCGGTGGAGGCGGCGGCGCGCGGGGTGTTGGAGGCGCGGGAGCGTTTCCCCGGCGCCACGCTGGCGGACCTTTACGATCCGGTGGCGATGCCTCCCGCGCTGGCCAAGGCCCACGCCGCGCTGGACCGCGCCGTCGAGCGCTGCTACCGCAAGGACCCCTTCGCCAGCGACCGCCAGCGGGTGGAGTACCTCTTCGCCCGCTACGAGCAACTCACCGCGCCGCTGGTGAGATCGGGCACGAAGAAGCGGCTGTAAGGCGCGGCGTGGTGGCGGTTGTCGCAGGGATTCCTCAAGCCGGAGGCTTGGCAGCCTGTAGCTGCACACTTTCCTGGGCTGGACCTTGAATGGACAAGGCATTGGCAATGCCTCCCGGAAAATGACCTGGCACCTTCCGGGAGGCGCCGGGACTTAGCCACAGCGATGTGGCGCTGCGCTTCCCACCGCACTCCATACATTCACCTAACCAGGCGCGAGCCAAAGTCTGGAGTGCGGTGGGAAGGGCGCAGCCCGCCACCCCGCTATGGCTCAACCGGGAGAGCTGCGGGGTTGCCATGAGGCACGGTCCGTCTCGCGGCGGGCACGCCCCTCCCGAGCAACTTGGCTCCGAGGATGCCCGTTAGGGAGCGACGACATTCCTGTCGTCGAGCGGAAGGAACGTCCGTGAACAGAGCCTTCGGCACGCACTCATGGGCCGCCCTTCCGCTACCACCACAAGAATGTGGTGGCTCCTTATC
>JAPLUI010000315.1 GCA_026397725.1 Verrucomicrobiota bacterium | reverse complement strand
TTTCTGCTTGCGTAGTGGGGCGCTTTTGGTAGCTTGTGGCCGTTCGTCAAGGCTCGGTGGACCCGGACCCCACCCGCCAAGACCGAACAAGTCGGTGGAGGCGACGGCGATAAGCCCTCAGTTTGGATTCGCAGTCCAGCGTGCCGTCGCCTCACCTCAAACGTTCTACTGGAAAGTCACCCCATCCACATCTCCAAATCCGCCATCGCGGTCCTGACGTTGCCCTTGGCACCCTCCGCGATCTGGCGGGTGATGGTGATGGGAGAGCCCCAGCGCCGGGCGAGGAATGCGGCGAAAGATTCGTTATCCGGTGGCTGAAGGCGGACCGGTTGGAAGCGGGTCTGGAAGCGTTCAGTTAGGCTGGTCACGTCGAGGTTCGTGGTGTCGAGGAACGCGTGACCCGGTCTCATGCGGTCGAGGTAGGTGAGGAGCATGTCCTGGGCATCCATCGAGCGGCGGTCCAACTCATTGACGACTTTGATAGGCCACGGTCCGAAGAGGGAGGGGTAGGCAAGCGAGCGGGTTCACTCGCGGGAGACGCAAAAAAATGACACCCTCCTGGGTGCCGCATAATCATGCGGGTGGGCTCACTGCCCAGGCTCAAGGTATGGCAAATTCCCATGCGTTGGCTGCCGGCGCGGTGATGATGGGCTCGGCGACGGTTGGTCCGGCGCTGGTGAGCAGCGGAGCGGCGCAGAGAGCGGCGGAAATGAGGCGCACTGCGATTGAGGTGGTGTTGCGTTTCATAAGACGGTGGTGTTTACGGTTAGGTAATGACGATGTTGGCTTCGGTGAGTATTTTTTTCGATCATGAAGAGCAAGTCGCTGGCGAGAGGATCGCGCTGGGTCTTGGCGGAGTCGAACCAGAACATCAGTCGGAACAGAAGGGTGTTGTCGCCGATATTCTCGAAGTGGACTGCGGGTGCGGGATCATCCACAACGAGTCCATGTGCTGCCGCCACCGCAAGCAGGGTGTGCGCCACATCGCGGGTTGGTGAGCCATAGGCGACGCCTATCGTGATCGAATGGCGTAGCAGGGAGTCCGCGAAGGTCCAGTTGGCGACACGGTTTTCCAGCAATGCGCTGTTTGGTATGATGCTGTCGATGCCATCGAAGTGGCGGACGATGGAGGCCCGCAAGCCAATGCTTTTGATGCGACCGGTGATGCCATCCACTTCGACGACATCGCCCACCTTGAAGGGGCGTTCGAATACGAGGATGATGCCGCTGATGAAGTTCTTGAGTAGTGTCTGGGTGCCGAAGCCGACGCCGATGGCCAACGCGCCACCAAGGAAGGCGAAGACGGTGAAGGGGATGTGAACGGTGTTCAGGCCGTAGATGACGAGCAGGGTGAGGCCGGTTCCAAAGGCGCATTTCGCAGCGAGATCGGCGGTGGTTTGCGGAATGTTGGATTTGCGCGAGACGATTGTCCGCACGCGCCGTGAGAGGAATCGCAAGGTCACCCATCCGACGGTCAGGATGAGGGCGAGGCGTGCCAGTTTGGCGGGTGTGACCGCCCGATAGGTGGAACTTTTCTTGCCGTCGATGATCTCGGTTTCTTCGGCAAGATAGAGTTCCGCATTCCAGAAGGAGCCCAGGGCCGCGGAGATGCGATCAAGCACTGGAGTGCCGCGATGGGTGCCTTCGAGATCGGCGATGGCGAAACCGATGCGACGCTGCATTTGGCATACCTGCTGGAGGCCGGCCCGCATTTGAACGAAATCGATTTCAACCGCTCCCGAGATTCCGATCACCCCGGTGGACTCGCCCGCGAGGCGGAGTTGGGCGGCTTCAACCCAGTCATCGACCCGGACCTTGAGTTGCTTGAACGTGGCGAGCGTCGACTTCGCCGTGGCGGCATCCGCCTGGTCAAGCGCCGCGAAGCGGGTATTCCAAAAGGTTTTTTCCAGATCGAGAAACTCGATCCGCCATGACAGCAGCGGGTTGGAGGACTGCGGGTTGTGGCTGGCAGCCACCAAGGCGGCAACCGCTTCCGCCCGATCACGGGCAATGCGTTGCAGGATGTCGTCGAGATCCTTTTTGGGAAAGGCGGTGTGGGTGCCGATGGTCTTCAGGTGGAGTTGTGCCAGTTGGCTTTTCGCCTGGATCATCTGGAGTTCGGCTCGTTGGGCGGCCAGTCGCAGGGTGAACCTGGCGACTTGTTCGGCGAAGATTCGCGAGGCCACCTGCTCTGATTTCGCCGGGAGTTCGGCGCTTTGGCGGGCTGCGGGATCGCTGGCGCTGGCGGCGGTTTCCATGCACCGGCGCTCCGCCTGTTGGTGGTCGTCGAGCTTGTCGCGGGCCCCTTCGATATCCGTCGTGTCAATGCGCAATTGAACTTCGGCGGCGCGTTGGGCGTCCGCCAGGGTGGCGAGCCTCTCGCGAATTTCGTCCAGCAGCAGCAGAGAATAGGGCGGCGGCGTGGGAAACCCGTGCCACGAAACCACGGCTTGCACCGCTTTTTCTTGTTCGCCTTGCGCCGCGGCGGTGATCCGGACCGCCGCGAGATGAAACTGGCAGGCCGCCTCCAGTTGTTGGCAGCGTTCGCGCAGTGCGGGATCGGCATCGGCGGGAAGGTTCTGGAGATCGGCGCGGGCGGCCGCGAGGCGCTTTTCGATTTCCGCAGGTTTCGAGAAATCTCCTGTTAGGGCGTCCTGGGCGACCAGCGGGCCGGCCAGGATGCCGGAGCATCCCGCGAGAAGGCAAGCGGCAGCCAGATATTTCAAGTGGTGAATCATCGGGAGTTCTTGAGATGAAGGATCGGGAGTTGGTTTTTCAGCGTTGCCATTTCGCGAAGTGGGCAAGGAGTTTTTCATCTGGCAAATTGCCTGCGCTTCCGGCTCGCCGCAACCACCCGGGACGCGCAGCGGCGCAGGGGTGTGAGGGGGCATGTTGCTCATTTGGCAAGGCCCGGCACCCCCTGCCCATGAACCATGGAGCGACGTGATCGCGGATGAACTCCATCTTCACGTTATCGAAATGCTTTCCGTAGTCGCCGTCCTGCTCCAGTTGCGCGGTCCGCGGAATGGTGACGATCTTCACGGGGTTTGGGCTTTGAGCCAGGCGACGAGTTTGTCGTCGTTGTCACCGGCGGCCCAGACGTGGCGGAGGAAATCCGCCGGGGGGATGGAGCCGTGCTTGCTGAGGAAGTTGCGGTCGCCGCCGCAGCAGAACATGAGGTCCGGATCGAGTTCGCCGCGGAGTTTGGCGCGGGCTTTGGCCAAGATGCGGGGCAGGTAGGGCACGCCGGCCAGGGTGTGGCCGAAGCTGGGCAGTGCATCGCGGGTGAGGACTTGCTGGCTGGTGACGCCATGTTGCACGGTCAGGAAGAAATCGCGCCGCGCGGCGGCCACCAGCAGGGCGGTGGAAGGGGTGGGCGTGCCGTCGTCGCAGAAGTCCTCGACAAAATCGAAGAACTCGCGTGCTTGGTAACCGATGGTGGCAAGAAAGGCGAGGTCTTCCCCCGAGTAGAGGTGTTGGAAATCGCGGATGCCGCGGCGGTAGGTGGCGCAGCAGCTATCAAACAGGATGAGGAAGTAATCGTTCCAGGTCATGGCGGTTGGTAAGTCGGTGGGGTGGGGTGTGGTGAAGTAACGAGGTTGGGAGGTGATGATGGCGGATGGCGGATCAAGCGAAGTGCCAAGCTCGCGTCGATCCACAATTCACAAGCTGCGATCTGCGGTCCATGCACGGCTAGCTGTCGGTGTCCTTGTCCTTGGCGGCGGGGGGTGCGACGGCATCGATGGCATCGAGCAGCGCGTCACCGGGCGGTGCGGCGAGGAGGGCGTCGAGCGAGTCGTTGAGTTGGGCGACGGTGCGGGCACCGATGATGGCGGAGGTGACGGCGGGCGAGCGCAGCGCCCACTGCAGGGCCAGATGGTGGAGGGCCATGCCGTGAGCGGCGGCGAGTTCGGCCAAGGCCCGGATTTTCCCCAGGTGGGCCGCCACCTGCTCGGGTTGGAGAAACCCCTCGGGGCGGGCGGCGCGGGACCCATCGGGAATGCCATCGAGGTATTTCGGCGTGAGCAGCCCCTGGGCCAGCGGACTGAACACCACGCAACCGATCCCCTCGTCGCGCAGCCACTCGAGGATGCCCGCGGATTCGGGCCAGCGGTTGAGGAGCGAGTAGGGCGGTTGATAGACCAGACAGCGCACACCCATGTCCTTGAGGATGCGGACGGCCTTTTTGAGGCGCTTGAGCGGGTATTTCGAGAGGCCGACGTAGAGTGCCTTGCCGCTGTGGATGGCAGTGGCCAGGGCCGCCATGGTTTCCTCAAGGCGGGTCGCGGGGTCCGGGCAATGGGAGTAGAAAACATCGACATAAGCCAGGCGCAGGCGCTTGAGCGATTGCTCGAGCGAGGCGAGCAGATGTTTGCGCGAGCCGGCCGCGCCGTAGGGACCGGGCCACATGTCGTGGCCGGCCTTGGTGGAAATGATGAGTTCGTCGCGGTGGCAGATGAAATCCTCCGCCAGGATGCGCCCGACGTGGTCCTCGGCGGAACCTGGCGGCGGGCCATAGTTGTTAGCCAGATCGAAGTGGGTGACCCCGCGATCAAAGGCGCGGCGCATGATTTTGCGGGCCTCCTGGAAATCATCAAGGCGTCCGAAGTTGTGCCAAAAGCCCAGCGAAATGACTGGCAGCAGCAGGCCGGAGTCGCCGCAGCGGCGGTAGGGCATGCGGCCATCGTAGCGGTCAGGGTCAAACATGCGGCCAGCTTGCACGCCGGGCCGCCGCTTGCCAAGCCTTAGAAAATCAAAAAAAATTCGAGGGGGGGGGCTTTGCGCCGAGACCGCGCCTCATCGGGTTGCCGGGGTCGGGGATTCGGATTTCGAGAGACTCGTTGCGCATCCGGATTGCCTCCGCCGCGGTGTGGTGGTCCCGACTGGGGATTTCGATTTCCATCTCAAGGTCAGGGCTGGAGGTTTCGACGGGTTGCCAAGCTGCGGTTGGCTGGTGAGGTTCTGCGGGACGTCGCACGGGGAGCGACCCAGTCAAATCGGTATTGCGGAATTCCGGGTGCGGGCATCCGGGGTGCGCTCATTTGAGTGGCATCCGGGGGCATCCGAGCATTCATTGGGCATGCGATGACCGACATCTTCACTCCGGAAAAGCGTTCCCAAGTCATGTCCCGGATTCGTGGGCGCAACACCAAGCCGGAGCTGGCGCTGCGCTCCATGCTCCACCGCATGGGCTACCGTTTCACGGTGAACGGACCGCACAACCGCGTGCTGCCTGGCAAGCCGGATCTGGTCCTGCCGAAATACCGCACGGTCATCTTCATGCACGGCTGCTTCTGGCACGGCCATGCATACTGCAAGAACTTCCGCCTGCCCGCCACCCGCCGCCAATGGTGGCAGGCGAAAATCGAGGGCAACCGACAACGCGACCAGCGCCATGAGGACGCTCTCCGTGCCATGGGCTGGCACGTCCTCACCATCTGGGAATGTGCGTTGCGCAATGTCGCCGCCCGTGACTGGCTCAGCGCCCGTCTGCCCTCGCTGCTCGGCGGGCCGTTCGTGTCGCGCCCCGCCGCCACGGCCATGGTCGCCGAGGATGCCACCCCGTATCGGGCCGGATAAGCCGCCCGATGGCGGTTGGGGGTGACCATCGATATCCTCATTTCGAGATTTTTTTGACTTCACCAAATTTTTGTGAATTCCCGCGTCCCGCACCGATGAAACCCACCCATTTGTTTTATGTACCGCTCCTGCTGCCCGCGTTGCGTTCGTCCGAGGCGCGTGCCGAGGTGGAATCCCAACGCTACGATACCAGTTACCAGGCCTATCAGGAGGAGGCGGATCGCATCCGCGTCACCTCCTATTATCTGCGGGGAGCAATCGACATCAACGCCGATACCTCCTTCCGCTTCCAATATCTCCGCGATGCCATCAGCGGATCTTCGCCAACCGGCGCTCTCCCCGTCCAAACGGAGCTGCCGTTTCTCGCCGAGATCGACGACATCCGGACCGGTTTTCTGGCCGCCCTGGCCCACCAGTTTGGTGATCACCGGCTCGAATTGGAAGCCTCACTCAGTGACGAATCGGACTACCATTCCACCGGTTTGTCCCTCAACGATGCCTGGGAACTCAACCGCAAAAACACGACCCTCTCCTTCGGCATCAATTGTTTGTTAGATCTGGTCGATGTCCCGAACCTGCGGAATCAGCCGCAAGACAAGACCAGTTTGGACTTTTTCACCGGCAGCAGCCAGATCATCGACAAGAACACCGTCGTCACCGCCAACCTCACCCTCGGCACCAACTCCGGCTACCTCAACGACCCCTACAAGGGCCTCCAGCGTACCGAGCACGACTTCTATGATGAAGATGGGGACGGCATTGATGAAGACCATGCCTACCTCAGTTCGCTGATCCTGTTGTTCCAGCGTTCGCCCATCGTCCAATTGTTGTTCCCGGAAGTCAAGGTGCTCGGTACCGCAGCCGCCGCCGATGCCGTCAAACTCACCATCGCCACCGTCGTCGGCCTCGGGGCCGTCAATGTCGGTTCTAACGCAAGTCTCAGCTTCACCATCAAGAACACCGGCACTGCCAACCTGACAGGCTTGACGCTCACCAAGGACGGCACCAACGCGGCCGACTTCACGGTCACGGCCAACGCGGTGGCACCGGTGAGCGGGCCGGGCGGGACCACCACCTTCACGGTGCAATTCGCACCTTCCGCTACCGGAGCCAAGACGGCTGCGCTCCACCTCGCCAACAACGACAGCGATGAGAGCCCGTTTGACCTCACCCTGACCGGCACCGCCATCGCGCCGCTCGTGCCCTTTGAAGTCTGGATGACCGCAAACGGGGTGCCGCCAGGGCAGACCGGGCCGCAACAAATGCCGCAACATGACGGGGTGCCGAATCTGTTGAAATTCGCCTTCAACCTGGATCCGACGAAGCCGGATTGCCGTCTGCTGAGTATGGATGCCGGTGGGACGGCAGGACTGCCATGTGCGGCCTGCGTTGGCGGCGTGCTCCGCCTTGAGTTCATCCGCCGCAAGGCGAGCACCCATCCGGGCATCACCTACACGCCGCAGTGCGGCTCGGATTTGACTGGGTGGACAGTCTTCACCGCTACGGAGACGGTAACGCCGATCGGCACCACGGATTGGGAACGAGTCGTGGTCAATGGACCTGTCGGTGAAACGAGGTGCTTCGGGCGGGTGCAGGTGCTTCAAGTGCCTTGATCCCGCCAAGTCGGTGATGCAGCGCTTCGACGCGGTGGGGTTGCCCGCCTATGTCATTCTGAAGCCCAAGCCAGCGGGGTCCCAGCCGTGAGCGGGCGGAGTTTCACCGGCCGGCTCGGGTGTCGTTTGGCCTTTGATCCCGCATGGCATGCCCGTCAAGTTAAGGACCTGACGCCTGGTACCGGTAAGTTCCTCGCGAATTTCTGTATCAACCTCGGCACAATCTCCACCTCAACTGGACATCCTGCGGTCCGATCGGACCGCAGGATGTCCAGTTAGGGACTGCTGTTGCGGATCCCTGCCGGTAACAGGGATCACATTTCCCTTAACTTGACGCGCATGCCCGCATGGGTGGCGGCACCCCAGGATTTTTCACCAAGATTTTTCAGAATAATTCCGAATAATTACGATTGGGGTTTGACAGGGTCGGAAAAATCCGTTTCGCTCCGCCCACCGGTCCTGTAAACCCGCGCACGTATGAACGAAAACGACAACCAATTCTCAGCTCCGAAAAAGCAAACCTCGAGCGTCCCCTTGAAAAAGGAAACCGTCCGCGTCGTCCTCAAGGCTGCGGATGCCCCACCCGCATCCCCGGGCGCCACGGTGCCCGGGGCACCGCCGGTCAGTCCGCCGGCACCGCCGGCACCCACCGCGCCGCCGCCGCGGCCAACGGCCCCGGCTCCCACCATTGCGTTGAAACCCGCCATCGGAGCCGCTTCCGCGCCTGCGCCCACCATCCGGCTTGCCACCTCCACCGCGCCCCTCGGCGCACGCACGATCGCTCTCAAGACCGCCACCCAGCCACTGGGTGGTGGGCCCACCTTGCCGAAGGCCACGGTGCAACTGCAAGCGCCCACTCAGCCGCTCAGTGCCGCCACGGCCACCGCCGCGCAACTGGCCACCCTCAGGATGGACGAAGAGGAAGATGAAACGGGGGTGAGCGGGTTGTTGAAGTTTCTATCCGTCGTTGGTTTCGTCGCCGCGTGCGTGGTCTTCTACTTCCAGTACGACATCAGCAACACCTGGATCAATGCCCAAGACCGGGACCCCGCGATCAAAGGCGACTTCATGCAGCTTCTCGAACCCGAGCCCAACTCCTGATTCCCCAGTTCTAACATCCTACTACCATGGTCCTTCCCATCATCAATTTCCTCTTGGCCGGCGGTGTGCTCTACCTCGCGTTTGTCGCGGGTGGCCTGAGCTGAGAGGCCGGATTTCCGGTTGTTGTCGCGAGCCGCGTTGCCAAATTGGCAGGGCGGCTCTTGACGTTGGCGGATTGTGGGTTCATACTCCGCGCATGTCTTTGAAACTTACCGACGCCAACTTCCAATCCGAAGTAATCAATTCCGATCTGCCGGTCCTGGTGGATTTCTGGGCCGAGTGGTGCGGCCCCTGCAAGATGATTGGTCCCGTGCTCGACCAAGTCGCCGCCGAGGTGGCGGGCCAAGCCAAGGTCGGCAAACTCAATGTGGACGACGCACCCCAACTCGCGACGAAATACAACGTCCGCTCCATTCCGTTTCTCCTGTTCTTCAAGAACGGCGAGGTGAAGGACCAAATCATCGGCGCCAGCGTCACCAAGGAGCAACTCAAGGCGAAGCTGTTAGCCCTCGCCTGAGCCGCGTGGCATGCTCACTTCTTGACCGGAAGGTCGTTCTTGGGGGCCTCGCCAACGGGCTTGATTTCGAGTTTGGCGGCGGTCTTGGGCGGGGGCGCCGGTTTGGCCGGTTCGGCGGGTGGTTCCTCCGGCGGTGCTGCGGGGGCGTCTCCGGGGCTCGGTTTCTCCTTGGGGGGCCCGGGCTGGTCCCCGGTGGCGGGTTTCTCCGGGCTTGGTTCCGCCTCGCTGCGGATGGCTTGAAACAACAGATTGTAGTTGTGGCGAAGTACCGCAGGGTAGGAAACGCGGCCGGCCTCGACCAGTTTCTCCTGCAGCATCTTGGCTGTTAGATCAGCCACCAGGTCGGTGCCAATCTGCACCGCGCGGTCCACGCCGACGAGCTTCTTGCCGGCTTCGCTGCCGCTGCGGATCAAGTCGGTGGTGATGGAGCGGCCCTGAATGGCGATGGTGGATTGGGCGGATTCGATATTGCCGCTGGCACTGACGGTGATTTCCAGGACGGCATGGTCGTCTGACGAGAGCCAGCCGCGAACATGGTCGATGCGGAGCGAGACAAACAGCCCACCATCGGGGGTGGGCGTGACCTCGGGCTTGTAGGTGCGGTAGGTGGCCCCGGAAAGCGGGTATTCCGCCGCCTGGTTGCCGCGCTTGGTCCAACCGCCGAGGCTGGCCCCGAAGGTCTGCTGATCAATGCGCACGGCTGCAGGGGCGGCCGGCACGCAGGAAAGGATGGCGATGACGAAAAATCTCAGGAATTTCATGGTGACTCGAAGGTGTGCCGTGCTGGTGATACGGATGGCAGGCGGTGCTTATTCGCGGGAAATGGGGCCAAGGCGGCGGCAGTGCGTTGAGCCGGGTTGGAACTTGGTCACCACGCGGAGTGGTCTAGCGGATGCCGTCCATCCTGTCAACTTGTGACTTACAACTTTCTGGCGAATTGCAACACGGCGATTGCACCGGGGCAGGGGACTCGCTAGCTTTCGCGGGTGAGCCGTCCGGTCGATGTCCTGCTTGAGTTTCTCCACGCCCAGCAAGCGCAGGGGATGAGCCATTTGCATCTGGACCCGGACGCCCGGAGCGGCCTGCGGGCCCTGAGCGAACGCCTTCGGGCGGGGCGAACCGCCGCCGCTCCCGCCGCTCCGCCATTGGCGTCGGCACCATCGCGGGCTCCTGCCAGGATGGGGGTATTGCCACTTGCGGACATGCCGCCGGTCGAGCCGGTACCCGCGCGGCCAGGGGTGCCGATGCCGCAACTGGTCATCGAAGGGGCTTCCCGTGCCGAACAACTCGCGGCGTTGCGCCGCCAGGCGGCAACCTGGGCACCCGCCCGCGCGTTGGGCACCTTGCGCGAGGTCATGGTTTTCGCCACCGGCAATCCCGAGGCACGGCTGATGTTCATCGGTGAGGCACCGGGCTATGAGGAGGAGAAGAAACTCGAACCCTTCGTCGGCCCGGCCGGGCAACAGCTCGACAAGATCCTCACCGCGATGGGCTTGGAGCGCGGCGAGGTTTACATTTCCAACGTTGTCAAGTTCCGCCCTGCCACGGCCCGCCAGAGCACCAACAACCGCCCGCCCGTGGCGGAGGAAATCGCGGCCTGTCTGCCCTTGCTCCGGGCGGAAATCAACATCATCCGCCCGCAGTGCATCATCGCCCTCGGCGGCTGCGCCGCCGAGGGCCTGCTCGGCGTCGGCGGCACGGTCGCCTCGCTGCGCGGTTCATGGCATGCCTGCGAGGGGATCCCACTGCGGGTGACCTATCATCCAAGCTACCTGCTCCGCACCACCCACGACACCAAGCCCAAGCGCATGGTGTGGGAAGACATGCTTGCCGTCATGGAAAAAACCGGCCTGCCGATCTCCGCCAAACAACGCGGATTCTTCCTGCCGAAAACCTGAATGTGGCGAGCGAGTGACTGGCAAGCCGCGCCACTACGGGGGATTGGCCGGCCATCTGCCGCTCGACCCCTGGGACCATCCCGCCCTGGTGCCGGAAGCCAGGACGGCCATCGGGTTCCCCTGTCCATCCGCGCTTGGCTGGACCTAACGGATCACAGCGGCCACGGACCTCGGACGTGGGAGATGGTTGCAACCGTTTCAAATCATTCTCTTCATGGATCATCCATTTATGGGGACGGAAATAGTATTGCCGAGCCAGGAGCACAATGTCAGATTCAGTGCCGATGAGACGAGATGAATTCCGTGATCAAATGGTGAGCTGGGTGAAACACCAGCTCATCGGTCCGGTTTGCCAGGATCAGGATGTGGTGCTACGGGGCATCAAGCCGCTGGAGCGCCACCCGTGTGGGGTTCTGTTCCCTGTCATCAAGGGGGGCGACGGGCTGGATGTCGCAGGCGGAGATGCCGACGAGGATATTGAGGACGATGTCACGTCTGACTTGGAGGGAAAAACAGCGGCAAGCCCGATTCGGAGAAAACGCTACATTCCGCCTTCTTCAATGGGTTTCTCTTTTTTTGTGAGGGGCGAGCAAGCCCGCCTGGTGTTGGCGACCTCCGCAGCCGCATATCAAAGAACTGGGGAGCGTGACTCGGCTGGGAGATTCATGCGAGAGGAATGGTTGAGGGTCCCCTTGCTATGCTCCGACTTAGAGCAAGACTCACTGCTGGTTTCGTCCCCAGGAGAGCCTGACGCTCGACAGCACCCCACGAATCGTCGGATCTCTCTATTCACGGGTAAAGCAGGGGTGGATGTGCTTTGGCGGCCGTTTTCTGATGGTTGGATTGTCACTGTATCACTGTTCAATGATGCTGAAATCGAGGGGAATCTGACGGAGCTTGAGGTAAGCGAGATGAGGAACTCACGTTCCATTTTCGAAGCCTCGCTGAGATGCTTGATAGAGAATGGCGAGGTTGGGGAATACCCGCGTGTTGATTTTTCCCTCTTGTCCCCTGAGGAGCGAGAGTTGGAATTGCAATACCGTTCGAAACGGATCTACGCCGTAGGCCACGGTGCTTCGGTTCAGTGGGAAACGAGGGATGGAATGGTGCGAGAGATCCGCACGGAGTTTCTGCCGGCTGTGGAAGTGCCACAGGTAACCGCCGATGTTTCCGGCCAGGACCATGAAGTTCTGGATCTTGATTTTCTTTCATCCTGTGGCGCATCCTCGGCAAAACAGCCGGAAATCATCGGGAGACTCAGAAGTTTCGTAGAGGAATACGGTCTTTGGGTGGATGAACGCCGGGAGGAAGCTCCTGATCTGCCAGATGCCGAGGCGGCGCAAAAGATAGTCGAGCGGATGCATGTCACACTTGCGAGAATGAAGGGGGGAGTGGCGCTGCTCGAAAGTGACTCATTGGTAGCGCGTGCTTTTGCTCTCGCCAATCGGGCCATGGCGGATCAAATGCGGCAGGACAATCTCATCAGGAAACAGGAATCTATCACTCCCGGGTGGCGCCCATTCCAGTTGGCGTTCCTGTTGACCACCATCGGGTCGGTTGTGAATGAAGATTGCGAGTACCGGGATACTGTTGACCTGATCTGGTTCCCAACCGGCGGGGGCAAGACTGAGGCATATCTTGGATTAATCGCCTTCCTGATAGGCTGGCGTCGCATGAAATACCCTCATACTGGTGGCGGAACCACCGCTCTGATGCGCTACACGCTGCGCCTGCTTACCGGGCAGCAATTTGAACGCGCCACACGACTGATATGTGCCATGGAACTGATCCGTCTCAGGGAACCGGAAGCGGGTCTAGGTGACGAGCGGATCACCTTGGGCATGTGGGTGGGAGGTGCGGCAAGTCCGAATTCGTTCAAAAAGGCCGCCGAGTGCGTGGAGGACGCGATCTCGGCGCGGAGGGAAGCCCCGGTTCTGTTGGTGTTGAGAAAATGCCCGTGGTGCGGGAATCCTTTTGACCCCGCCAAGAGCTACCGTGCCTCGCAACGTGCATTTGCGTTCCGGTGCTGCAACTCCGCTTGTGATTTCAGTGGTTACCATGACGGCATACTGCCGTGCAATGTGGTGGATGAAGCCCTTTACAAGAATCCCCCGACGCTTCTGATCGCCACCATCGATAAGTTTGCCATGCTGGCCTGGGAGGACCGTGCCGCTGCCTTCTTTGGCAATGAGGAAACACGACCGCCCGAATTGGTGATTCAGGACGAACTTCATCTCATTGCGGGGGCTCTAGGGTCGGTGGCTGGCCTGTATGAAGCGGCGCTTGATACGGTCCTGATATCGAAAGGCATTCACCCAAAGATTGTCGCATCCACAGCCACCATCCGCATGGCGGCCGAACAGGTGCGCAGGCTTTATGGCAGGGATGTTTCGATATTTCCTCCTCCAGGTTTGGAGTGCAATGATTCCTTCTTTGCTCGAACAGTGCCACTCGAAGTAAAACCTGGACGCTTGTATGTGGGATTCCTTGCACCTGCACTTGATCGCCGTCACTGCATGGCTCCATTGGCAGCAGCGCTGATCGCCGCACCCGCTGTTCTTTTCAGCAGGCGATTTGAGGATCGGGAACGTTTGCTGGACGCGTGGTGGACTCTGGTCGTTTACCACGGCAGTATCAAGGGGGTTGGAATCAGTTGGAACGCTTTTGGACCCGACGTTCAGAATCGACTCAGGCGAATGCTAGAGGAGGTGTTGGAGCAGTCATCCAAAGACGACAGTGAAGACATAACTCATGCTTGGCGCGAACGCCCGGCGGTTGCTGAACTTCAAAGCCAAACCGGTCCCGAAAAAAATGCGGAAATCTTCGCCCGCTTGGAAAGACCGAGGGGCAGCCATGATTGCCTCGACGCGGTGCTCGCCACCAACATGATTTCCGTGGGACTGGATGTTTCGCGGCTAGCCTTGATGGTGGTGAATGGCCAGCCGCTCACCACCGGTGAATACATTCAGAGCACCAGTCGGGTGGGACGGGGAGAAACTCCAGGGCTTGTGTTCGTCAATTTTTACCGGGACCAAGCGCGAAGCCTTTCTCATTACGAGCACTTCCGCGGCTATCACGAGTCGTTCTATCGATTCGTGGAACCCACCAGCATTACCCCATTCACACACCAGGCCCGCGACAGAGCGCTCCACGCTGCGCTCGTCATTGTCGTGAGGCATGCCGTGAAAGGGTTGTGTTTGAATAAGTCGGCTGGACTGTTTAGCGCTTCTGACGAACGGCTATCCAAGGTGCTCGAGATCCTGAAATCCAGATTGGCAAGGGCCGCAGGTGAGAGGGCTGTGGACGTGTGCGCCCATCTTGACAGGTTGGTGGATCAGTGGGACAGCGAATCCAGGAGTGCAAAAGAGTCAAAATGCGTACTCCGCTATCATGAGCGGAAAAGCGAAAACCAAGGCCTCCGGCTCCTGCGGGATTTCAATGATCCTCCTTCAAGGGGCCTGTGGCCCACCCTGCAGTCGGTGCGAAATGTCGAAGATGTCAGCCTGTTGAAACAAACATGAGCATAGAGCACACTCCAGTTCGCCTTTCCCATCTTCTTGGACACAGCTCCGTAGGAGCAATCGTTCGTGCGGTGGAAGAGCCGAAATACCTGATGGTCATCAAGGACATCAGGGAATGGACGAAGAGTGGAGGAAAGCCGGCTGGTGATCTGATTCCGTATGTGGACGGCGTGCGCTCCTCCTTGGGTATAGAACAGGAACTTCGCAAGCCTCCTGTCGCCAAGAAGTTGGAAAGCGGTACCGTGGTGGGCGACTGCATCCCGGCGGTCCGATTTCCTGCTTGGATGAGGTGCCCGAACTGCGGCTTTCTTTTCCATAAGCCATGGAAAGGTGTTGAATGGGATGCTGCGGACAAACTGCCTCGATGCACCAAATGTGAGAAACAGCCCGAACTGAATCAGGTGTTGTGGCTGATCGCCCATCCAGATGGACACCTGGCGGATGTGCCGTGGCATTACCTGACTCACCGCGAGGCGAAAACCGAGGAACAGGGCAGGTGCCGGGAGAATATCGGGCAACCCCACCTGCGATTGCGGTATACAAAGGGCTTAACGCCGGAGTTGGAGTGCATGGTTTGCCGTGCCAGCGCGCCATTCTCTGCTAACAATAAGGTTCCTTTTGGCAGGGCAGGTAAACAGCCATGGATACGGGAATCTCCCACCCTCAGTCCGCACTCCGAACTCGCCACTCTGTTGGAGGTCAACGACAGCCGGGTTCACTCGGCAGTGACAGTGAGTGCTCTCGTGATTCCACCCGAATCGCAAATCCGACGAAACACCGTGGTGGACCGCATTTTCAGAAATTCCAGGCTGCGTTATGCTCTGGATAAGCCGATGACAGATCTACAAAAACGAATTCAATTATCGTTGCTGAAAGATGAATTCCGCTGCACTGAAGCTGAGATTATTGATGCGCGTGAAAAAATTGAACAAGGCTATCCACTCTATGGGAAGTCGATCACACCGGCGATTCTTTTGGAGAAGGAATATGGAGCTCTTACGACTCCCATTTCAGACAATCGGGATGACGAGGACTTGGTGACGATCCATCACACCCACACTTGGAAATCGTCGGCAAATGAATCTGGCAATTCCGCCGGTATCCGCCGCGAAATCATCCGGGCGTTCCACCAGGTGGTGGCGGTTCATCGCCTGAAAGAAATCCGGGTGCTGAAGGGCTTCTCCCGCATGAACGGCGAAGTGATCGTGCCTCCTGACATCGAAGGGATGGCCTCCTGGCTGCCTGCAATCGAGCTTTTCGGGGAAGGAGTATTCATCACTTTGGACGAGGAAATCCTTTCATCGTGGGAAGCGGTAGCAGCAGTTGTGAGGAGAACCGCGATGTTCAGGGACAGGTTCGTGGCGGCAAACCTGTCATTCCATCCCGAGGTTACCGTTTCGCCGCGCTTCCTCTTTCTACATACGTTGTCACATTTGCTCATTCGACAATTGGAGGCGGAGGCCGGCTATCCTGCTGCCTCGCTGAAGGAAAGGATTTTCTGTTCAAGTGGAAGCGCGAAAATGGCGGGTATGCTGGTATATGTGGCAGTTCCCGACGTTGCCGGATCTCTCGGTGGACTTGCTGAACTTGCCGAGCCGCGGCGTCTTCTTCGTCTGCTGTCGGATGTGTTCGAGCGTGCCCAGTGGTGCTCCATGGACCCTGTTTGTCGAGAGCATCAAGGGCAAGGTCCGGCTCTGCTGAATCGCGCTGCTTGCCACGGCTGTGCTCTGATCCCCGAGCCGAGTTGCTCCTGCGGAAACGTGCTGCTGGACCGTAGCTTTCTTAAAGGTTGGCTGCCGGAAGGCGGCGCTCGCGGGAAACCAGCAGGTGACGGCATGCTGCCATTCCTGGATTTTGTCGGAACCTTGCCAGCCTGTGCGCTATGAACGGCACCAACCAGATCATTGGAAAGGGCCGACAGTGTGCGCTGCCGGGAATTCATGAACTGACCAAAGATCAGGAAGAGGTGCGTTCGCTTCCGATGAACGGCCAACACTTGGTGATCGGCGGACCGGGAACAGGGAAGTCCGTGGTTGCGCTTTTGCGAGCACAACGTTGTGCCAGAGAAGGAATTCCCTATGTATTTCTGATCTACAATCACCTGTTGGAGCAAGCGAGCCGGGTTCTGTATCGCGGCGTGGAGGCGTTCACTTGGGATCGTTGGTTTCGTAGAACCATTGCAGAATACTCTGGGAAGCAATGCCCTTTGCTAACCGCCAATACCTCAAATTCATACCGGGAAATCGACTGGGAACGGGTCAAAGAGTTGGAATTGATTACCTTGAGTGACAGACAGGCACCTCCGCATGTCGTCATCGACGAGGGGCAGGATATGCCTCCCGATTTTTACCAGGCTCTCATCGATCTGGGATTTATGAACTTCTATGTAGTTGCCGATCAAAATCAGCAGATCTCCACGGGAAGATGCAGCAGTCGCAGAGATATTGAAAGACATCTCGCTATCGATCCCGAGCAGGTGAAGGAGCTAAAGACGAATCATCGGAATACCCATCAAATCGCGAGACTCGCCCGGCACTTTTACACCGGCGATCCCGCCAGCCCGCCACCGGAACTGCCTGATGCCCGCAAATCCGTGAATGTTCCGGAAATGTTCAGTTACGCACCAGACAGCTTCCCACAGATTCTAAGCCGGATTCTGAAATACTGGGATCACAGGCCGGGACATTTATTAGGCATCATTACCCCTGACGATAGAGTGCGGTCGCGGTACGTGGAAGGGTTGAAGCATTGTGACGTTACCTTGGATCATCCAAAGCCGGACATACAGACTTATTCGAGTGGAGAAAGAAATGAGCTCCATTTCGACCAAGGAGGCATTATGGTAATCAATGCACAGTCATGCAAGGGTCTCGAATTTGACGCGGTATTCATCGCCGACATCGAATGCTTTTATTACCGGCCTAACGATCCGGACGTTGCCAAGCGCCTTTTCTACGTGATGGCTGCTCGTGCCCGCCGCAGCGTGATCATGCTCCGCCAAGCCGGATGTCATTGCCCGATCGACCCAATCCTTCCTAACGACCCTGAGATACTAGAACGCCATGACCCCTAAGAAAAAGAAGAACATTCAGGGACACGAACTCCTTCTTGGACTCGCTCCCCGCGTGGTTGCTGCATCCGGCGGCGGCTTGAAGATGGTGACAAACCAACGCAACCTATTCTACATGCTGGCCGCCGGCCTGATCATGTCGCCAAAGGGATTTGCGGGAAAACACTATGTGGATTCCCTTTCGACCTGCCCCGGTTGGGCACCTCTCTTTCCCGATAAAATTCCATCGGGTGCATTTGATCAGGCGGCCAGCGAGGGGTCGTCTTCTATTGCATGTGTGATGGTGCTCAATCTAACCCGGCTCAGTGGTCCTGTGCGCGTTCTCGGCAAGGACGGACTCCTGAGCATGATGGAGCTTCCCGGTTATCCGCCCGCCGGATCACAGGTGATATTCGTTCCAACGCCATTGCCAGCAATCGTCATTGAAAGCATCGAATTCCGAACCAGGGAAGAGATGGATAGATGTATTTTGGATGCAATGGCTTATGGTAATGTGCCCCTCCATCATTTCAAATTGAAGTTTGATGGCGGTGCCTATAGAGACGATGCCGGCTTTGTCTGGCCTCCCGCGCCAGGATTGTTGCCTGATCTTGAGGTGCCAATGGATGTCCCTCTTGCGGTTGGGGGAGTGCTGGCGATGCTCGCCGGTCAAGCCAACCGCAGTGAAATGGCAATCATCGGTTGCCGGGCGGCATTTGATTCCGCCCCGTGGCGGGAACCGCCGGACTCCTTATTGGAAAATCTCGTTGCCTGGTGTGTGGATGGAAAGGTGAGCGATGATAGGGAAGCACATGCCAAGATATTCTGGGAAGCAGTGCAGCGGGTGGCGGTTTCGCGTTCGGATCCTTCAGGAATCGATCCTCTTGATGCGCTGCTGGAGTATCTTTCCTCGGAGGTTTCCCGGCTGGACGAGAAACTTTCCAAAAGACTGGGTAGGCTTGTGGAGGATATCCGGGATCTCGCGGGCTTCAGTGCAGCTAGCGTCACCGAGCTTTTCGAGCGTCACCTCAAGCCGTTTCCCCGCGCCTTAATCCTCTTCTGTCTTTGCGATACGTGCGTGGAACTATTGGATTTCCGCCACTCAGCGCTTTCGGCCACGGATTATCTGGTAGCATCGATTCTCTTCGCAGCGCGTGACAACTGGCTTGGTGTCCCGGCCGAAATTCGGAACATGCCGGGACTCTATCACGCCGTAAGCCAACGCATGGCCGCTTCTGCTCACAGGCTCTCCCAATCTGGTGTTAGCATGGGAGAGCCTCCGCCGCGACCCGTTACCTTGAGAGAGTTGTTCGCGCCGTCAGCCAAGGGAGGCTTGTCTCCCGTCCAGACCAAGGCTGCACTGGAGTTGGCCCAACGCATGAATTGGAAGTGCGTTAGAACCATGGTGGACATCCGTCCTGGCGAATTCAAAGTGTCAGTTGACGCTCGCGGTGTCCATATCCAGGCGGAAGGCGAGCTTGCGTCGGTGCGCGTGGAACCCGAAATGGATGAGTTCCAGCGATTGCTTGGGGAGGTCAAATCCGGTGATGAGATAGAACGTGACATGAGATTGCTGCTGGAGGGGGGGCGGCGCAGGTGAGAATGATTCCATCGACGCCCCGGCACACCGGAAGCCGCGCCGAACGTCGCGTCTTCGACCGACTCCGCGAAGCATTTACGGACGATCCCGAATGCTCGCCGGTGGCATTTCATTCCCTGAATCTGACGCGGCACGCCTACAAGCGGTTTGGGGAAATTGATTTCCTGCTGTGCGGACCTGCCGGGATTTTTGTTTTGGAAGTCAAGGGTGGCGGCATTGCCTGCTGTGCTGGCGAGTGGCAAACCACGGACCGCTCGAGTACGGATACCATGCTAAATGAAAGCCCCTTCAAGCAGGCAGAGACCGCATTACATGCCTTGGAGAGACGGTTAGAAAGCGAGTTCCCGACGTTAGCGAGGCGCTTCATCGTGGGATATGGCGTATTGTTTCCAGACTGCAAGTTTGACGTTCGAGGTTCCGAGTGGGAACCGGCGATGGTGGGTGACGAGAGGGCGCTCCGCGACATTCAAGGTTGGCTTGCCAGTCTTTTTCGTTTCTGGAAAGGCAAGAGCACCAGCAGAATCCATCCAGATGCGGCGGAGTTGAAGAAACTACGGCAGTTTTTTCGTCCAGATTTTGAGGTGGCAGTCCCACTCCATGTGGAGATTGCTGAAATCGAGGAACGTGTCGTTTCCCTTACCGCAGACCAGATGTTGGCGCTAGACATCATTGAGGCCAATCCAAGAGTGCTTTGCGAAGGCGGGGCAGGGACCGGCAAAACCTTCCTCGCCATGGAGTTGGCTCGTCGCTGGGCTGGGGCTGGGAAGCAAGTAGCGTTAGTATGTCGATCTCCTTGGCTCCGTCACTACCTTGATGCACGCTTCCAAATTCCTGGAGTATCCACCGCGCTTCCAGAGGGACTGGCAACGGCAGCCCGAAGGGGGGGCGTTCGAAAATTTGACGCCCTAATTGCTGACGAAGGGCAAGACCTCTTCGAGATGCCGATACTTGACCTGTTGGACGGTTCGATCGTTGGCGGATGGACGGCCGGGCACTGGTGCATATTTCACGATGTCAATAACCAGTCCGGCATATTCGGCGCTGTTGATCCAGACGCCATTGGGTACTTGGACAGTCTGAGTGCCACCCATATACCACTCAAAACCAACTGCCGAAATACCCGGGTGATCCTCGAAATGGTTAAGAGCAGGCTCGGCGCCGACATGGGCGTGCGAGGATCCGGGGAGGGTCCAATCGTGCGCGAGCTTCATGCCAGCTCCCAAGAGGATGCCGCACAAATCCTCAGGGAAGAATTGCGACAGCTCATCGACATCGGTGGACTGGGGGCCGGAAATGTGACCATTCTCTCACCACGACCGTTCGCGGAATCGGCCGCTTCCTTGCTGCCTTCTGGATTGCGCGAGTCAGTCTGTGTGTTGGACGAGTTTTCCATTAGAAGTTTTCCTCCCAGGAGCGTTAGTTTTGCGGAAATTCGGGCGTTCAAAGGATTGGAAAACGAGGCGGTTATCCTGATCGATCTTTCTCGGTCAGAGACCTCACCGGATTATGTCGGACTCTGTTATGTCGGAATGAGCCGTCCTCGTGCCTCACTTTCGATCGTTTGGCTGCCGTGAATGCAGCACGATTTCCGCTTCCGCGCTTGAAAGAAGAAGTGGAACGCATGCTTGCCGAGCGGGTCGAGGTGTTGCGGTACACCCGCATCACAGTTCCTGATCCCGGCGGAAAATGAGTTGGCACTTTGTGGCGCTTCAGACGAATTCGTGAATCGTCCGCGCATGGGTTTGCGGGTGGCAGCAGTGCCGATGCGGTGTCATGTCTTGCTCTCTTGCTTGATCATTGAATGTTGGAAGTTGAATGTTGAATGTTGAAATCTTCGGCGTGAAGAATGGTGTAGCCGCAGTTCTAACGGTTTGGCCACAGCGCTGTGGCTAAATCCCGGCGACCGCTGCGGCCCAAACATCGAAGGGCGGCCCATGAGTGCGTGCCGAAGGCTCTGTTCATGGACGTTCCTTCCGCTCGACGACAGGAATGTCGTCGCTCCCTAACGGGCATCCTCGGAGCCAAGTTACTCGGGAGGGGCGTGCCCGCCGCGAGACGGACCGTGCCTCATGGGAACCCCGCCGCTCTAACGGTTTAGCCACAGCGGTGAGGCGGGCTGCGCCCTTCCCACCGCACTCCAGACTTTGGTTCGCGCCTGGGCAGGTGAGAGTATGGAGTGCGGTGGGAAGCACAGCGCCACACCGCTGTGGCCAAGTCCCGGCGCATGAGCGAGCGGGAGGCCAAGCCGGGGCAGGCAGCTTCCAATTCGCGCCGGATTGGCCTCGATGAGCGTGCCGGTATGCAGCATCTCCGCCCCGGTCCCGCTGGCCGTCACATTCAGGGCCGTGGCAACAGTATCCGGTCCCAATTCCTGACGCCTTGGGAGCGGTGGACATCGCGCCGCGACGCTCAGCAGAACCCAGGCATGGTCTGCAGCGTCGCCGTGATGCGTTTCGCGCATTTCGGCTCACAGACTCCGCACGCTATCACAGCCTGGCGACTGGAGACGAGTACCATTTTGCGTCGTCGGTGCTGGTCGTCTGCAAGGCTGGCGTGGGAGCCGGCGGCGGTGCAGGACCCCAAGCGACTCACTGAATTCAGCGGGCGATCCCGCCATCACCGGTTGACAGGCCCGGATCTCCGCCGTGAAGTGAATTCCGATTTTGTCTCACACCAGGGTTGCGCAACGCGGGGTGGCGAGTCATTAGGAGGGCGCACGCCGTTTCCCTTGGAAGTGGTCCAGCACCGCTTGGTTTCTCCGTCCCATTACCGTCATGTCCGTCCGCCTTGATTTCAGCAGTCGCCACCTTGGCCCCGTTGGTTCCGATCGCGAGCAAATGCTCCGCGCCATCGGTTACCCCAGCCTGGACGCCCTGGTCGATGCCGCCGTGCCGGCCGGCATCCGGCTCGATGCCGCGCTGGATTTGCCGCCCGCTCGCTCGGAGCCGGAAGCCCTTGCCTGGCTCAAGGCCATCATGGGGAAGAACCGCCTGCTCAAGTCATTCATCGGCCAAGGGTACTATGGAACTCATACTCCTGGCGTGATCCAGCGCAACATCCTGGAGAATCCCGGTTGGTACACCGCCTACACTCCCTATCAAGCGGAGATTGCCCAGGGCCGCCTCGAGGCGCTGCTCAATTTCCAGACGATGATCACCGATCTCACCGCCCTGGATGTGGCCAATGCCTCGTTGCTGGATGAAGGCACTGCTGCCGCCGAGGCGATGAGTCTCGCCCTCGCCGGCAAGCCCAAGGGCAACACGCTGTTTGTGTCGGACCGTTGCCACCCGCAAACGCTCGACGTCGTCATCACCCGGGCCGCCCCGCTGGGCCTCGAGGTGCGCGTCGGCGATTGGCAAACCTTCGAGCCCGCCGCCTGTGAGGGACTGTTCGCCGTGCTCGTGCAGTATCCGGATACCCGCGGCCGCATCGATGATTTCGCCACGTTTTTTGCCAACTCCCGCGCTGCGGGCGCCGTCACCATTGTCGCCGCCGATCTGCTCGCCCTCACGCTGCTCAAGCCCCCCGGCGAATTCGGCGCGGACATCTGCATCGGCTCGGCCCAGCGCTTCGGCGTGCCTTTCGGCTTTGGCGGGCCGCATGCCGGCTTCATGGCCTGCAAGGATGCGCTCAAGCGCAAGATGCCGGGTCGGCTCATCGGGGTTTCCGTCGATGCCCGCGGCAATCCCGGCTACCGCCTGGCGCTGCAAACCCGCGAGCAGCACATTCGCCGCGACAAGGCCACGTCTAACATTTGCACCGCACAGGTCCTGCTCGCCGTGATGGCCGCGATGTACGCCGTCTATCACGGCCCCGAGGGTCTCAAGCACATTGCCGGCACCGTTCACCGGCAAACCGCCGCTCTCAAGGCCGCGCTCACTGCCGACGACGTTGTCATCGAAGACGGTCCGTTTTTCGACACCCTCGTTGCCAAGGTTCCCGGCCAGGCCGACACGATCCTCGCCGCCGCTGCGGCTGCCGGCCTCAACCTCCGCCGCCTCGACGCCGACCACCTCGGCATTTCCCTGGATGAAACGAGCACGGCGGAGGACCTCAGGGCCGTCACTGCGGCCTTTGGCGCCCACTCGCCCAAGCCGCCGGATTGCTCCTGCCCGTCGGCGTGGTCCGCCGCCTTGGCCCGCACGTCGCCGTTTCTAACGCAACCGGTGTTCACCGGTTATCACTCGGAAACCGAGATGCTGCGCTACCTCAAGCGGCTCGAAGCCAAAGACCTCGCGCTCAACGAATCGATGATCGCCCTGGGCTCCTGCACGATGAAGCTCAATGCCACCTCGGAGATGCTGCCGCTGAGCTGGCCGGAAGTGGCCGCGATCCATCCCTTCGTTCCCGCCGAGCAAAGCCAGGGCTACCGCGCGATGCTCGGCCTGCTGGAAGACTGGCTCGCCGAAATCACCGGCTTTGCCGCGGTTTCGCTCCAGCCCAATGCCGGCTCGCAAGGCGAGTACGCCGGGTTGCTCGCGATCCGCCGCTATCACCTCGCCCGCGGCGACTCGCACCGCACCATCTGCCTCATCCCGGTTTCCGCCCACGGCACCAATCCCGCCTCCGCCGTCATGGCCGGCATGCAAGTCGTCGGGGTGAAATGCGCCGGCGATGGCAACATCGACGTTGCCGATCTAACGGCCCTGGCCCGGGCACACCGGGACCACCTCGCCGCGCTGATGGTCACCTATCCCTCGACCCACGGCGTGTTTGAGGCCACCATCCGCTCGATTTGCGAAATCATCCATGCCGCCGGCGGCCAGGTTTACATGGACGGCGCCAACATGAATGCCCAGGTCGGCCTGACCAGCCCGGGGGCCATCGGCGCCGATGTCTGCCACCTCAACCTGCACAAAACCTTCTGCATCCCCCACGGCGGCGGCGGCCCCGGTGTCGGTCCCATCGGCGTGGCGCCGCAACTCGTCCCCTACCTGCCCGGCCATCGCGAACTCGACGCCAAGGAAGGTGCCGTCTGCTCCGCTCCCTGGGGCAGTGCTTCCATCAACACCATCTCCTGGATGTACCTCGCCATGATGGGCACCGCCGGCCTCTCCGAAGCCACCGGCGTCGCCATCCTCAACGCCAACTACATGGCCAAGCGCCTCGCCCCGTTTTTCCCGATCCTCTACACCGGCAACCAGGGCCTCGTCGCCCACGAGTGCATCATCGATGTCCGGCCGCTGTCCGACCAGAGCGGCATCACCGTCGAGGATGTGGCCAAGCGCCTCATGGACTACGGCTTCCATGCCCCCACCATGAGCTGGCCCGTCGGCGGCACCCTCATGATCGAGCCCACCGAATCCGAATCCAAAGCCGAACTCGACCGCTTCTGCGAGGCGATGATTGCCATCCACGGCGAAATCACCGCCGTCATCCGCGGCACCGCCGACGCCCACGACAACCCGCTCAAGCACGCCCCGCACCCGGTCGAGGCCGTCTGCGGCGACGCCTGGCCGCATGCCTATACCCGCGAGCAAGCCGCCTTTCCGCTGCCCTATCTGCGCCGCCACAAGTTCTGGCCCGCCGTCGCCAGAATCGACAACGTCCACGGTGATCGCAACCTCGTTTGCACCTGTGACTCCGTGGCCGCCTACGCGGCGGACGCTTGATGGAGTCGGTCCCGCAACGATAGAGGTAGGGACGAGGCCTTGGTGTGGAATGTGGAATGTGGAATGTTGAATGTTGAATTCAGGCTGATGTTTGCCCAATGATCCATGAAGAGATTTCAACTTCCAAAATTCAATGATCGAGTAAGAGCGAGACATGACCCCGCATCGGCACTGCTGCCACCCGCAAACCCATGCGCGGATGATTCACGAATTCGTCTGAAACGCCAGCAAGTGCCAACTCATTTTCCGCCGGGATCAGGAACCGCGAGGTGAGTGCGTGGGTTGAATGGCTTTCGATGGACTGCGGTGGGGGTGGCGTGCCGCCATCGGACCGGGGTGGCGTCGCGGCAGGTGGCCGCAGCGCGAGCCGGGGCACGAGAGCCGCGATCACGGGAAGACCTCGATTTCCGTCCCGCTCATTTCAGCCACTCACTGGCATCGGCCGCCGCGATGATTTTGCCTGCCCGATCTCTAACTTCCTCGCTGCCGGCTTGCGCAGCTTGTTGCAACAGGCGCAGGGCCGCCGGGCCGGCCATGCTCAGTTGGCGCATGGCATCTTCGCGGGTGTTACAATCCTCGGCATCGAGTTGCCGGATGAGGGCGGCCACCCGCGCGGTGATGGCCGGCTCGGCATCGAAGTTGGGATGGAACGCGATGCCGACGCGGGTCGGCGCGGCGGCGGGCTTGGGCGAAACCGCGAGTGGCAGCATGCGGTCGTATTCGCTTTGCGGCAGCAGATAGAAGGCCACCACTCCGGAGTTTTCGAAAAATCCCTGGTGCCAGATTTTCAAAAGCGACTCCGCCTCGGCGTCAAACAAGCCGGCCGCAATGAGATCGGCGCGGATTTGTTGGATGAACGCGGGAAGATCCGCGACGGGCGCAAGATCGAGTTTCGTTTCTTCCGCCGCCGCCAGTGCGGCACAGGCGGCTCGCGGCTTTTCCGGCTGCCGCCTATCTAACAGGTAGAGACGCCCGATGGGAAAAGTTGCGGATTTTTTCACGGTGGCGGAGCTATCGGTGAGAGCGAGGCAGTGCAGGTAATCGGGAGACGGGACCAAGCCGTCGTAATAGATGAAGCGCTCGCTCTCCAACCGATCGGTGGTCCACGGCGCACTGCGTTGCATCTTGCTGCCAACGACGGTGAAGAGGGCGGCACCCTTGAGGCGGGCCTCGGCAAGCCACTGGCCGGCAGCGAGTGGAGTTTCCTCGGGCGTGATCCAGCTTGGACCGTCAGGGTGCCGGTTCCCTTGGTTAGGCACGGGCGAGCCGAGCCAACCGCTCCAGGCGAGGGAATTGAAGCGGGGAACCGGCGTGGCTTTGGTGCCGCCGGAATCGATCGGTGCGGAGGCTGCCGGCCACCAGACGACGGGCACGCCGTCAGTGAAAGTGACGCTCACCTCGAGTTTCAGGGCCGGGCGGTCGGAATAGAAATAGATGAGCGGCTTATCCCAGGCACCCGGCGACCAGCGCAGGCGCTGCTGGGGAAACTGGCGATAGAAGAACTCGGGCAGGTTGCCCCACTCGGCCTTGCGGTTGAGGTTGGCGAATTTCTGCTCATTGAAAACGGTGAACACGCCCCACTCGTGGACCGTTAGATCGGGTGCTTGCATGGGCGAGATCGTCATCTGCGCGGGCTTGGCGGTGACGCTGCCGCTCCAGGCTCCGGCGAGTTGTGCCGGGCTTGCCACGTCGAAGGTTCTTTCACGGACCTCGCGGCCTCCCTGGTGGGAGACTCGCTCGCCGACCGCTGATTTTGCGGGCAGCTTGGGACCGTTGAAGGTGTAGCTGAAGGTGTAATTTCCCGCCTCGCGGAATTCGCCGATAAAGAGTTCGGACTGAAGGTCGGGGATGTCGGCCCGCCAGATTTCGCCGGGCTGGAGGCGCTTGAAGGATTTGGGGAGCACGGTACCCTCGGACCTCGCGGATTGCCTGAGGGGTTTTCCATCCGGCCCTTTGATCTCGATCCTGACAAATTGGGAGTCGGGGGAATGGTAGCTCTCGGATAGATAGCGCTCACGCTGCGACAGGTTCTTCACCTGCACGGTCAAGGGGATCGCCTGACCCGGGCAGACCTCGGCCGGGACGATCACACGCAGCGCGATGCCATCGACCGGCTCGCCAAAGGGGACCCTCGCCTCATCCGGGAGAGGCGGCAGTACAACCCCAGGGCTGGCCTCTGCTGCTTCAGGCCCCGCCAGCGAGAGGGAAATCCAGACCACCAGTCCCGCTGCCGTGACCGCCAACCAACACCCCGCCATGCTCCAAACGCTTCGTGTTTTCATGTGCGGGAAAAACAGCATTTCAAGGACCTGAGGTCAAGCTTTTTGTGCGAAAGAAACCGCATTTGTGGCTGCCGCCGGAAATTGTGCTGTTCGGGGGGCTCGGGCGGCGGGCGGCGGCTCAGGGACCAACCTTGAGGCCGTTGGCGGCGACGAGTGCCCGAAAGCACCTGTCCCCATATCGCCCCATTATCACCGGAGTGCTGGCGAAAACGGCCACTGTTGACCGGGTGGTTTACACCGTCGAGGGTGCGCATGGCCTCAGCCTTGTTGACCAGAGCGTCACGGAGATCCCTGCCGAAACCGACATGCCCGGTCTTCTCGACAGCGACTGGAGTTATCGGACCTTCCAGCTTGATGGAGTGATCCCCGCGCGGGGCTCGCAGGGCTTCCTCCGGGTTGTCATCACGGGGCCTGTTGGGCCTTGAGCCGCCGCATCGCCGATTTTCCCACGACGGGGCCGGAATCCGATTGCGGAGACCGCTGGATTGTGATAACCACGCGTGCACCCATCTCAACAACCAACAAGGAGACATCTCATGTTAGAAGCAAACAAGACTCTGGTTCGACAGTACTACGACGAGGCCATGGGCGACCTTTCCGGGATCGGACAGGTGGTCAGCGACACGTTCGTGGATCATCACATGCCGCCCGACCTGCCCCCCGGTCCGGAAGGCGTCCGCCGTTTTTTCAAGGACATTCTCGGCGGCATCTTCAGCGGCATGAAGATTGAAATCGAGTTCATGATTGCCGAAGGCGATAAGGTGGACTGCCATTTTGTGGTGACGGTCAAACACATCGGCGAGTTCGCCGGCATCATGCCCAAAGGCAACGCCATTCGCTTGTCGGCCATCAGCACGTTCCGAATCGAGAACGCCAAACTGGCGGAAGCATGGGAGATCTACGACCAGGACAGCATGCTGCAACAGATGCGTGCCTGACGTGCCGTCCCCCCTCACTCCAGGCCTCCGAGTTGCGATATTGTCGCGGCTGCCAAAGGATGGCGAAAGCATCGACGAACCGTATCGGTTCTTTCGCCACCCGCGGTAAGGTCGTGGTTTCCGCCCGGACTAACAATCCGCGCCAGCGCGATTTTTGCGGTTGCATTTGCGGACCCGTGTGAGAGGGTTCGCCCGCCATGACTTCACGAACTTTCCTCCGGGGCCTGCCACTTCTCGCTGGGGGCTGGATTTTTGCCAGTCCGGTGCATGCCGAGGTGGCCGACGAGAAGGGCAAGATCGAGGCGCTGATCAGCCATGTGGAGAACCTCAAGGACGCCAAATTCATCCGCAACGGCAGCAACTACGACGCCAAGAGCGCCGCGAAATTCCTGCGCGGCAAGTGGCAGTCCAAGGACAAGGAAATCCGCACCGCGGCGGAATTCATCGAGAAAGTGGCGACGGTTTCCTCGACCACCGGCAAGCCGTATCTCATCCGCTTCAGCGACGGCCGCGAAGTGAAGTGCGGCGAATATCTCAAGGGTGAGCTGAAAAAATAGCGCCGGAACCTCCGGGTGCCCTTGACTTGACGCACATGCCAGGCTGGATGACCCGCCGGGTGGGTATGATTTGGCGGCAACGAAATCACGAATGTGGAATCAGGGATTGACGGCGGCGGGGCAACTTGACAGAAACCGCCGCGCCCTCTAGGGTAGGACCCCCGAGAGATTCACCAGCCACCGGGCCAATCACTGACCATGATCCACGACACCACGCAACTTCCGAGCGGCCGCCCGCCAATGGCGGCCTATGATTTTAACGAGCGCCCGTTCCTGGTGTTTTGGGAAATCACGCGGGCTTGTGCGCTGGCTTGCAGCCATTGCCGCGCCGAGGCCCAGGCCCGTCGGCACCCGGACGAACTGGATTCCGACGAGGCCCGCCACCTCATCGGCCAGCTTGCGGAACTGGCTCCCCCGATGCTCATCTTGACCGGCGGCGATCCGCTGATGCGGCGCGACGCGCTGGATTTGGTCCGCGAAGCGACCGCCGCCGGCCTGCATGTCGGCCTCAGCCCGTCCGCCACGGAACTCCTGATGCGGGCGGATTTCACCGAAATCAAGGCGGCGGGCGTCAAACGCATGTCGCTGAGCCTCGATGGCGCCACCCGCGAGACCCATGACGCCTTTCGCGGCGTCGGCGGCACCTTTGATCGCACCATCGAGGCGGTCCACCGCTCGCATGCGGTCGGCCTCGACCTGCAAATCAACACCACGCTGACCCGCGGCAACCTGGGTGAGTTCGAGGCTTTCAAGAACCTGATGTTCGAACTCAAGCCGGCGATGTGGAGCGTGTTTCTGCTGGTGCCCACCGGGCGGGCCGGTCTGGCCGACCTGCCGGATGCGGCAGACATCGAACGGGTGTTTGAGGAAATGGCGGATTTGGTGGGCAAGGCGCCGTTCGCAGTGAAGACCACCGAAGGCCATCATTTCCGGCGGGTGCTGATGCAGAAGATGGGCGCGAAGGGCCGCGCGATGCAGGGCATGCGCTCACCGCAAGGCATCCGCGATGGCCGTGGCGTGATGTTCATTTCCCACACCGGCGTGGTTTCTCCCAGCGGCTTCCTGCCGATGGATTGCGGCAACGTGCGCACCCTCCACCCGGCGGAAATCTATCGCCACAACCCGTTGTTCGTCGCGCTGCGCGACAACGACGCGCTCGGCGGCAAGTGCGGCCTGTGCGAATACCGCAGCGTCTGTGGCGGCTCGCGAGCCCGCGCTTACGGGGTCTATGGCGATCCGTTTGCAGCCGACCCGGCCTGCAACCATGTGCCGCACGGCCATCCGGAAGGTGCCTGCTGAATCTCTAACAACAAATGACCGATGATTAATCTGACAAAACTATGGACCGGTGTGGCGCAGCCTGCCGATGGACTGCGGTATGGACATGGCGAGGGCGAGCACGTCGTGGCACGCGAGCGCAAACCGATTGTGGTTTGGAACATCACGCGGACCTGCAATCTGCGCTGCGTGCATTGTTACTCGGATTCCAACGCGGTGCAGTATCCCGGCGAGTTGGATTGGCAGGAAATGGCGAGCGTGGTCGAGGATCTCGCCGCCTATCAGGTTCCCTCGCTGCTGCTTTCCGGCGGCGAGCCGATGATTCATCCGCGGTTTTTCGAGCTGGTTGACAAGGCCTCCGGCCTGGGCCTGAAGCTGACGATTTCCACCAACGGCACGCTCATCACTCCCGAGAAGGCCGCCTTGCTCAAAGCAGCCAAGGTCGCCTACGTCGGCATTTCGCTGGATGGCATCGGCCCGGTGCATGATGAATTCCGGCGCAAGGAGGGGGCCTTCGATGCCGCCGTGCGCGGCTTCAAGAACTGCCATGCCGTGAACCAGAAAACCGGCCTGCGCCTCACGCTCACCCGCCACAACGTCGAGAACATCGCGCAGATCCTCGATTTCATCGAAGACCAGGAAATCCAGCGGGTGTGCTTCTATCACCTCGTCCCGGCCGGCCGCGGCAGCGAGCTGCAAGTGCTGGAGCCGGAGGAGGCCCGCCATGCCATCGATACCCTGATCGCCCGCGTGGAAGCCTGGCACCAACAGGGGATCGACCGCGAGCTGCTCACCGTCACGCAGCCTGCGGACGGTGCCTATCTGCTGGTGCGGATGGCGCGGGAAGGCCATCCGAATCTGGCCGAAGCCCGCCGCTTGTTGGAGTGGAACGGCGGCGGGGCTAACAGTTCCGGCCGCGGCATCGCCAACATCGACACCCGCGGCGATGTGCATCCCGACCAGTTCTGGCAGGATGTGCTGCTTGGCAACGTCAAGCAATTGCCGTTTTCCAAAATCTGGCAAGGTGGCAACCAAGGGTCGGCGGAACTGTTGGAGACGATCCGCTCGATCGGTCTGCTCTCGATGGAAGAACGCCAGGCCCGCATGAGCGGCCCGTGCGCCGAGTGCCAATGGTTCCAGGTCTGCGGCGGCGGGTTCAGAACCCGCGCGGCCTTTGCCAACTATGGAAATCTCTGGGGCTCCGACCCGGCCTGCTATCTCCGGCCGGACGAAATCCGCGCCTGAACGGAGTCCTCACGAGAGCCAGTTGGCATGGGGCTCGACGACCCCAGTCCGCTGCGCAAGATATGCGGAAATTTTTCCGGTGGTTTTGCCGGAAAATCCGCCACTTGGCCGTTGCCAAGCGGTGTTTCCGCCGTTATGGAATGCGCATGACCCTGCATGAGGACAATTCCGCCATCATTACCAAGACCAAAGACCTCTGCGCCGAAATCGCCGCGGATCCGTTGTTCATTCAACTCCAGGCCAGTATCGAGCGCTTCCTGAACGATGAGATCGCCCGCACGCAGTATAAGGACGTGCATGAGCTGGGGGAGCAACTGCATCAGAAGCAACATGCCGGCGTCGAGCTTGGCGCTGCCGAGATCACGGCCTTCGAAGCGGCGCGGGATGCGCTGTTTGAAAACCCGACGGCCTGCGAGTTCATGGACGCCCAGCGCCAGTTGGAAGGCCTCCAGCAACAGATCGGGAAGTACGTCGCCATGACCATCGAGCTGGGCAGTGTTCCCACTGCGGATGATCTTGCCGAGTCCGGCGGTTGCTGCGGTGGCGGCGGCGGCGGTGGTGGTTGTGGTTGCCATGATGGTGACGATGATAGCGCTCACGGTCACCGCCATGGCCATGGCCACGGTGGTGGTGGCTGCGCTTGTCATTGAGCCCCCCCGGGCAAACCTGCCAGGGCATCCGTCCGCGACTGGTGCTGCGGCATGGGGGGGTTGCTTATAGCTTGCGGTAATCCTCCCATTCAGGTTCGTTCATGAATATCCACCGGTAGTAATCCTTGCCATCCAAATTGGCAGCCGCAGCTTCATCACAGATCACGGTGCAATGAGGATGAAGTTGCAATGCGGATGCGGTAACCATGGATGAAATGGGGCCTTCAATCGCTTTCTGTAAAATTTCCGCCTTGCCCATGCCGGTAACCAGCATCAGACATCTGGATGTTTCAAGAATGGTGCCAACTCCCATGGTGATTGCCCGGCGGGGCACCATGTCAGGATGGCCAAACAATGGCCCGTTCTGTCGGATCGTATCAGGGGTTAACGCTTTTACCCTGGTAACCGACCTGAGGGCTGAGAGAGGCTCGTTAAAACCGATATGTCCATCCTGCCCGATGCCAAGCAACTGCATGTCAATGCCACCGACATGCCTGATCTGGCGTTCATAGCGTAAACATTCCGCAGGCAAATCAGCCGCCATGCCGTTCGGAATGAACGTATTACGCATATCAATATTGATTTTGCCAAACAGCCGGCGATTCATGTATGAACGATAACTGTTGGCATCGTCGGCGGACAATCCGACATATTCATCCAGATTGAAAGTCCGTACCAATGAAAAATCGGTGCCTTTGGTGTGGTGGCCATTCACCAGCATCTCATATACCATTTCCATGGTACGCCCCGTGGCCAATCCCAAGACAGAGTATGGATTGAGTTTGACTTGTTTTTCGATGATAAGTGCGACCAACCGCGCGGCGGCCGACGCGTCCCCTTGGATGATTACTTCCATATCAACAGGCAAATTCCTGCTTACTGGCGTCCAAAGTGACCAGCAATTTGCCATCCGACATGCGATTCCTCAACAGGTCGAGTTCATTTTCCCCGAGTTCAAGGGGCATAGCCACTTGGCCGCCAAGTGCCGCGCTGCGGAACATGCCCAGCATGATTTCAAAACCCGCGTACGCATTGGCAAAGGAACAATCGCTGGCTTTCCCATGCTTCAGCCATTCCGCCATATCATGAATGTATCCTGGCATATCGGTGTCATAATTCATGGTTCCCTCGCCTGCCAGCAGGCCATCCCTGGTGACCGCTTTCCAGCCGTTGCCGGTGTACACTTCCGCGTATCCTTCCGTACCAATGGCGCCCATTTTGTTCTTGCCCCACCAACGTTCAACCGCTGGTACGTCCGGAGCCCCCCCGCCACATTCATAGATGCCACGGACGCCATTTTCAAACTGCACGAAACCGGCAATGTAATCGGGTGACGCGTGCAGGTCAGCCAGTTTGTGTTTGCCGGCCGCCTGTGCCATGACCCATTCGGCTCTGGCATAATCATTGAACCACATGGAGTAGTCAATGAGATGAGAAAGCATATGAGCAGCCCAGCCGTGCGCGGATCCGTAAACCGTATGGACCCGGCCAATTTTCCCACTGGCAATCACCTCTTTGACAGCCTGGTAATGCCTGCCATAACGATGTTGATGGCTTACCATGACCTTGGCCTCGCTGGTTGAGAGCATCTGCTTGATTCGAAGGCCCTCATCCGAGGTCAAGGCCACCGGCTTTTCAAAGGCAATCAAGCGGGCACCGCAAGCAACCCCGATTTGAATCATTTCGGCGCGGATGTGCGGGAGGGTGCAAAAACAGAAGACCTCAGGCTTAAGTTCATCCGCCATCCGGGCGGCCTCGGTGCCGGTCTTGGGATCGCCCAAGCCAGGCGCCACTTCGGCACATTTGGCCTCGTCAATATCGCAGATGCCAACCACTTCAAAATTTTCGTTGGCATGGAAATGGCAGGCGTGGCTCTTGCCACGCTTGCCCATGCCGACAACCATCACCTTGAATTTAGCCATTTGAAATGCGGTTAAGGCGTTTGACCTATGGCTGAAAGCTGCTCACGACTTCAATCACGCGTGCCACCTCTGCCTCGGTCAATTCCGGGAACATGGGCAAGGAAACGCAGGTTGCCGCATTATGCTCGGCATGTTCCAAGGAACCGACAATCCGGGCGTCTTTACCCCATGGGTAGCCGGCTTGTTGATGAATGGCAATGGAATAGTGGGTCTTCGCATCGATACCATGGTCAACCAGATACTGCACGAACGGATCACGCTCGGCGGCGGTGTTGGTTTCAACCACATACAAATGATAGACATGGCGGTAGCCGGGACGCACGGTAGGCAACGTGATGAAATCCAGGCCCTGCAAGCCCGCCGTATATTTGGCCGCAATGGCTATCCGCCGGTCAGACCATTGGGTGATCATCTTGAGTTTTGCGCTCAGGACCCCCGCGTGGATGTCATCCAAGCGGCTATTGAAGCCAAAGCTATGCACATTGCGGGCGTTTGAACCGTGGTTGCGGAGCTTGCGAACGGTTTCGTTGATCCCGGCATGGTCAGTCAAAATCGCCCCGGCATCACCGAAGGTACCCAGGTTCTTCTGAATGATGAAACTGGTGCAAACGGCCGCGGAGTGCTCGCCCACCTTGAAGGTGGCCCCGGCAGCATCAATGGCTTGAGCATTATCCTCGATCAAAACCAGGTTGTGTTTGTCGGCGATGGCCTTGAGTTCATCCATCGGAGCACATTGGCCATAGAGATGTACCGGGACAATGGCTTTGGTCTTGCTGGTGATCGCCGCCTCGATTTTGGCCGGATCAATACATTTTGTCAGCGGGTCGCAATCAACCAAAACCGCGGTACAGCCCGCAATCCAGATGGCTTCCGCGGTTGCAAAGAAGGTATTCGCATTGGTGATAATCTCATCGCCCGGGCCAAAGCCCAAGGCCATGAAGGACAGCCAAATTGCATCTGTACCGTTACCGACACCGATCGCGTATTTGCTACCGGAGTATTCAGCGAGTTCTTTTTCAAATTGTGCCAACATCGGTCCTTGAACGTAACTGCCGCTCATCAGGACTTGTTGGATGTTGGCATCAATCTCGCTCTTCAGGCTGAGATACTGTCTTTCGTGGCCGTAAAATGGAACTTTCATCGATTGTTTTTATTGGTTGGGGATCAGGCGAATACTACTCTAGGAAATTGCATTGGGGGTTCCCACGCGGGAGCACGCCATGGTCTGGAGCGGGGACCGGGAGCAAGCGGGGAGGAAAGGTGGGAAATCCAGCGGACGCCCGCCGCCGCGTGGCGGCGAGGCGTGGATTGCTGATGGCCGGGGGCAAGAGAGATTGCAGGGAACTTCACGGGTGAGACGGGTCGCCGCCAAGGCTGTTTGGTCCGCTCCATGAGGTCAAGCACATTTCCGGAACTTTTTTTGGGGGAGCCGGCGGGTCTCCGTGGCGGGGGCACGCGGCCCTACCAGCCGAAAATGACGGGCGGGACGATGATGCGGACGTTGCCGCCCTTGCGGTCCTCGGTTTCTTCGATCGCGCTGACCACATCATGGGTGAACTCAACCACCGTTTTGCCCTTTTCCTCCTGGGTTGCATACGAAAACTGGCGGTAGATTTGGCCCGTGGTCGGATCGAACCGGGTGATGTAGTGGTTCACCGTTTCGTAGTCGATGTATTCCCAGGTTCCGCTCTGGCCGGTGGCGGTGCGGCGCACGCTGGATTTGGTGGGTTTGCCTTTGGACAAACTGACTTCATCCAGGGTCATGCCGATGGCCAGTCCTTTGGCGGCGATGAGGGCCAGCACTTCGATCTGGCGTTCGTAGAGTTTTTTCAGATTGGGCACGAAATCCGGGTCCTTGGAGGCAAAGGCCCACGGCGGCACCCAGCCGGAGATGTCATGGCGGGTTCCTTGCCCGCGTACCTTGTAGGCTTTTTCGGTCATCGCCTCCAGGGGGACCGTTTGAGTTTCCTTGAGGAAGCCGATGCGGGTCTTGCCATTCTTGTCCGAGTAAACCGGGGCCTCCTTGATGACGGTGAGCATGATCGGGGCTTTGACCGTTTGGGCGAGATACACCACGTCCGGATCACTTTCGAGCAGCGATTTGCGTGCTTTGCCGGGTTTGATCTCCCCGGTTGCGGGAAGCACCAGGCACCCTGCGAGGATGGCGAGAAGGGAAGTTTTCATGGCGATAAGGTAGCATCTTTGGCGGCGAACGAAAGGGGATTTCTGCTGCGACGGCCCGGCCCGAGTGATTATTCAATAATTCCTGCGGTGTCACCTTCTTTCCGCATTGCGGTGTTTGGGGATTGCGGAGTGGCCGGCGGCGGCAGACACTCGCCGCACGCCTCGCCAGCGTCTTTCCCCATGACCGAGAATCCTCCCTCCACGCTTTCCTCAAAACTTTTCGCCCTGGCCAAGGAGTTCATTCCCGGCGGCGTGAACTCGCCGGTGCGGGCGTTCCGCAACGTCGGGGGCGAGCCGTTTTTCGTCCGCCGGGCCAAGGGCAGCCGGATCGTGGACGTCGATGGCAAGACCTACATCGACTACATCGGCTCGTGGGGGCCAAACATCCTCGGCCATGCGCCCACCGTCATCACCAACACGATTCACGAGGTGGCCAAGGACGGGATTTCCTTCGGCATCCCCAATCCCTTTGAAGTTGAAATGGCCCGCACCCTCTGCGACTGGGTGCCCTCCGTGGAAAAGGTCCGCATGTGCAACTCCGGCACCGAGGCCACCATGTCCGCCATCCGCCTTGCCCGCGGCTTCACCAAGCGCGACAAGATTGTGAAGTTCGACGGCTGCTACCACGGGCACAGCGATTCGTTGTTAGTGGCGGCCGGATCCGGCGCGCTCACCCACGGCGAACCGGATTCGGCCGGGGTGCCCAAGGACTTCGCCAAGCACACCCTTGTGCTGCCGTACAACGACCCGGCCGCCCTGCACGCCGCCTTTGCCGCAGGTGGCGAACAGATCGCCGCCATCATCGTCGAGTCCTATCCCGCCAATGCCGGCCTGGTGTTTCCGCAACCCGGCTACCTCGACCTGCTGGTCTCGATCACCAAGCAACACGGGGCCTTGCTCATTTTCGACGAAGTCATGACCGGCTTCCGCCTCGGCAAGGCCGGCGTGCAGGGCCTCGAGAATCTAAGCCCCGACCTGTCCTGCTTCGGCAAGGTCATTGGCGGCGGGCTGCCGGTCGGTGCCTTTGGCGGGCGGGCCGAGGTGATGGACTTGCTGGCGCCCCTCGGCCCGGTCTATCAGGCCGGCACCCTGTCCGGCAACCCGCTGGCCATGGCAGCCGGGCTGGCGCAGTTGCGCGAGTTGGAGCGAACCTCCGGCTTCGCCCGCCTGGAGGCCCTCGGCGGGCATTTTGAAATGGGTCTCCGCGCGTTGCTATCAGCCAAAGGCATTCCGCACCGCTTCCACCGCGTCGGCTCGATGTTCTGTCTGTTCTTTGTGGACCGCGACATCGTCAACGTCAGCGACGTGATGCAGCAAGACCTCGCCCTCTTCAAAAAGTTTTTCTGGGGCTGTCTCGCCAAAGGCATCTACATCGCCCCCAGTCCCTACGAAACCGGTTTTATTTCCCTCGCCCACAGCGAGGCGGATCTGGATGAGACGCTCACCGTGTTTGAAGAGGTGCTGGCGGGGCTTTGACGTGGCGGCGGTTTGCCAGCGCCAGGCGACGCTCCGTCTAACATCCACCTGGCGCATGCCATCCGTCGCTGCGGAACTGTGGCATCTCATTCCCCTGCAATCGTGCGGGCGCTTTCCGGTGGGACAAATTCCAGTGGACCCGCTCGCTGGTGACAGGCTGGCACCGGCGACATTGGTTGATTTTCGGGATTCCAATTGCGGCGGACCTGTGCTAGCGTGTCGGCATGCGCTTGAATCCAATTGGCGACAGGGCACGGCTGGAGGTGGCCGGAGCATGACTCCGCACCTGCCACGGGCGATTGAGCAGGGGCTGGCGAATTGCCATGGCTGCGCCAGGGTTACGCCGGTGGCGGCGCGGTGCTGCCCGCGGTGTGGCGCGGTGCTGCATTTGCGCAAGCCGGCCAGCCTGCAGCGGACGGTGGCGCTGTTGCTGGCCGCCATCGCCCTCTATCTGCCGGCGAATCTGCTGCCGGTGATGACCATTTCGGAGTTGGGGGATGTGATGGCATCCACGATTCTGGAGGGCATGGAGGAGTTCTGGCGGCGCGAGGCATACCCGATTGCGATCGTGATTTTCGTGGCGTCGATTCTGATTCCGATTGTCAAGATTGTGGCCTTGGTCTGGTTGTGTGCGGCCGCGACCGGCAGGGTGCATCCATCGCCGAGAATCCTGGGGCGGATCTATTGGTTCACGGAACTTTTGGGGCGCTGGTCGATGGTGGATATTTTTGTGGTTTCCATTTTGGTTGCGTTGGTGCAGTTTGGGGCGTACATGACGGTCACGCCGGGTCCGGGAGCGCTTGCGTTTGCCGGGGTGGTGGTGCTAACGATGTTCGCGGCCATGAGCTTTGACCCGCGCCTGCTGTGGGACCGCCTTGAAATCATGAAATCAACCGAGAACATGCCACCGCTGCCAGATCGTGAGTGAGTCGCCACCAACCATGCCAGTGATTCCGGAGTTTCGCGCCGCCCAGCGTTGGAACATCGTCTGGGTGGTGCCGATTCTTGCCTTGCTCATCGGTGGCTGGTTGATCTATAAAAACCTGGCGTCGCGGGGGCCGCTGGCACGGGTGAGTTTCGAGACGGCGGATGGCATCGCCGCCGGCAAGACCGAGGTGCGCTGTCGTTCGGTGCGGGTGGGCAGCGTGAAGGAATTGGAGTTGTCGAGTGATTTGAACTCGGTCTTGATCTGCATTCAGATGGACCCGCATGCCGCCGCGCTGTTATGCACGGGGACGCGGTTCTGGGTGGTGCGACCGCGGGTTTCCGGCACCGACATTTCCGGGCTTGGGACCTTGCTGACCGGGGCCTACATCGAGCTGGAGCCGGGGAGCGGGCCGCCGGGGGTCACCGAATTCCGCGGGCTGGAAACGCCGCCGCCCACCAACAGCAATGTGCCCGGACGACGCCTGATCCTCACGGCGGATGAGGCAGGCTCGCTGGTGGCCGGCTCCCCGATATTTTTCCTCGGCGTGGAAGTGGGCCGGATCGAGACCCGCGAGTTGGCACCGGCCGGCCGACAGGTGCTTTACCGAGCCTTCATCCGGGAGGAATTCAGCCCGCTGGTCAGGGAGCACACCCGGTTCTGGAACACCAGCGGAGTCGATATCAGCGCCGGCGCAACTGGCATCAAGGTGCGCACCCCTTCGTTCCAGGCGATGCTGGCCGGTGGTGCGTCCTTTGGCATTCCGGATGGCCTTGATGCCGGCCGGCCGGCACCGGATGAAATGATTTTCAAACTCTATCCGGATGAGGACGAGGCGAAAAACTCGCTGTTCAACCCGACCTTGAAATTCCTGCTGTTGTTCGACCAGTCGGTGCGCGGTTTGACCAAGGGTGCGCCGGTCGAGTTTCGCGGAATCCTGATCGGGCGGGTGACTAACATCTCATTCGGGTATCTGCCGACGGGCCAGGATTCGCGGATTGCGGTGCTGGTGGAAATTGATCCCTCGCTGTTGCGGCGCAGTCTGCAGGCGCAGGTGGAGGGGGAGGATGCCGGGTTTCTGGCCGCAGCCGTGGCCAAAGGTCTGCGGGCGGCGCTCAAGACCGAAAGTTTCATCACCGGCACGCTGTTTGTGGATCTGGCATACTATCCGGAGGCGGCGGCGGCGGACTTGCTCCAGCTTGGTGAGTATGCCGTGGTGCCCACCGTGTCGGCCGGGCTGGCCCAGCTCGAGACGAAGCTGACCGGCATCCTCGACAAGCTCCAGGCCCTGCCACTGGATGACACGATGGACAAAATCGCTGCGGCTGCCGAGGAGGCCACCACCACCATCGCCGCAGCCCGCGGCACGCTGGATGAAATCAACACCACGGCCGCCGCCGCACGCAAAATGCTCAATGATCCGGAATTCCGCGGCATTCCTGCGGACCTCCGCAGCACTCTGGAAAAGCTCCAGAAGACGCTTTCCAGCATCGGCCCGGATGGCACGATGCAAGGCGACCTGTTGCGCACCTTGGATGAATTGCGCGGCTCGCTGCGTTCGATCAAGTCGCTTTCCACCACGATTGATGAGAAGCCGAGTTCGTTGTTGTTTGGCCGTGAGTCGTCCGGCAATCCCGTCCCGCGTGCGCCGCGTGCCAAACGCTGAACCTACCGCCATGCTCAAATCCACAACCCTTGCCCTGCTCATGTTGGTGGTCACCGGATGCGCCGCTTCGAGGTCGTTCTATATCCTGACGGCCGATGGCCCCTCGCCGTCGGGTGGCGGCCGTGGCATTGGGGTCGGACCGATCATGCTGGCAGAATACATCGACCGGCCCAACCTCGTGTTGCAGGACGCCCCCAACCGCCTGGCGGTGGCAGAGGATCACCGTTGGGCGGGTGACTTGTCCGCCTCGATCACTCGCGTTACCGCCGTGAATCTCGGGCGGCGCATGCAGAGCGGCAACGTCCGCACCTACCCATGGCAGCGCGACGAGGAGATCAGCGCCCAGGTCACGCTCGACATCCGCCAGCTTCACGGATGCGAGGACGGGTATGCGGTGATCGAGGCCGGCTGGCGCGTGTATGCGCTGCCAGAGCGCCGGCTCAAGGCGTCCCGCACGTTTGTCGCCCGCGAGCAACTTGCGGCGGATGGCTATCAAGCGCTGGTCGCCGCCCAGTCGCGGTTGCTCGCGCGCCTTGCGGATGACATCGCGGCCGGCATGCGCTAGCGACGACGGTGGGCCAATTCGCAAACCTCAGTGAACGCACCCCTTATTTGCATCTTATGGACACGGAGAAAACTGGATTGCGGACCGGGGTGGACGAGGGTGCGGGCGAACCCCTCGCGCCGGAAACTCCCGGGATTTTTCCGCCACCGCCACCCAACCTGACGCGCCCCATGCGAATCCTCCTGCTCATGCCCGACGCGCGGATGCACAAGTTCCGCCTCGGCCGGCGCGTCTGGTCGCTGCGCGAAGCCCCGCTGACCCTGACCACCCTGGCCGGGCTGACCGCCGGCGAACCGGACCTCGACTATCAGTTGGTGGATGGCAGCGTGGAGGACCTCCCGCTGGAGGCTGTGGCAGATTTGATCGGGATCAGCGTGATCACCGGCAATGCCCCGCGGGCTTATGCGTTGGCGGACCATTTCCGCATGCGCGGCATTCCGGTCGTGCTCGGCGGCGTGCATGTCACGCTGCTGCCAGAGGAGGCGGCCGCCCATGCCGATGCCATCGTGCTGGGCATGGCCGAAACCACCTGGCCGCAAGTCGTGCGCGACGCCCGCGCCGGCAGGCTGGAACGGATCTATCAGGCACCGCCGCCGCCGGACGCGGTGCTGCACGTGCCGCTGCCGCGCCGCGATTTGCAGGCCGGCCGATACGCCATGCCGGCGAGCGCCCAGGCGACCCGCGGCTGCAACCACCGCTGCGAGTTCTGCGTCGTGCCGGCGATCTGGCAGAAATTCTACACCCGCCCGGTGGCCGACGTGGTGCGGGACATCCGCGCCATGCCGGGCCGGCGCTTTGCCTTCAACGACGTGAGTTTGCTCGAGAACCGCGAGTATGCGCTGGAGTTGTTCACGGCGTTGATTCCGCTGCGCAAGGAATGGGGCGGCCTGTGTACGGCCGATATCGGCAAGGACCCTGAAATGTTAGAGCTGCTGGCACGCTCCGGCTGCCGCTATCTCCTGATCGGGTTCGAGTCGCTGAGCGAGAAAGGTTTGTTATCGATCCGCAAGGGCTTCAACCACGTGGACCAATACCGCGAGGTGGTCGGGGCGCTGCATGACCACGGGATTTCGGTGCAGGCGTGTTTCGTACTCGGGCTGGATGGCGACACCACAGCGGTGTTCAAGGAGACGGTGGACTGGGTCAACGCGGCCCGCATCGACATCCCGCGTTACTCCCTCTACACCGCGTTTCCCGGCACGCCCCTGTTCCGCAAACTCGACGCGCAGGGCCGCATCCTCAGCTATAACTGGGATGATTACGACACGATGCACGTCACGGTCAAACCCCTGCTCATGTCGCCCGCAGAGTTGCACGAGGGCTTCCGCTGGACCTATCGGGAAACCTTCCGCGTCCGGGGCATCCTGCGGCGCATGCGCGGCTGTTCGGTCAACTCGCTGATCAACCTCGTCGGCAACGGCGCATACCGCCTGTTCGTCCACCGGCTCTATCATGACGAGCGCTTCGCGCTGCCGTGTCGCCCGTCCGCCCCGCCCCCACCGCCCGTGTCATGCCCCGCGTGATCTTCATCTATCCGTGCATCGGCCGCAAGCCCGGCCAGCCCCAGGTGCGCTCGTGGCAGATGCAACCGCTGGCCATCGCCCAACTGGCAGCCCTCACGCCGCCGGCGTGGGAGCGGGTGTTTTACGATGACCGCATGGAACCGGTGCCGAGCAATGCCGCCGCCGACCTGTGCGCGATTTCCATCGAAACCTACAGCGCCCGCCGCGGCTATCAGCTTGCCGCCGCGTTCCGCCAGCGCGGCGTGCCGGTCGTGTTCGGCGGCTATCATGCCAGCGCCTGCCCGGACGAGGCGCTGCGGCATGGCGACGCCGTGTGCATCGGTGAAGCGGAGGGGGTCTGGCCGCGGATGCTGGAGGATGCCGCCGCCGGACGCCTGCGCGGCATCTATCAATCTCCGCAGGCCCGGGACTTTCCCCGCGGGCAGCCGGACCGCTCGATTTTCGCGGGCAAGCGATACCTGCCCATCCAACTGTTAGAAACCGGGCGGGGCTGTCCGCACCACTGCGAGTTTTGTGCCATCACGGCCTTTCATGGCGGCAGCTACCGGCGGCGCAACGTGGACGACATTGTCGAGGAACTGCGCGGCATGCGCGGCCGGACGGTCTTTTTCGTCGATGACAACATCACCGCCGAGCGCCGCGGACTGCGCGAGTTGTGCGAGAAAATCACCCCCCTGAAAGTAAGCTGGATCAGCCAGGCCAGCATCGACGTGGCCCGCGACGAGGAACTCCCGCACTTGCTCGCCCGGGCGGGATGCACCGGGTTGTTGATCGGATTCGAATCGCTCGATCCCGCACGCCTGCAGGCGATGCACAAGCACACGAACCAAGCGGACGATTACGCGGCCGCAGTGTCGCGGTTGCACCGTGCGGGCATTGCCATCTACGGCACGTTTGTGTTCGGCTATCCGGGCGACACCGCCGCGACCTTTGATGCGGCGGTGGCTTTCGCCCGGCGGCAGCGGATGTTTCTGGCGGCGTTCAATCATCTGGTCCCTTTCCCCGGCACCGAACTCCATGCCACGGCGACGAGTGACGGACGCCTGCCGGTCAGCGCGTGGTGGCTGGATCCGGAGTTCCGCTTCGGCCAGACGCCGCTGCACACCTCGCCGATGGAGCCCCGGGCGCTGGTCGAGGCCTGCGTGCGGGCCCGTCGGCAGTTCTATTCGTGGCCCGGCATCGCGGCCCGTTTCGCCAACCTCCGGGCCAATGGCCGGAGCACGCGCCGGGCCGTCATGTTCTGGACCCTCAATGCCATGCTCCGCCGCGAGGTGGCCGCCAAGTCGGGCATTCCTCTCGGCCTGCCCGACGCCTCAGCGGAGGATCTGCCATGATCGTTAGACTTGCCACCAGCGACGATGATGCCGCCCTCACGGCCTTGCTGGAAAGCATGCCGATGCCCGGGTCCATCCGGCTCGCGTTCGGCTGTCGCCCGTCGTTTTTCCAGGCCTTGCGGGTGGAGGGAGACTCGCCGGTGGTGTGCGTGGCCGAGGCCCGCGGGCAACTCGTGGCCGTGGGCGCGGTCACCTTCAGAAAAGTTTATCTCAACGGCCGCGTGGCCACCCGCCGGTATCTGAGTGCCTTGAGAGTCGCCCCGCAGGCGCGGGGGTCGGCGGCTTTGGCCAAGGGCTTCGCGCTTCTGCGCACGACCTTGGCCAGTCATCCGGGCGACCTCACCCTCACCTCCATTCTGGCGGACAACACGCCCGCGCTACGGGTCCTAACCGGTGCGCGGGCCGCACTGCCGGCCTATGAAGCTCTCGGTGGCTGCGTGACCCGCGTGGTGTGTACCGCCCGCGCGGCCAAGCCCAACCCGCCGACTGGTGTCCAGCTCGCACACGGTGGCGATGCCCGCGAACTGGCCGGTTTTCTCGCCACGCACGGCCCGGCGCGAAATGGCTTTCCCGTGTGTCTGCCGCAGGATCTCGACGGGCGGACGGACTCCGCCTTTCCCGGTCTATCCGCCGCTGACTTCCTGGTGGCCCGGGACGGCGAGGGCATCCTCGGCGTCATGGGTTGCTGGGATGTGCGGCGCTTCCGGCAGGCCTTGGTCACGGGCTATGCCCCCTGGCTGCGGTGGGCACGCCCATGGCTCAACTTCGGGGCGCGGTGCTGCGCCCGGCCGCTGCTGCCGGCACCCGGCGCGGTGCTCGGCCTGGCCTTCGCAACCTTGACCCTGGTCCGCCAGGGCGATCTCCGGGTTTTCCGATCTCTGTTAGAATCCGCGCTGGCCTGGTCCCGGCGGCGTGGCCTCGGCCATTTCGTCATGGCACTGGCCGACCACGATCCCCTCAACGCCGGCTTCAAAGGACTGCCCCAGCGTGAAATCCACAGCCGGATTTTCCGCGTCCACTTCGAGGATCCCTCAACCCAAACCCGGCCCGACGGACGCACCCCGCACTTCGAGGGCGCGATGTTATGAAGGAGCCACCACTAATGTTAGATGGCCACCTCGTCCGCACTGCGGACCTTGCCGCGAACGAGCGCCTGCGCTTGCTTGCCCTCATGGCTGCCGATTTCACCAACTTCGACAGCGCGGTGTTCGAGCGGGATCTGGCAGCCAAGCCATGGACGATCCTGCTGCGGGACGCGGCCGGTGACATCATGGGATTCTCCACCCTCGACATCATGACCACCCGCGTGGCCGGGTACGAGGTGCGGGCGGTGTATTCCGGCGACACCATCATCGACCTCCGGCATCGGGCGACCAGCGCCCTGCCGCGTGCCTTCCTGCGCTTCCTGGCCCGCCACACCGGAGTCGGACGCGACGGGGCGGAGTGGTTCTGGTTCTATGTGTGCAAGGGCTTCCGCACCTATCGGTTTCTGCCGGTGTTTTACCGCAGCTTCTATCCGCATCCGGAGCTGCTCACGCCGGGGTTCGAGCAGCAGGTCATGGATCACCTGGCCCGCACGCGCTTCGGGGCCGCCTACGATCCGGCCACCGGGGTCGTGCGCGTGCCGGATGACTATGTGCTGCGCGAGGGCGTGGGTGATATCACCGCCGAGCGTTTGGGTGATCCGTTCATCCGGTTTTTCGCGGAGCGCAATCCGGGATGGGTGAGAGGCGAGGAATTGGTTTGTCTGGGTTCGTTGAATCGGGCCAACCTCCGCTCCAAACCGCTGCAATGGCTAGATAAGGAGTTGTCCGCATGAACCCCGCCGCACTGGCAATTCATGGCTTGTGGCGGTGTTGTGCCACCCCCGCCACCCGTAGGTTCCGGCGGGCAATGCGGGAGCCTGAACCGGTGCAACGCGAAATGTTAGCCGGGATTCTCCGCCGCAATGCGGCGACGGACTTCGGTCGCGCCCACGGTTTTGCCAAGCTGCGCAGCCCGGAGGATTTTCAAAGCGCGGTGCCGCCACGCGAGTATGCGCAACTCAGGCCATGGCTCGACGCCGCCGCCGCCGGCCAACCTGATGTGCTGACCCCCGGCCAGCCGCTCGCCTTCCTGCCCACCAGCGGGACCCGCAGCGGGGCCAAACTCATTCCCTGGACCGCCGCGTTGAAACATGAGTTCCATGCCGCGCTCGGCCCGTGGGTTCACGGTTTCATGCGGAGCCATCCGGCCGCCTGGCAGGGCTCCGTCTATTGGTCGTTGTCACCGCCCGTCTGGCCGGCGGACCGCACTGTCGGCGGCATTCCCATCGGCTTTGATTCCGACGCCGCCTACCTTCCCGCCGTGCTGCAACCGTTGTTAGGAGCCGCCTTCGCCGTGCCGGCCGCAGTGGCGCAACTCCGCAATCCGGAAGTCTGGCGGTATGCGACGCTGCTTTATTTGTTAGATGCGGCTGACCTGTCCATGGTGTCGGTCTGGAGTCCCACGTTCCTCACCTCGTTGCTAGAGCCGCTGGCCGAGTGGTGGCCGGCCTTGCTCAGGGATCTGGCAAACGGCACCTTCACCCCGCCACCGGGACCGGATTCTAACAACCCGCGCCAGCCGCACCCGCGACGGAATCCCCGGCGCGCGCTGGACCTCCGCGAGCTGTCCCGAGCGGATGGTGGTCCCGCGCCCGAGCGGATCTGGCCGCAGCTTGCCGCCATCAGTTGCTGGACCGATGCCGCCGCCCGTGGCCCCGCACAGCGCCTGGCCAGCATGTTTCCCCAAGCCCGGGTGGTCGGCAAAGGCCTGGTGGCGACCGAGGGGGTGGTCAGCATTCCATGGCCGGAAGCGGAGGCCCCGGCGCTCGCCCTGACGTCACACTTTTTCGAGTTTGTCGATGCGGTGGGGGGCGTCCATCCGGCGTGGGATTTGCGCCGGGGTGAAGATTACTCCGTCCTGCTAACAAGCGGTGGCGGGCTTTACCGCTACCGCCTCAACGACCGGGTCCGCGTGGTGGGTTTCCACGCCCGCTGCCCGTTGCTGGAATTCACCGGACGTGACGGCATCACCTCCGACCTGTGTGGGGAGAAACTGGCGGAACCTTTCGTGCGGGACTGCCTCGAGCGGGTCTCCCGCGAGCTGGGCCACGGGTGGTCCTTCGCATTGTTAGCCCCGGCCGCGCCCGGCACGCGCCTGGGTTACACGCTTTTCATGGCAAGGGGCATGCCGCTGGAGGTGGCGACCATTGCCGGGGCCGTCGATGCCGCCCTGTGCGGCAACGTGCATTACGCCCACGCCCGCCGGCTCGGACAGCTTGCGCCGTTAGAGGTCACGCTGGTGTCCGGTGACGCGGACTGGGCCTGGGCGAGGTTTCAGGCAACGCAGGCGGCACGCGGCCAACGCCTCGGTGACATCAAGCCGGCGGCGCTGGATTCCCGACCGGGTTGGGACTTGGTGTTCGCCAGCGGTGCTAACATGATAGACATGGCTCGGCCCGACCCCGGACCGGGCCGGGCTCCAGCCACTCCGGCCGCTGGCGGCCGGGCACTGAAGATCACGTTGATCTATCCGCAGTTTGCCGACGGCTACCGGAGTCGGCTCGTCATGGAGCCGCTGGCACCGGCGATCATCGCCGCCCTTACGCCAAAGGAACATGCGATCCGCTTTGTCGATGAGCGCCTGGAGGAAATCGATTTCGCGGCAACCACGGATTTGGTCGGCATCTCGGTGTGTACTTTTTCCGCCAAACGCGCCTATGCCATCGCGGCAAAGTTCCGGCACCGCGGCGTGCCGGTGGTGCTGGGTGGCTTTCATCCCACCTTGCTGCCGGAGGAGGCCAGCACGCATGCGGACGCGGTGGTGACCGGCGATGCGGAGGCCTCATGGCCGCAAGTGGTGCGGGACGCGCTGGCCGGCCGGCTCCGGCAATTCTACCGGGCGCCGCCGGGGGATCCCATGCCGCCTGTCACGCCGGATCGTTCGATTTTTCGCGGCAAGCACTACCTGCCGCTTCGCTTGGTGCAATTCGGCCGGGGCTGTCCGCGCAGTTGTGGGTTTTGTGCCGTGCGGGCGTTCTATGGCGGCGGAATCAGCCATCGCGCGGTGGCCTCCGTGGTGGCGGAATTGCAGGCCTGCGGCAAGCAGCGGATCTTCTTGGTGGATGACAACCTGCTGGCGGATCGACACGCGTTGCGCGAACTGCTGGAGGCGATGATACCCTTGGGACTGCGGTGGTCGAGCCAGCTCGATTTGAGTATCGCCGATGATCCCGGGTTGCTCGATCTCGCCAGGCGCAGCGGCTGCCAATGCCTGGTCATCGGCCTCGAATCCTTGCATGAGCCCAATCTCCAACAAATGGGCAAGGCGTGGCATCATGCGGCCGATTTCTCGCGGCGGCTGGCGCGGATTCGGCAGGCCGGAATCATGGTATATGGAACCTTTCTGTTTGGTTATGATGGAGACACGCCCGACTCCTTCAAGCACACTCTGGACTTTGCCATGAAAGAACGGCTCTTCATCGCCAACTTCAATCCGCTGCAACCGCTGCCGGGGACGCCGCTGTATGCACGGTTGCAACATGAAGGCCGCCTGGTCTATGACCGCTGGTGGATGGAACCGGGCTATCGCTGGCACGAAGCCCTCGTGAAACCGCGCGGGATGACCCCCCAACAACTCACCGCCGGCTGCCGCTGGGCACGGGAACGCTTCAGCAATGCGGCGGGAATCATCCGGCGCCTGCCCTCCAGAGCGCATCTTGCCAGCCCGGGCAATCTGCCGACCTATCTGATAGCCAACTGGCTTTCGCGGAGAGACATCCTGACCAAAACCCGCTTGGGGGAGGCGGAACCATGAGGATTCTGTTCGTCAAACCCAACATGGGCTTGGTCATGGGCGAACCCTATGAGGATCGCGGACGCATGGAGCCGTACACCTTCGCCGTGCTGGCCGCCCTCACCCCGGAACACCATGAGGTCGCTTTGTGCGATGATCGCTTTGAGCCCGTGCCTTACCGCCAAACCTGGGATCTGGTGGGCATCAACACCGAGGTCTATACGGCACGCCGCGCGTATGAAATCGCCGCACGCTTCCGGGCGCAGGGCGTCAAAGTGGTCATCGGAGGCTGCCATGCCACCCTGATTCCCGAGGAGTCCCGCCGACATGCGGACGCAGTGCTGGTGGGCGAGGCGGATGCCGCGACGTGGCGGACGATTCTCGATGACGCCGCGCAGGATCGCCTGCATCCGGTGTATCGCGGCGCGGCACTGACGGAGGGGGAATTCATCTATCCGAAGGTTGGCAGGGAGATCTTCACAGGCAAAGCGTATCTGCCGATTTCGCTGACGCAATTCTCGCGAGGATGCGTGCATGCCTGCGAATACTGCGCCACCGGCAACATCTATCATGGCAAGACCCAGCACCGCTCGCCACGGGCGATGGTGGAGGAAATCGAACGGCAAGACCGGAACCAGGTGTTCTTTGTGGATGAAAACATCGTGGCAGACACGGCTGCCGCGAAAGCGCTCTTCCGGGAACTCATCCCCTTGGGAATTCACTGGACCGGGCAGGCGAGCTTGAAGTTTGCGGGCGACCGGGACTTGATGGACCTGATGGTTCGCAGTGGCTGCGCGGGCCTGGTGGTGGGATTCGAGTCCCGTGATCCCGCCAACCTTGCCGCCATGCGCAAGCACTCCAACCTGGCCTACGGCAGTTATGACGAGGTGGTCGAACGCATCCGTGATTCCGGCCTCATGCTATGGGCCGCATTCCTGCTAGGCTATGACCACGAAACCGCAGCCACCATTGAGGAGACCCTGCACTGGGCGCTGGCCAAAAAGTTCGCGTTCTCCGCCTTCAACATTCTCACGCCCTATCCGGGCACGGCATTCTATCAACGGATGCGGGCGGAGGGCCGTTTGCTCTATGACGGGTGCTGGTGGTTGCATGATGACTATCGTTTCGGATATGCGGCCTTCCGCCCACATCACCTCAGCCCCGAACAACTGGCCGAACTCGGCCTCAAGGCGCGGCTCCAGCATAACTCCAGGTTTCAAATCCTCCGCCGCGCCACCGACCCCAAGACCAATGCGAAGGATCTGCGGAGCTTGCTCACCTACTTTGCCTACAATCCCCTCTTCCGCCGCGAGCTGTTGCAGAAACACGAGATGATGCTCGGCTATCGTGGCCAGGAACGGCACGGGCCAAGTCCCGGTTAGGATCAGCGACTAACGCGGGGTGAGGTCCGTGGCGGCGGGGAACGCGAGCTTGAGTTGCGAGAGAATCCCCTCGTAACCCGGCCGCTTCTCCGGGTATTGTTGCATGCCGGTGGTGGCGGCCTCCAGTGCGGTCTTCCCGGCCTTGTTAGCAACGGCGTGAGCGGCCCCTTTGGCGAGCAGGGCCTTGACGATGGCCGCATTCCCCCGCTGGGCGGCGATGATCAGTGCGGTGTTGCCCTGCCGGTCCGCAAAGGCAGTCGAGGCACCGTGCCGCAGCAGCGTGTCGGCAACCTTGGGCAGCCCGCTCCACGCTGCCCACATCAGGGCCGACCAGCCATCGTTGTCACGCCTGTCGGGCTGGGCTCCGTGGTTGAGCAGCAGCTCGACGATGCCGACCCGCTTGTCATCGGTCTCGGCGATGGGCTGGGGGCCGGAGTAGTTGGCGAAGGCGGCTCGCATCAGGGCGGTGCGGCCCAAGGCGTCCGTCTGGTTGGTGACGTCGCTGCCGCCCTTGACCAGTCGTTCCACTTCCACGGCATTCGCCTGGATGATGGCAGTGACGATGGGATCGTCTGTCACCTTGCCCTTCAACTTGGTAACGACGGTGCTGACGAGATAGGCGAGCACCGTCGAGACGAGGCAGAGCAACAGGGTGTCAATGAGGATGACGCGGTATTTTTTCATGGGGCGCGGCCGGCGGTGGAAGTTGCGGTGAGGAGCACGGGGCGGTGGGTGAGGAAATTCCGCAGCGCGATCACCGCCAGCGGGCTCATGAGCGCGAGCACCAGATAGATGACCCACATGAACTCGGGGGATTCCCCGAAGGTGAGGTTGCCGGTTTCAATCTTCGGACGGATGCCGTCGTAGCAGAAGCGGGAGATCAGAATGCCGCTGACGAAGCCGTTGATCGGTTTGGCGATGAACATCGGCAAGGCCGCCAGGGCCATGTAGGAAGACACCTTGTCCGGCGGCGACACCGAGGCGATGTATTCCGTGAAGCGCGGCATGAAGATGAGTTCGCCAAAGGCAAACACCACGATCTGGGCGACAATGACCAACAGATAGGCCTGCGTGACATTGTGAATCCCGGGAACCCGCAACACCCAATCCAGCGGCAGCGCCACGAACACCAGCGAAAAGGCGGAAATCGCCATGCCGATGATGATGAGCCTAACGGTGGCAAAGCGGTTGATGACCGGAATGATCGCGATGAGGCCCACCACGATGATGAACGGATTGATGGAGCTGGCCAGCCCCAGCTCAAAATCACTGTACAGCACCCGGGTGTAATACTTGGGCATCACCAACATCTGATTGGTGAACACGAGCCGCACGCCGATGGTCAGCACGAGAAACAACAGCAGCCGCTGAAAGGCGCGTTCCTTCCACACTTCCAACAATATGCCGAGCGGGCGCTTGGTCTCATTCGCGCCGGAGGCACGCTCACTGTCCTCGGCATAGTTGTCTTCCTTGAGCAGCGCGGCGCAGGCAACGGCGCACAGGGACATCAGAAACCCGAAATCCAGGATGGCCAGTTTGCCGGCAACTTCCCCCCAGATTCTGGTGAAACCATCCACGATCAGGGCATTGGCGATGATGGCACCGACGTTCATCATCAGATAGTAAACATTGAAGCCCGTGGCCCGCACCTGCTTGGTGGTGTAGCGGCGCAGCGAGGTCATCGTCACCGGCGCGATGAAGGCGGTGCCCAGCGACATGATGATGAGCATGCCCTTGACCACCCACTGGAGGGTCTCGCCGTGGAGCAACACGGGCGCCACCCCCAGCCCGAGGCGGGAGAGCGCCAACAGCGCAAAGCCAATGAAGTAGGACTTCCGGATCCCGATGACATCGCAGATCGAGCCGACCGCAAACATGAAGGCGGTGACGTAAAGCATGTAAATGCCAAACCACGCGCCCGAGTCCACATCGTTGAAGCCGCAATTGGTGGTCAGGTAGATCGAGAGGACCGTGATCATCGAGAAATACGCCAGCCCATCGCAGAACTGGATGGCATTGGTCAGCCAGAAATCCTTGGACGCGCTCTTGAGGACTTTGAACTCGGAGAAGTAGTTGATGACAGGGTTTGACATGGGAAGGATTGCTGCACCGGACCGCTTGAAAAAAATACCGCCGGGGGGACTCGAACCCCCACGACCGTGAAGTCAACGGATTTTAAATCCGCAGCGTCTACCATTCCGCCACGGCGGCCTTTGTTTCAAATCGATCACCGCCATGTTCGCACCCCGGACTTCAAGGAAATCCACGGTGCCATTCCGGCTGCGCCGGCGCGAAAGTAGCGATTTGAGCCCCGGCGTCCAGCGCCGCCTTGCGCCACCGCGCATTTTTTCCCGCCGAATCGACCGCCGGGCATGCCGCTGGGGCCGTGCCGCGCACCCTTTGCCCAGCGCGGCGGCCCGCGTGATTGCTTTCACCCGGATCAGCTCCGGCATGGTGGGAACCCACAACCCGTCGATGAGCACCGCGTCAGGTGGTTCCGCACGCCGCAATTGACGCAGGCCGATTTCATCGCCGGCGAGTTGGCCGAGAATCAACACCGGTCGCCGCACCCTGGCGAGCTGGAACTCCGGCATGCCCAACAGGCCGATGTGAAATGGGATGGCCGCCGCCTGACCGGAAAAGCCAAGGTGGTGGCCGGTGAACCGTTCAAGATCGCCACGGCTGAGGAGAACTGCAACTATGTTATCGGCGGGATCTTCATCGTCTGGTGGGACCAGGCTCATGATTGGCAGAAAGGAAATCCCTGTCAGCCATGTAATGAAATCATGCCGATTCTGGCACCACAACTCGAAACCATGACAAGTTCCAGACGTTGCTTCCTCAAAACCGGGCTGACCGCCACTCTCGGAGTTTCCGGCTTGTGGGCGCAGGCTCCCGCCCTTGCCCGCAAGCTCCGCATCGCCGGCATCGGCGTCGGCGGCATGGGCAATGCCAACCTCGGCAACGTGGCCGACGAGGAGATCGTCGCCCTCTGCGATGTCGATCACACGTTTGCGGCGGGAACCTTCGCCCAGTTCCCGCAGGCCAAGCGCTGGCGGGATTTCCGGGAAATGTTGGAAAAGCAGCCGGAGATTGAGGCGGTGATGATCGCCACGCCGGACCACACCCACGCCGCCATCGCGTTAGCCGCGCTCACGGCGGGCAAACATGTGTATTGCCAGAAGCCGTTGACGCACGACATCCATGAGGCACGGTTGTTAGCCAGGGCCGCTGCCGCCGCCAAGGGTTGCGTCGCGGTCATGGGCAACCAATACCATTCCTCGGAGGGTGCGTGCCGGGTCGTCGATTGGGTCCGCAGCGGCGTGATCGGCGAGGTGAAGCGCGTGATCGCCTGGTGCAGCTTGAATTACCGCCCGTTCGGCAATGCGTCGTGGGCCACCCTGACCGACACGCCCCCGGCGGAAACGCCGCCGGTGCCCGCGACACTCGCCTGGGACCTGTGGCTCGGGCCGGCCAAGAGCCGCGCCTATCATCCGACGTATCATCCCACGCGCTGGCGTGCCTGGTGGGATTTCGGTTGTGGCATGATGGGCGACCGCGGGGTCCACACCCTCGACGCCTCCTGTTGGGCGCTCGATCTAACAGCACCGGCCACGGTCGAACTGTTGTCGATCACGGGGGCCAACGAGTTCGTCCATCCGGACAAGGCGCAGGTGCGCTACCGGTTCCCGGCCCGGGGCAAGTTCCCGGCGCTGCAGCTCGATTGGCATTCGGGGGCAAGACCGCCGGAAGTCGATGAACTGACAGGAGACCGCAAGGCTGGCGACGGCGAAGGCGGCGCATTGATCATCGGGTCCCGCGGCATGATCTCCCACGGCACCTATCCGAGCAGCCAGTTGGCGCTGCATCCGCAGTCGCTGGTCGAAGAGGCACGCAAGGTTCCGTCCAGCCTGCCCGCATTGCGCGGCAGTCACGAGGCCATCTGGGTGGCCGCCTGCAAGGGCGACGGCCCGGTGTCCTCCGGCTTTGCGGCTGCCGCCGCACTCACAGAGTTAACCCACCTCGGCAACCTGGCCATTCACCTCGGCGGCAGGATCGACTGGGACGCCGCCGCCTGCCAAGCCACTAACCGACCCGAGGCCGCCGCCCTGATCCGCATGCCCCGCAGGCCGGGCTGGGAACTGCCGGGTTAACGCAACCCTGTCTCTAACTCATTCCGATGATTCCCTCCCCTCGGGTCCACCTGGGCCTCCCACAGGCATCACGGATGCTCCCATTTTACCGCCCGGCCCCCTGTCCGCGAGCTTTCCTTTGGAGGGGTTGCTGATGGCGCAG
>JAPLUI010000049.1 GCA_026397725.1 Verrucomicrobiota bacterium | reverse complement strand
TGCGGCGGTGATCCGTCTGGCACGCTCGTCTAAATGCGGCCAAATCGCTTGAAACTTTTGCATAAGGGCATCGTTTTCTTTCACGGGAAAACACTTAAGAGTTCTTAATCACTTTGTCAAGGTTATTTATTTACACCGCCTTACAACGTCGTCTGGACTACGCCCAGCGAGAATGCGCACGGCTCCATGCCGCTCGGCAACGGCGATGTCGGCATCAATGCGTGGGTCGAGGCAAACGGCGACCTGATTTTCTATGTCAGCAAGACCGACGCCTGGGACGAGAACGCCGGCCTGTGCAAGATCGGCCGGGTGCGGGTAAAGTTTGATCCGCCGTTGGCGCCCAAGGATGGCTTCTGCCAGGAATTGAAACTCCGCGAGGGAGTCATCGAAATCTCATCCAAGATCCAAAATCAACCATCCAAAATTTCCTTGTGGGTGGACACCGACCAGCCAGTGGTTCGTGTTGAGGCGGAATCGGCCTTGCCGGTCAGTTGCCGCGCGGAAGTGGAATTGTGGCGGTTGCGCGAGCGGCCGTTGGATCCGGCGGCGGAATACGGTTACGGCGACGGCAAGAACCCGCTGGCACAATCGTACAAACTGACAGTGCTGCCCGATGTGGTAGTCACTTCCGCCCAACCGCAGGTGGTCTGGTATCACCGCAACACGCGATCCCTTTATCCCGTGTGCCTGGAAGTCCAACATCTCGAGGCGCTCAAAGGCAAGTTCGCGGATCCGCTGTTGAATCATGCGTTCGGCGCCAGCATGCGTGGCGTTGACATGGTTCCGGATGGTGCCAAGGCCTTGAGGTCTAACAAGCCTGCCAAGCGGCATCAACTCTCGGTGTGTGTGTTGGCGGAGCGGGCCGAGACGCCGGACACCTGGCTCAAAGATCTCGGGCGGGTCGAGCAGGCGGCGTTGCAGGTGAGTGATGAACAGTCGCGCCTAACGACATCGAAGTGGTGGCAGGCGTTTTGGAACCGAAGCTGGGTGTTCGCCGAAGAGGATGCCGGTGCCGCGATCCCGGCGAATGCGCATCCCGTGACCCTGGGCGCGGATTCCAAGGGCGAGACCCGTTTCCGCGGCGAGATTGCGGCGGCGACAATTCATGATCGGGCGCTGAGCCCGGCGGAACTGCTAGATCGCAAGTCGCCGGTGCAGCCGGCGGCGATTCCTCAAGAGATTGCGCCGGCCAACCGGACCTGGCCGCATGGCCTCACCATGGAAGCGTGGGTCAAGCCTGCACCTGGAGAAAGCGGGCGGATCTTCGACAAATGCACGCCTGGGCATGCTGACGGATTCCTCTTGGATACCAACGGATCGTCGCTGCGCTTGATTTTCGGCCCGGAGAGCTTGTTGGCTAACAATTGCCTGAAACCCGGCCAGTGGCAGCACGTCGCGGTGACGCTCGACCGGCCCAATTCCGGCGGGTGGATCATCTATGTGGATGGAAAAGTCGTTGCCAAGCGCGATACCGGAACGGTGCCGCCCTCGGAAGTGACGAACGGTTACGTGTTGCAACGCTTTATGAATGCCTGTTCCGGCCGCGGCGCTTCGCCGATCAAATTCAACGGCTCAATCTTCACGGTGGAAAAATCTCCCGGCGGGCCACCCGAATCGGCCGACGGTGATCCGGATTGGCGGTGTTGGAGTGGCAGCTACTGGTTCCAGAACACGCGCCTCTCCTATTGGCCGATGCTGGCCAGCGGCGATTTCGATTTGATGGAACCGTGGTTCTGCATGTACCTCAAGGCGCTGCCCTTGAGCAAAGCCCGCATGCAGGCCTATTACAAATTCGAGGGTGCCGCATCCTTTCAGGAGACCATGAACTTCTGGGGCATGCCTAACAACAGGGACTGGGGCTGGGGAAACACCGGGCCGGAGCCGGGCAATGCGTGCATCGGTCACTATTTTTGCGGCGGCATGGAACTGACGGCCTTCATGCTCGACCGCTATGACTTCACGCAGGACGAGAATTTCGCCCGCGACACGCTCGTGCCGCTGGCAGATCCGATCATCGCATTCTTCGACCAATACTGGCCGAAACGCGACTCTAACGGGAAGATCATCGTGGATCCCGCCCAGGCGCTGGAGGCCGGGATGACGGTCAATCCCATGCCGGATGTCGCCGGGTTGCGCTGCATTCTGCCACGACTGTTAGCCCTGCCGAAGAACACCACCACAGAGGCGCAGCGGACACGCTGGGCGCGGATCCTGAAGGAAATGCCCCCGCTGCCTGTCGCCGAGGTGGATGGAGTGAAACTTCTGCTCGCCTCAGCCAAAGGCTCAGTCAAGGCCTCCGAGAATCCGGAACTTTATGCCGTGTTTCCCTACCGCCTGTTCGGGGTCGGCAAGCCTGACCTCGACATGGCCCGCGCGACCTACGGCAAGCGCTACTCCCGCATCAACTACGGCTGGTGCCAGGACAGCATCCAGGCCGCCTGCCTCGGCCTCGGCGATGAGGCCGGCCGACAGGTCGCCCTCCGTGCCAGGATCAATCGGGCCTATCGCTTTCCCGCGATGTGGTCGGGCTTTGACTGGATCCCCGACCAGGACCACGGCGCCAACATCCTGACCACACTGCAATTCATGCTGCTCCAAGCTGACGGGCAGGAGATATATGTTCTGCCGGCCTGGCCGAAGAGCTGGAACGTATCGTTCAAGCTCCATGCGCCGTTCCACACCACGGTGGAAGGTAAGTTCAAAGCTGGTAAACTCGAAAAACTAACAGTCACCCCGGAATCACGCCGGAAGGATGTCGTGAACATGCTGGAGAAATGAACCCTACCTTGATTGCCTCCCTGTTCATCTACGTGAGCCTCGGTGTAGCCGCAAGCGGCGGAAGCGCACCGCAAGGCATTCAGGAGATAATACTAAACAGCAACCATGACTATGCTTTCATGTGGTGGGCAAACGGATGGAGAGGAGACAAAGTCCGCTGTGTACAAACCAGTTCTTACGGCATGGCAATGGATGTTGAGAAGATGCTCGTGACGCATTTTGGCCCCATCACGAACCCGATACCCTACGAGCGGGCAGTCGGACAATCCAACGATGCGGTCATGGATTTGCCATCAGCGGCCATGGAGCTGTCGGTTGTTGTCAAGGATACAAAGTACACATGTCGGGGAACCGGATGGCCGAGACTGATCGAAAGCGGCCGATTCCTGCAGCGCTCCGATATTGAGGGCTTAGTGTTCAAAAGCGGGAACGGAGACGGTCTGCAAGCGGACTGCAGATTGGAAGTAGTGGCATGGCCTGATCGACTGTCCATGAGCCTTGTCATTACCCCCGAGAAAAACATGCAGGCGGCCCAGGCGACGATCTTGTTCAACAACACCCGTGCATCCTCTCCAACAGCCGACTGGCAAATGGGCAGTACCCAGACGGTCTCGGCCATCCTGTTTGAAGCGGACTCTGACCGCGCGGACCAAGGAATATCCCTGCAGGCACAGAGCGTGAACGACAATAGAGCGGTTCCCGTAACGTACGACCAGGCACGGGGATGGCATGAAGTCGAGCTGCCGCCGGATGACCAGGCCAGGCCGGACACTGCCAGCCTGCAGCGCATCAGGTTGCAGATACGGAATGCCTCCAGCAAACCGCAGGTGCTGCGTCTTAATTGTGCAATGAACGGTCTGGTTCCAGGGATGACGGGTCTGGTGCCGATGTTGCGCGACTCCAATGGAAACCCTCTGCCGATTCCGGTACAGATATCGAAGAACTGGCACATACAAGCAGGGAAGACCTTTCTCTACCAGGGGAGTTGGCTCCATGCCCTGACCATGCTCAGCATTCCCGCAGGCTTTGATGACAGCCTGGAATTCTGCATTTCCAGAAACTTTTGGGGCCGGCTTCCCGTGGCTTCACACGCTCAGTTGTGTCTTATTGGCTGGGGAACTGATCAACTGTGGGACGAAGCGGCAATCGGCAGTTGGGGTGAGAGTATCTGCTATGACCCTGATGTCTGTCTCAATCGGTCCGTAATAGACGACGTCCGGCCGCTCATGGTCACACAAATGAAGACCAGCAACGGGAAATGGGGTTGGTCAAACAATGTCGGGGGTGGTGATTTTCTCGTTTATTTCAATGAAAACAACGAGAAGCAGTTCCTCTCGCGGATGCGCACCGCCTACCTGAGCCAGGGACCTAACATTACCGATGTGATTTACTCGGGCATCAGTGCGGACGGCAACATATCTGCCACCATGCGTGTCATGACGCCGCGCTGCGACGATATCAACCGTGCCTATCATACCTTCCGATATGATGTACTGAAACCTACAAGCTTCAAGAGGTTGGCCTTCTATCAGGTCGGTGCTGACAAGTACAACGATCATCAGTTTGCCACACTCGCGCGGGGAAACGAGAAGGGGTTGCTCGAAGAATGGGACGCTGTCCAAGGAGGCAAGAAATATCATCGCACCGGCATTGATTGTCCAGGCAGGATGCCATGGTTTTCCCTGCACAAAGCCGTCAGCAAAGACGAAAGTGGCCGGGGGGCATGGGCAAACCGCGGTCTGGTTATACGTTCATGGAAGGCCCGGCTTGGAGGAAAAGATTGTCCGCCCTTCGCGGCTAGTTATGGTACGGAGGACGGACCAGCCAGCTGTAACCTCGAGCTGGCCCCGCCTGGTGATCTCACTGCGCTTGAACCAGGTGATTTTGTCGAGGCTACGGTTGAACTCCTGGTGTTGCCGCAGTTCGAAAGAGACTATTACGGACCGAACGAGAAACTGCGGCAGGATCTCAAAACAAACGAGAACACATGGAAGCCCGTGTTTCGGTATGCTTCCGACGGGGCACTGGCAGTGACAGTATCGAAGGGCCGGCCTCTGCAGACCTGCCCGGTTCTGATCGCGGTGGATACGGCACAGGTGGCCGAATTTACCGTTACTGGTGGCGCAGGGTATTCCCCCGTCAGCTTCACGGAGCTGCGTGACTACCGCGGCTGGACGCTGTACCAGAGGAGAGGCGATACATGGTCTGCCATTGATCAATCGGTATTCGGGAACGACTTCTGGCAGGTCAACAAGACCGCGGAAGGACGGTTTGCCATCACCTTCAATGTACTGTTTGATGCCGGAGCCGGCTTACAGCACTTTCGACTACTTTCCGAAGAGATCATGAATGGATCCAGAAAAACAGAAAGGGAAAAATGACCAACCGATTCGTTGTGTGGTGCGGGTTGAGTGCGATGTTGATGATTTCATTGAGCACACGGACCTTACCAGGTTCAACCAATCCCGGAAACCATCAGAGCCTGACCCAGACTGGTCTGACCAAAGCCCTCAAGGGGCATGGGCGTCTCGCCCACCAGGGGCGGACGATGGTGATTCGGGTAGCAACTGGTTCGACCAAATCCCGGCATGGCAGCCCCCGGAGGTCCCGCTTGGCGATGGTCGCATGCTTGTCCTGGAATACCCCTGACCTCGAAGGCATCCCATACATCAAAACTCCGCTGCCCGAGGATTTTGAAAAAATCCTTGGCAAAGCGGGGCGAAAAGCTATTTTCGCGCTTGAGTGGTTTCCCAATGAATCCGGCTGCAAACCACTGTCCCTTGCCCAAACCCGCCGTTCGGAGGTTCCTGTCTCTACTTTATACCGAAACACCGTCCTATCAAAACACCGCCACCCCTCTGCCGTCCCCCGTTCCCCCCGCAACCCCCATTTTCCCGCCCTCCGATCCGGCCACCGGCCCTTGCAACGTCCTTCACAACAAAAGAAAATTCCTCGCAGCCTATGAACACTAACCGATTGATACTGGTGATGGGAGCCTGCCTGGTGGCGGGTTCGGTTTTGACAACCCGCGGCTTTTCCGAGCCAGCGGCTGCGCCGCGCGAGTGGCTCAAGACCGACGCGTTCTCCATCGTGATCGAAAACGGCTATGTCAAGTCGATCATCGACCTGAAATCCACCAAGGACTATCTACCCGCCAGCCATGCCTGCCCGGTTTTGTCGGTGCAGGTGGCTGGCAAGCTGGCGGGACCAACGAATCTGGAATGGACCCAGAAGGACCAGCGGTTCACGCTGTCCTATGGACCCACGGCGGTGAAAGCGGAGATCGCCGTTGTCGCCAAGCCGACGCATCTGGTTTTTGAACTGTTGTCGGTGGCGCCCAAGGAGAAGGTGGAGATGGTGGTCTGGGGTCCGTTCACCAGCACCAGCAATCAGAACGCTGGCGCCATGACGGGCATCCTCTGGGATCAGGATTTTGCGCTGGGCCTGCAAGTCCTCAATCCCAAAACCATCAGTCCGGCACCCGGGCAGCCCGAGAACGTGCTCTCGGCCAGTTGCCGCGACATGGAACGCCCCACGCCGGCGGCGTCATACGGTCACACGTTCAGCGTGTCGTTTCCCGGCGAGGGCGTCACCGGCAGCAAGATTGCACTGTTCGGCTGTTCCCCGAACCAGGTGCTCGACACGATCTCGAGCATCGAGCTGGCGGAGCAACTGCCGCACGTCACGCTCAACGGCAAGTGGGTCAAGGCGTTGCCAGGCAGTCCGTATTTGGGGTTTGAGTTCGGCGAGGAAACGATCGATGCGTTCATCAAGGTCGCTGTCGATGCGGGCATCCCGTTCATTTACCACCCGTCGCCATGGGAGACCTGGGGCCATTTCGAGCCCAAGAAAGCGCAGTTCCCTAACGGCCGGGCCGGATTCAAGGCCTGCGTCGACAAAGCTCACAAGGCTGGCTTGCGCGTCGGGGTCCACACGCTGAGCACATTCATTACCGCGGACGACGCGTATGTGACTCCCAAGCCCGATCCGCGGCTGGCCAGTTCCGGCGGCAGCAAGCTCGGCAAGGACGTGAACGAAAAGGACACGGTGCTGGAGGTTGCCGACGGAGCCGCATTCAGTGCGCCCGGCCAGAAGAAGTGCCTCCGCGTCGGGGAGGAATTGCTGACCTATAACAGCGTGGCCGGCGACCAACCGGCGCGCTTGGAAGGCTGTTCGCGCGGCGCCTTTGGCACCCAGCCGCAGGCACACGCTGCCGGCACGGAGACGGTGCGGCTGATCGTGACCGACTTCTTCGGCACAATCTTCCTGGGCAACCGCGACCTCAACCGCGAGATCGCACAGCGCGGGGCGAACAACTGCCTCGAATTCGGTTTGGACAAATACGAGTTCGACGGCATTGAAGGCACCGGCAGTTGCGGCCTGGAGTATAGCGCCGCCGAGTTTGCGCAGGTATGGTACGATGCGCTTGGACCCCGGCGCGGCCAGGTCATGCTCGGCGGCAGCGGGCTGAACAACTACCTCAACCACATCATGGACTGCGTCAATTGGGGCGAGCCCTGGGGCGACGTGTTCCGCAAGGGCATGATCGACTATCGCTTCATGCGCATGGAACAATACAAGCGCAACCTGCTGCCGCACATGCTGGGTCAGTTCGCGGCCAGCGTGTATGCCATTGCCGGACCGTCGCAACCGGGTCAGGAAAAGTGCCGGGTCGACGACATCGAGTGGCTCATGGCGCTGCGCTGCGGGCACGACGCGGGATTCTCGCTGACGTTCACCCCGGACTGGGAGGCCTATCTGCGTGGCAAACAGGGTTCGCCCGTGGCCGCGCTCCTGTTGCCTAACATCGGTGAAATCACCGCCGCGATGCACGCTTGGGAAACCGCCTATCAAGCCAAGGCGTTTCCTGCTGACATCAAGACGCTGCTCCAGGACCGCAGCCGCGAATTCCACCTGATCGAAAACGGCCCCAAGGACTGGACGCTCTATCCGATCCACGCGCTCGCGCCCGCCGCGCTGGATGCCACGACCCGGGTGATTCACGCCGAGAACCCCTACGCAGACGCGCCGCTGGCCTTCGTGATCCTCAATGGCCCGACAGCCGTTAGCAAAATCTCGCTGAAACTGCCGGCCGATGTCACGGTGCCGCTGACCGGAGTCGAACTCGCCCCTGGCGAGATCCTCAAGTACTTCGGCGGAGACCAAGCGACCATCCTCACCGCCAACTGGGGCCAGCGGGCCACCGTGAAGATCGACCCCAACCTGATGAAGGCGGCCAAGGGGTCCGTAGATATCAGCTTGGACTGGGCAGGCGGCAACGATTCCAAGGTCCAGCTCGAACTGCGCTTCGTCGGCCCGGCCTGGAAGCTCAAGCCCGGCACCTGACCTAAGTCCTGCCGCACGCCCACGGCGCCACACGCACTCGGCAACACCCCTAAGTCCATGCAAACCACGAAATTGATAGCAGCCACCGGGGTCATGGTCCTGTTCAGCGCCGCCGCCTTGGTGGCCGCCGCAGAGCCGGCCGCCGCGCCCGCCGAGGAGCGGCCCTTGCACCTGGTGCCCTGGCCCACGCAGATCACCATCGCCAAAACCCGGCTCAAGCCCGGGGCGAACCTGGCCTTTCTAACTGAAGACAAACCGCCCGCGATGCGGGTCGCCGAGGTGTGCAAGGAGGATTTTCAGGATTTGGGCTTTGCCGTTGCGGTGAGTGCCAAGACCCCCGGCGTCCCGGTGCTGGCGGTGCGGCTGCAGCTTGCCGACGACGCCACTCTCGGCGAGGAGGGCTATCGCTTGGAGGTGGCCAAGGAGGTCGTTCTAACAGCCAGGACCGAGGCGGGCTTGTTCTGGGGCAGCCGGACCTTGATGCAATTGCTGTGGGCGGGGCCTGACGCCGAGGTGCCCAATGTCACCATCAGCGATCGTCCCGCCGCGGGCTTCCGCAGCCTGATGATCGACAATGCCCGCAGCTTCCACTCGCTGGACTTCCACCTGCGAATGATCCGGGCGCTGGCGCTCTTCAAGCTCAACTCCTATCAAATTCATTTTTCCGACAACGAGGGCTACACCCTGCCCACTCCCGGGATCCGGCCCGCCGAAGGCGGAGACGGGAGTTACAGCCGCGCGGACATCAAGAAGCTCACCGACTGCGCCACCAGGTATCATGTCACCCTCATCCCGGAACTCGACATGCCCGGCCACTCCCGGGCGATCAAGGCCAAGCTGCCGCAGACCCGCTGTGCGTCCGCCGACTGTGACGTGGACCTCTGCATGGGTAGCGAGGCATCGCTCAAGGCCGCAGAAGCCATCATCAGCGACACCATCGAGATGTTTCCAGGCCCTTACTACCACCTCGGTGCCGACGAGGTGAACTTTGGCCACTACTCCCGTTGCACTGCCTGCCAGCAGGCGATGCAGACGGCCAAGCTCAATGGCGAGGCGGCCCTCTATCGGAGTTTCATCAACCGCATGAACAAGCTCGTCAAGAGCAAGGGCAAGCGCATGATCGTGTGGGAGGGCTTCGACATCGCCAGCGGCGAGCCGTTCGTCGACCAGGACGTCATTGTCATGCCCTTCGACTCGTTTGCGGGCAAAACCGCCAAGGAATACCTCGCCGGCGGCCATGCAGTGATCAACGCCGCGTGGACGCCGCTGTATGTGGTAGACTTCAAGGCCGCCCCGCCCGAGATGCTCGCCGGCTGGGACCTGACGCGCTTCGGCCATTTCCCGTGCCCCGAACCGCCGGAGAAATGGTATCAGGTGGAACCCACGCCCAGGTTGTTAGGCGCGCAGATGTGCTCGTGGGCTAACCCTCAAACCGAAGCGCACGGACTGCTTTTCGGCCAGGAACCCAAGATCACGATCGGCACCCCCGCGGCACGCCTGCCGATTTTCGCCGAGCGCGTATGGACGGCGGGCAAGACCGACACGCAGAACATCCTCCAGCGGCTGCAGCCGTTGTTAGAGCGGCCGCTGCTCAAAGCCAACCCGCCCTCCGGTCCGGCCACCGGTTCTTGCAACGGCCTTCACCCGCAATGCAATTTCTTGGCAGTCGGTTTATTTCAAGGTGGGCTGGGCGATTTCACCGCGGAGTTGTGCCTCGCCGCCGGCCTTTTCATAAACACCATAGAACAGCGAACACGAATCCAACCAGACGGTGAGCCGGTGGAGATCCTCCGCCGGGAGCGCCACCTTGTGGTGGCCTTCCAGCAACATGGCGTGGAGCCGCGAGGCCCGGGCACCGAACTCGCCGGGCGTGGTGCGATACCACTTCGCATCGGCAAAGTCGCGTCCGCCGTAACTGAAAAACCCGAACTTGGGCGCCAGGCTGAGGTAGGAAGCGAAGTAGGTTGAGTTGCCATGGCGCAGGGGTTCGGCGTCGAGGCGGGGGGCCTTGTCCGGCGACTTCGCGTGGCAGGGGACGCAGTTGCGATCGAGCACCGGTTGCACGAGGCGCGGATAGCTGAAGGGGTTGGTCTCGTCCACATCGGCTTGCAGGCGCGATGGAGCGCGGCGCAAGGCGAGTGCCGCAGACGTGGCCGACAGCGGGGCGTGCGGGCGCGGCTCGTGGCAGCCCTGGCAGGTTAGGTTTTCACCGGGCTGCAACTGGGTGGCCGAGCGCATCGAGGTCACCGCCAAGCCGCTGGCATCCAGTGCTTGGAAAAACAATTCGCAGCGTGCCGGCACGGTGAAATGGGCGCTGCCGTCCGCCTCCACCGGCACGGTGCCCAGCACGGCGCGGGCGATGTTCACCGAGTCCTGTGCCTGGGGCAGGCGCAGGCCGGTCTCGTGGGGCGGCGTGCCGGAGGGCACCGACATCGGAAGCACCTGATAGACGCGGAGCGCGGTGATCTTGGCCCCGGCCGGCCAGGCACGCTGGCTATCATAAACATTGACGACGGACACGGTGGCTTCGGCAGGTTCCTGCGGAGCTACGCGCCCGGCGATTTCCGGCACCACGGGCGGCAGCGTCCGGGCCTTCACCGGCAGCGGGTTGTGGCAGGCGATGTTAGAATCGCGGTAGATGAGTTCCTTGTTGCCAAAGCTGTCCACGAGGTAGAGGCCATAGGTGCCATTGGCACCGGGCGGCGGTTCGTATGCGCAGAGGAAGTAATCCTCGCTCAGCGCCCACGGCGAGCCGTAGGACTCCGTGCCGATCCACGTAATCCCAGCGCGTCCAGACCAGCAGGCCGTCGTTGTTCACGCTTGGGTTCCACTCATTCGTTTCGTGGAAACTGAGGCAGCGAATGTCGCTGCCGTCGTCGGCCATGTCGTAAACCGTGAAGGTGGGACACACCCGGCCGCAGCGCAGGTAGCCGCCGCGCCGCTCGCTGATGAAAGCGATCCGCCCGCTCGGCATGAAGCAGGGGTCGAAGTCGTTCCAGGTCCCGTCGCTGAGTTGGCGCAAGTGAGTGCATCGACGGATCCCGCCAACCTGGCCATGGTACCCGAGTTGGCACCGCAGGGATTCAACACCTGGCCTAACGCCCAAGTGTGTTGTGCCGGTGTCGAGGCGGGTGAAGCTGCGGCTGGTCCAACCGCCCCGCCTGTTAGCATCCGGCTGGTGCCGTTTGCTAACGCGGGCGCGACCGGCACGGCCTTCAAAGTGGGGCTGCCGCTGAGTGCGGAAAAGGCCACGACCGGCGAAAAACCGCAGGGCCTCCGCCAAGCGGGTGAAAAATTCATGACAGATGAGAATATGAATGAAACGTAACGGTCACCGGAAATGCCATGAAAAACACACTCGCCATCGCCCTGCTGCTTCTAACGAATCCCTCACATCTCCAAGCCGCCGACCCGCAAGCCCCGGCCTCGGATCAAGTTTGGGAAACACTCTTTGACGGGAAAAATCTGGAGGCCTGGAGCAAGGATGGGCAGGAGACGAATTGGGAAATCAACGCCGCGGGCGAACTCCACCCGATCAAGGGCAGCGGCACGCTCGTAACCACAAAACGCTATTGTGATTTTGTCTTGGAGCTGGACTTCAAAATGGGCGGGAACGCCAAGGCCAACAGTGGTGTTTTCATCCACGCTCACAATCCCAAGGAGCCTGTCACCACCGGCATGGAAATCCAGATCCTCGACAACGCGGACTACGGAGTGCCGTTCAATGCCATGAATGCCAATGGTGCGTTCTATGATCTCCTGCCGCCCGCTGTGGATGCCAACAAGCCAATCGGCGAATGGAATCACTTTCGCATCACCATCAGCGGCCAGTTGATGGTGGTGGAACTCAATGCCAAGGAAATCATCCGCGCCGATCTCAAGCTGTGGAAGGAACCCGGAAAGAACCCGAACGGCGGCCACAACAAGTTCCCCTACGCTTACGGCCTGATGCCCCGCGAAGGATTCATCGGCCTCCAAAACTACAACGCCACGCCAGTATGGTTCAAGAACATCAAAGTCAAATCCCTAACCGACCGCAAACCCCGGTACACTGGCCAGGAACCCGTCGAACAGGTGCTGGTAAAGCCTTAGTGAACAACACGGTTCCTGATCCCGGCGGAAAATGAGTTGGCACTTGTTGGCGTTTCAGACGAATTCGTGAATCATCCGCGCATGGGATTCCGGGTGGCAGCAGTGCCGCTGCGGTGTCATGGCTTGCTCTTACTTGATCATTGATCATTGGAAGTTGGAAGTTGAATGTTGAAATCTTCGGCGTGCCTCATTGGAACCCCGCAACTCTAATGGTTTAGCCACAGCGGGGTGGCGGGGCTGCGCCCTTCCCACCGCACTCCGGACTTTGGCTCGCGCAGGTGCAGGTGAAAGTATGGAGTGCGGTGGGAAGCGCAGCGCCGCACCGTTGTGGCTAAGTCCCGGCGCTCACTGCGGCCCAAACATCTTCCGGGTCGTCACCAGGATTCGGCGGTCCCGTTCTCAGCATCAGATCCCGGCGGGCGGGTGTGGCACCGGGAGTAACGTGGGCGCGATAAGGAGCCACCACATTCTTGTGGTGGTAGCGGAAGGGCGGCCCATGAGTGCGTGCCGAAGGCTCTGTTCATGGACGTTCCT
>JAPLUI010000358.1 GCA_026397725.1 Verrucomicrobiota bacterium | reverse complement strand
TTGCGGGTCGTGCTTCCCGAACCGTGGTTAGCCGCGCTGCCGATTGACCAACAGCACGAATGGCGTGCCCGCGCCGCCGCCGTCGAAAGCGATGCCCGTGTTAGACTGGAGCGCCTCACCGCCGAACTTGAACTGACCGGCCCGCAGCGTGAGAAGATGTTTCCCGTGCTCGTCCGCGCCGCGCCGGGTTACACCCCTGCCATGCTTGTCGGCGGCAGCGCCGACATTTCCGCACCCTCCATCACCACCGCCGAGGCCGTGCATCAAGTGCTCGACCCACAACAACAGGCGCTCTTGGAGGACCGGGAAGTCAACCGGCAACTGTGGTGGCAGGACACCCTCGCACGCCTTGAGGCAGACTTGATAGAATCGACCGGTGGCGTTCCAGCACCTTCCGCCGCAGCTCCGGCCGCGACCTCACCTGCGGATGCCACACCCGCACCCGGAGAGCGGGTAGCACCGGACGCCCGCGAAACCCACAACTTGTTCGATCCCCTCGAATCCAATCCGTGATCGGAAAAAAATCCGAGGCCGGAGTTACCCTGGCGCACGCGGTAGTAATCCAGCAGGCAGATGACCACTGACATCCCGCACGTCAGCACTGGAGCCCTTGATGTTTGAGGATTTCGATGGCGGCGCGGACGCCGCTGGCGATGGTGTGATGGGAGTTGTCGAGGATGGCGGCGCCGGGGGCGATGATGAGCGGGGCGGTGGCGCGCCTGCTGTCGGCGGCATCGCGCTGGGCGACGGAGTCGATTTCGCCCATCTTGACGCGGCGGGCGGCGCGGACGTGCTCGGCGGCATCGACGTAGATCTTGAAGGGGGTGTCCGGGAACACGACCGAGCCGATGTCGCGGCCTTCCATGACGATGTTGGTGCGCTTGAGGTAGTCGCGTTGGAGGGCGACGAGTTTGGCACGGACTTCCGGGATGGCGGCGATGGTGGAGACGTTGGCATTGACCGCTGCGCAGCGGAGCGCAGCGCCGGGGTCGATGCCGTTGATGGTGAGGGTGGAACTGATACCGTCATCGCCGCATTGGATGTCGATGTGCTGGAGCAGGGCGATGACAGCGGCGTGGTCGTGAGGGTCGATTTGGGCGTTGAGGACTTGCCAGGTGACGGCGCGATACATTTCACCGGAGTTGACCATGACCAGGCCGAGGAGTTTGGCGAGTTCCCGGGCGAGGGTGGTTTTGCCGGAGGCGGCCGGGCCATCGATGGCGATGGCAAAGTGGGGCGGGGCGGGGGGGGTCACAGGTAGGAAAGGGTCGGCAGGGTGAAATCCTCCGGGGCGGAGCGGTGGTTGAGAATGGCCTGCAGGTGATGGGCGAAGCCGGGGTAGGAGGTGTTCACGCAGGCGGTGTTATGGATGACGGTTTCGCCGGTGGCAAAGAGCCCGGCGATGGCGAAGGCCATGGCGATGCGGTGGTCGCCGAAGCTGTCGATCGCCGCAGCGTGGAGCGGCTGGGCACCCACGATTTCCATGCCGTCGTCGAACTCGCTGACGGTCGCGCCCATGGCTCTGAGGTTGGCGACCACGGTGGAGATGCGGTCGGTTTCCTTGACGCGGAGTTCGCGGGCATTGCGGATGACGGTGCGACCGCTGGCCAGGGCGGCGGCGACGGCGATGACCGGGATTTCATCGATGAGGTTGGGCACTTCCCCGGGCAGGATGGTGGTGCCGGTTAGAGGGGCGCCGTGGATTTCGATGTTGCCGCTGGGCTCGGCACTGGAATGGTGGACGGTGTCGATCATGTGAGCGCCCATGCGGCCGAGGACCTTGAGGATGGCGGTACGGGTGGGATTGAGACCGACGTTGTTGAGCAACAGGCGGGAGCCGGGCAGGGCGGCGGCGGCAACCAGCCAGAAGGCGGCGCTTGAGATGTCTCCGGGGACGGTGAACTCGCAGGCCACTGGAGTCTGGCCGCCCTCAATGGAAATGGTGTTGCCATCCTGCCGGATGTTGACGCCGAAGGAGGCGAGCATGCGCTCGGTATGGTCGCGGGTTGCGGCGGGCTGGATGACGGTGGTGATGCCGTTGGCGAACAGGCCGGCAAGCAGGATGGCGCTCTTGACCTGGGCACTGGCCACCGGCATTTGATAGGTGATGGGCGTGAGTGCGCAGCCGTGGATGACAAGAGGGGCGCAGCCGGGATTCTCGCCACGGGTCTCGATGACGGCACCCATCTGGCCGAGGGGCGTGATGATGCGGCCCATCGGACGGGATGAGAGCGAGGCATCGCCGATGAGTTCGGAGGAGAACGCCTGGCCGGCTAACAAGCCGGCGAGCAGCCGCATGCCGGTGCCCGAATTGCCGCAATCGATGGGCGCGGACGGGGCGCTGAGTTGCCTCGCCTGGCCGTGGATGACGAGCTGGGTGGGGCCGTATCCGGCGAGTTCCGCGAGCACCTCGTGGCGGGCCCCGAGGGCCTGCATGGCCATGAGGGTGTTGAGGCAGTCTTCGCTGGGAAGGAAGTTGCGGATGGTGGAGATGCCGGTGGCGAGTCCGCTGAGAATGGCGGCGCGATGGGAGATGCTCTTGTCGCCCGGGACGCTGAATTCGGCATGCAGGGAGGAGATGGCGGTGACGCGGAATTCTGACATGGGGGTCATGGGTCTGGGTTAGAGCGGGTGGGTTAGGGAGTCGCGCCGGTGTTTGGCGGCGGCAAGCCAAGTGCGGGCTTGCGCCTGATCGCCGGCTTCGAGACTGGCCAGGATTTCGGCGAGGTCGGTGAGGGCTTCGCGCAAGGGGCCGGTGATGGCATGGCGGTTTTCAATGAGGATTTCCGCCCACATCTCGGGATTGCCGGCGGCCACCCGGGTCGTATCCCGCAACCCGCCGCCGCCGCAGCGGCCTGCGGCTGGATCTGCCAGGCAAATGCGGGCTCCCGTGGCGGCCAGGAGGTGGGGCAGGTGGCTGATGCGGGCGACCAAGGCATCGTGCGCCGCAGCGCTCAGCCAGGTCGTTTGACAGCCGATCGCCTGCCAGAAATTTTCGAGTGCGGTGGCGAGGGTGGCGGGGGCCTGGTTGTCGTTGGTGAGGAGGCAGGCGGCGCGGTCGAACAAGCGGGCGTCGGCGGCGGCGATGCCGACGCGTTCGGATCCGGCCATCGGGTGGCTGCCGATGAAGGGGATGGCTTTTTCCGCCAGCAGGGGCGTGAGGGTTTGGTGGGGAAGCTGTTTCACGCTACCGACGTCGGTGACCAGGCAGGTTTCCGGCAGTCCTGACTGCAGGGCGGCAGTGATGAGCGCGGGCATGCAGCCAACGGGGACGGCGAGAATGACCAGGTCCACGTCGGCGAGGGCCTGGCCAAGGCTGCCGGTGGCATGGGCGATGCCGCGGCGTCGGGCCTCATCGAGGGTGGCGGCGCGGCGTGCCCAGAGGCGCACCTGCGGCGGGTGTTCCAGGGCGGCAAGGGCGAGCGCGAGCGAGCCGCCTAACAGCCCGCCGCCGAGGATTGCGATTTGCGGGAAAACGTCTGACATCCGGGAACAGCTACTCGGTTCGGAACATTGGGCTCAGTGGGGCATGCCGGGATGGATTGGCCTGGATGCATCCGCAACTCAGGGGACGCGGAAATACTTGTTGTCAGAGGCCGGGAAGGCGGCATCTGGCAGGATGGTGCCGCTGGGGATGCCGCGCACCAGAATGAGTTTGTTGTTATACGGGCTCAGGACGAAACCTTCCTTGCCGGGGGCTTTCCTGGCGATGGGGACGTCCCGCTGGGCTGGCTCGGGCGGTCTGGCATTTCCGGGGGGATGCGAAGAGGGCTGCTTGGGCTGCCCGGCGGCTGGCAGGGCAGCGCTGGCTTGGTGGTTCCTGACCACAGCTTCTGGCGTCGTCACCGGCGGTGCCTTGAGCGTCGTCTGCTGGTTTGGAGTGATGGCTGGCGGGTTGGGTTTGGGGCGGGGTACGGGTCGGCGGGGGCTGTCTTCCGCAACGGGATAACAAGCGACGAGCAGCCCGCTGGCGAGGCCGACACAGGCGGGAAGGATGCGGAGGACCATGGTGGCAAGAGGTGGGATGGTGGCAGATGATTTCAAAGAACCAAGGCGATGGTGGAAAACGGACGCCGCCCTTGTCAAACGGACCACACGACATGGGACGGCTGTGGAAAATCGGGGCGCATCAGCAACCCACAAGCGAGCCCAGCACCCCGGACCCGGTCGGACTGACCGAGGCAGCTTGGTCGGCCTGCGGCTCAAACTCAGGGGACGCGGAAATACTTCTTTTCGGCTGGCGGGTAGGTGGGGTCAGCCATCAGGGTGCCGCGGGGTCTTGGCTTGCCGGCATCATCGAGGGTATTGATGATCTTGTTGTTGTACGGACTCAGGACGAAGCCCTCCTTGCCAGGGGCCTTCTTGGCGAATTCGTAGTCCACACGCTTGGGTGGCTCGGGCAATTTTTCTGCGGTGGTGGGGCTCTCGGTGCCCGGCTGGCCGGCTTCGGCTTGTTTCTTTTTAGCTTCCGCGGCTTTTCGCAGTTTTTCCTGCTGTGCTTTGGCCTTTTCCTGCTCGGTTTGAGTGGTGGCAGTCGGCTTGGGTTTGGCCGCGGGTTTGGGCTGGCGAGTCTGATGCTCATCAACAGGATAACAAGCGGCGAGCAGCAGGCCGACGAGTGCAACAAGGGCGGGAAGGATGCGGGGGATCATGGTGGTAAGCGGTGGAATGGTTGCGAATGATTTGAAGGGGTCAAGCCGATGACGGGAAACGAACGGGACTATAGGCTGAATCGTCGTATCGTCAAGGGTGAATTGTGATTTCCGGCATGGCCGGGATGAGATTCCGGTGGGGGGCGGCCCCTTGCGGTGGTGCCGGAGCGACGGACTTGAGGCCAGGGCTTGCCAGCAACCGGCGCTTCTGATTTTCTCCGCGTGCGACCATGCCAGACGCGACCCTTCACACCACCGGGCCAGTGCTTGAACGACTCGGACCGGTCCTCTATCGAACCGAACTGCCCAACGGCAAGATCATCCTGGCGCACCTGTCCAAGCGACTGGCTGAGGCCGGCACCCGGTTTGAACCCGGCCAGCGGGTGGTGCTGGAACTCACTCCCTATGATTTTGACCAGGCGAGAATCCTCGGCGGCGAGGGCGGAGAATGGAAGGTCTTATTTCCCGATACAAAAGCGGCTGAAGATCACGCCTAGCAGGTCTTCGGTATCGACGCGGCCGGGGATTTCGCCGAGGGCATCGAGGGCCTCGCGGAGGTCGATGGCGGCGAGTTCGGCGTTGCGTGCCGGGTCTGCCAGGAGGGCGAGCGCTGCGAGCAGGGCGCGGCGGGCGCTTTCCAGACTGGCCTGATGGCGGGTGTTGATGGCGATGGCGTGATCGCCCCACTCGGCGTCGCTGAAGTGGAGCGAGTCGCGGATGGCCATGGCGAGATCGGCGAAACCCGCGCCGCTCGCGCAGGAAAGCCGGATGGCCTCGGCGTCGTGCCAGGACGGATGCTCGCCGAGGTCGGTTTTGTTGAGGATCAGCAGGCGCTGGGCCAAGGTGGCGGGCAGCGCGATGGCAGGCGGACGGGGTTGGCTGGCGTCTGCCACTTCGAGGAGCAGGTCGGCGGCCTCGAGTTGGCGCACGGTGCGTTGGATGCCGGCGGCTTCGATGCTGTCGCCAGCCTGCCGGACCCCGGCGGTATCGACGAGCCGGAGCGGGATGCCGTGCAGGTTCACGATTTCCTCAAGGGTATCGCGGGTGGTTCCCGGATGTTCGCTGACGATGGCCCGCTCGAAGCCGAGCAGGCGGTTGAGGAGGCTGGACTTGCCGACGTTTGGGGTGCCATAGATCACGGTGCGGGCGCCGTCGCGCAGGACCCGGCCTTGTGCGGCGGTGGCGAGCAGGGCCTCGAGGGTGGCGAGGATCTGGCGGACGTTGGAGCGTAGGGCTTCGCCGGTTTGAGGATGGATGTCCTCATCAGGGAAATCGATCCAGGCTTCGAGATGGGCGAGGGTTTCCAGCACTTGATCGCGGGCGGCGGTGGTGCGGCGGCCGAGGGTGCCATCGAGTTGACTGCGGGCGGCGCGGAGGGCGAGGCGGGTTTGGGCGGCGATGAGGTCCATCACGCCCTCCGCCTGGGTGAGATCGAGTTTGCCATTGAGAAAGGCCCGCTGGGTGAACTCGCCGGGGCCTGCGGGAACCGCGCCACAGGCGAGCAAGCGGGCCAGCACTTCGCGGGTTACCAGCATCCCGCCGTGCCCGCTGAATTCGACACAGTCCTCGCCGGTAAAGCTGTTAGGCGTGCGGAAAACGGTCATCAGGCCGTCGTCCAAGACCTTTCCCGCCGCGTCCAGGATGCGGCAGCGACACGCCGTGCGGGGCGTCATCAGGGACATCCGGCGACCGGTTGCGAGGTCGGCGATGGTGAGTGCCGCCGGTCCGGAAACCCGCACCAACGAGACCGCGCCGACTCCGGGCGGGGTGGCGACCGCGGCAATGGTTGTTAGATTCCGTGGGATCGGTTGCATGCCGGGGTCAGCCGGGTGCCGGGAACCTCACCATGCCACCGGGGCGCAGAAAGCGTTCGCCGGAGGGGGAGGCATTGAGGGAGCTTTGGTCTTTCGGCCCGTCCGGGGTGCCGCGTTGAGTCTTGTGGATGAGCAGCCACGCCACTCCGGCACAGAGGATCAGCAGCACCACCACCAGGATGATCGGAATCAGGGCGCTGGGCCGGAATTCGGGTTCCTCTGGAAACTGGGGCAGGTCGTCGAAATCCGCTGCAAATTCGTCAGCATCCGGCATCGGCACCGGGCCGGGTGCCACTGGCGGGGCCTGGGGCGCTTGGGGTGCCGACAAGGGCGGGGTGGCCAGGGCCCGGGGCGGGTCAGTGTCGAGCGCCGGGGAAGTGATTTCTTCGCCGCAATACGGGCATGGTCCCGTGGTCGGTGGGAGATCGATGGGAATCTCAATCCTGCCGCTGCAATGGACGCACTGGAATTCTCTCTGCGGGTTGGGTTCTGGCATGTTAGGAGTCCTTTCGGTTGAAGCTCAGGATGGGGATCGCAGGGGGTTCTGTCAATTGCCAGATGGCACGGTTGAGGTGGCAGGGTTTGCCAGCACCGAGTCCAGGACGGCGAGACAGCGGGCGTTCTGCGCCGGGGTGCCGATGGAAATGCGCACCCAGCCGGGGAGCTTGTAGCTGCGCATGGCACGCACGATCACGCCTTGTCGGAGCATGTCGCGAAACACGCGGTCGCCGTCGCCCACCTCGATGAGCAGGAAATTGGCCACGCTCGGGACGAAGCGGAGCTGGCGGGAGCGCAGGGCGGCCTGATAGAAGGCGAGGCCCTCGCGATTCACCGCCCGGGTGCGTTCGATGTGTTCGACATCCGCCAGGGCGGCGAGGGCGCCGGCTTGGGCGATGCCGTTCACATTGAAGGGCTGTCGCGCTTTTTGCAGCAAGGCGGCCACTCCCTTGGAGGCCAGGCCGTATCCCACGCGCAGCGCCGCCAGGCCGTGGATCTTCGAGCAGGTCCGCAGCACGCAGATGTTGCGGCCGTCGCGGACGAATTTCAAGGTGTCCAGCGGCACTTCGAGGAACTCGAAATAGGCTTCGTCAAACACCACCACCACCTGTTCGGGCACCCGTTCCATGAAACGGTCGATTTCCTCCTGTCCCACCATCGTCCCCGTCGGATTGTTGGGGTTGGCGATGAACAGCAAGCGGGTCCGGGGGGTGATCGCGTCCGCCATGGCTGGCAAATCGTGGACGAATCCCGGGTCCGGCACTTCCACATAGCGTGCTCCGAACAGCGTGGCCATCAGCTTGTACACCACGAAGGCATGCTCCGCCGCAATCAACTCCGCCTCGCGATTGAGAAACGTGTGGCACAGCAGCTCGATGATTTCGTTGGAACCATTGCCGATGACCACCTGCTCGAAGTCCAGGTCCAGGGCTTCCGCGATGGCGGTGCGCAGCCGGAAACCGGCCCCATCCGGGTAGATGTGAGCTTCGTTGAGGGCCGCCTGCATGGCGAGCTTGGCCATCGGCGATGGGCCCAGCGGGTTCTCATTGGAGGCCACCTTCACGATGTCGGCGGGATTCAAGCCCAGCTCGCGGGCGGTTTCATCGATGGGCTTCCCCGGCTCGTAGGCCACCAGATCGCACACAAAGCGGTTGGCGTAGTGATCAATCGTCATGTCGGCAGCGAGACTAGACGGCACCGGTGCCGGTGTCAATGCCCGACCCGCCGGGAATCCGCGACGAATTTTGAACTATTACTAGACCACCCGGCGCATCCCACTATACTGGAGCCGCGCTTCCCATGAGTTTCCTGTTTTTCAAACGTCTTCTGGCAAACCCGATCCGGGTCGGTTACATCGTGCCCAGTTCGCCGTTCCTGACGCGAAAGACGGCGAGACGCATCGATTTTTCCAAACCCCGGATTGTCGTCGAGCTGGGCCCTGGCGAAGGCTGCCACACCCGCCAGATCGTCCGCCGGATGAATCCGGCATCCAGGCTCATTCTCATCGAGCTGGACGCTCACTTCGTCGAGCATTTGGAGAAACAATTCGCCAACGATGCGCGGGTGACCGTGGTGCACGGTGACGCCTTGCATCTGCCCGAGACCTTGGACAGCCTGGGATGCGCCGACCCGGACTACATCGTCTCCGGCATTCCGTTCACCATCATGGAGCGGAATCTGCGTGAACAACTGCTCGCCAGCATCGCCCGTGCGATGGGGCCGGAGAGCATCTTCATCACCTATCAGTTTTCCCGGCAGCTCTCCGAGCATGGGCTGTTTGAACTCAAACGCAGCGAGCACTGCCTCTTCAACGTGCCGCCGCTCAATCTCATCGAACTCAAGAAATCCGTCGCGGTGGAGGAGTGAGGGGAGCGCCGGTGCCCGTCAAATGCCGGGGCGCTCCCTGACGCCGCCGCCACCGGTGCTGAGGAAGCGGTAGTACACCTCCAACATCAGGGTGCAGAGGCAGGTGCTGAAGACCTCGTTGCTGATATGGGCGGCGCCGGCGGGAACTTTCCAGGAGCCATCCGGCTCCTGGTTCTTGAGCAAATCATCCCGGAACAAGGCATTGTATTTCCGCCAGTCCCCACCGCCGCGCTGCATCATGGCCTGGGATTCGTAGTAGTGGGAATAGAGCTTGCAGTCTTTCTTGAAATCGAAGACGGTGTTTTCGAGCACGTACTTGGCGGCCTTGCGGATGTCCGAGCCATTGCCCTTGCCCCACATCTGGTGGCAGAGCATGCCGACGCCGGTGAGCGTGCTGTAGGCTTTGCCATCGGGAGGCGGGGGGCCGGTGTAGCCATATTCGCCGTTCTTGTTCTGGCATTTGGAGACATAGTCGAGGCCCTTGTTGATGCTTGAACTCATGCCCTTGAACTTGATGGTGGTGTGGCTGCAGGCCTTCAATGCCTGCATCTGCCAACCGGTGATCGACAGGTCCGGATGGCCGCCTTCCCGCTCATACTTATAGGACCAGCCGCCACTGCCATGCTGGTTGTCGATGATGAATTGGCCGGCCTTTTCGGTGACTTCCGCCAGGGACGGCACGGGTTGT
>JAPLUI010000461.1 GCA_026397725.1 Verrucomicrobiota bacterium | reverse complement strand
TTCCTATGAGGCACGCCGAAGATTTCAACATTCAACATTCAACTTCCAACATTCAATGATCAAGTAAGACCAAGAATTGTCACCGCCGCGTCCATTCTTATACTTGATGGCGGACCGGACGATTGCCCGGCCGCAGCAGTCGCCGGGACTTAGCCACAGCGGTGTGGCGCTGCGCTTCCCACCGCACTCCAGACTTTCACCTGCCCAGGCGCGAGCCAAAGTCCGGAGTGCGGTGGGAAGGGCGCAGCCCGCCACCCCGCTTTGGCTATGCCGTTAGAGCGGCGGGGTTTCCATGAGGCACGCCGAAGATTTCAACATTCAACATTCAACATTCAACTTCCAACATTCAATGATCAAGCAAGAGCAAGAGATGGCACCGCATCGGCACTTCTGCCACCCGAAAGCCCATGCGCGGATGATTCCTCGTGCCTGCGTGGCCTGTGGCGAGCACGCACCGGGCCTCGGCATTCCTCATTCGCGGCGACGCTCACAGAGCGCCGCTACAGAGGATTGTCCGGGGCATCGGCTCGCCACGAAATCACTGCGCATCGCCGGTGCGGCGCTGCGGTTCTGCTAGGGCTGCAGGTGGGCGGGCCGGGCGTCCTTGAATTGATCGAGCGCGCCTTGCAGTGTCTGTGCGGCTTTGGCGGCGTCGCCTTCGAGGGTGGCGACCTTGAGCGGGGCCTTCTCGTCCGGGTCTTTGGTCAGATCGAAGAACCTGCCGTTGCGATAGAGTTTGAAGTGATGGTTGAAGGCGAACTCATGGACGGTCTTATCATTGCCTTGGCGGGGCGAATACCACGCATAGATCCATTCGCGCGGGTGGCCCGGTTCGCCTAGCAGTTGTGGGAAGAAGCTGCGGCCATCGAGTTTTTCCGGCGCGTCGAGTTTCACTCCGGCGGCTTCGCAGAGGGTGGGGAGCACATCCGTGGTGTCCACGAGGTCGTGGCAGATGGTGCTCTTGGCGAGGTGGCCCGGCCAGTTGGCGATGAGGGGCACATGCATGCCGGCGTCCACGGTGCTGCCCTTTTTCCCGATGACCACGCGTCCGTCCAGCATCGAACGGGTGCCGGCCCCGGTGCCGTTGTCGCCGAGGAAAATCACCAGCGTGTGGTCGCGCAGGCCGAGTTCATCGAGCTTGGCCAGGACTTTGCCGATGAGCTTGTCCATGTAGGCCACCATGTCGCCGAAGTGCGCCGCAGCGCGATTGACCGTCTCGCCCTCCGCCTTGGGATCCCAGTCCTTACTGTCCGGCGTGGGCTGATAGGGATCATGGGTGAGCATCATCGGATAGTATAACAAGAACGGCTGTGACTGATGGCGTGCGATGAAATCCAGCGCGAAGTCGTTCACCAGGTCGGGTCCGTATTCGCCCTTGCTGAAGTCTTTCATGACGCCGTTGATTTCGAGTCCGGGGTTCGCGTAGCGCGGCGGACGGCGGGTATGCTGCCACAGGCAATACTCGTCAAAGCCGAATTTTTTCGGCAAATCCAGCGCCTTGCCGAGTTGCCACTTGCCCGCCATGCAGGTGGCGTAGCCGGCCTGTTGGAACCGGTTGCCGAAGGTGACCGACTGCGGGTCCAGGTTGCCGAAATTCAGGTAGTTCCGCGCGTTTGACCGGCCGGTCATCAATTGCACCCGGGTCGGCGTGCAGAGCGGCTGGGCGAAGCCATGGGTGAAGCGCACGCCGCCGGCTGCCAACTTGTCGAGCACCGGGGTTTGATAGGACGTGCCGCCATTCGCGCCGATCGTTTCGTAGCCGAGGTCGTCGGCGAGGATGAGGATGATGTTAGGCCGGGGAGGCGGGGCTGCGGCGGCGGCATGGAGGCCGGGCAGAGGCAGCAGGGCGGCGAAGAGGATGAGCGGTCTCATGGAGGGGACAAGCGTCTCAGATGAAAAGGAAAATGGAAACCACGGATTTATCGGATTATGAAAGAGTCGGGTTACTACTCAGGTTCCAAAGAATTCATGGCAGAATCATTTATGGCAGAATCATTTTTCAAGAGTCTTGAGGGGGATTCATCACGGGTCGGCCTCTCTGCGTGCGGATGCGCACAGACAGGGGTTGATCCAATGACTTTTTCCAATTCTGAAATGATTCTGCCATAAATGATTCTGCCATACCTGAGTAGTAACAGAGTCGGCATGTTATTTCCCGATTTTTCGGCTCAATCTATCATCAACACCGGAGTCTCGTCCGCTGCGGGGTTGCCGTTGCGGTTGGCCTGCCGCAAGCCCAGTGCCAAGCCGGCGGCGATGGCGAGGCCGCCCCAGAGTTGGCCCCAGTGCGGATGTTCGCCGAGCAGCCAGATCGCGATGAGGGTGCCGGCGAAGGGTTGCGTGAAAATCGTCATGGCCAGCAGATTCACCGGCAGGACGCGCATGGCGGCGAACCACACCGCGAACCCGATGGCGGTGCAGATCGTCGCAAGATAAGTGATTTCCAGCCAGCCGCGCAGGGGCAACTGCCGCGCCGCCAACAGCGTGGACGGGCCGTCGAGCGCGAGATTGATCAGCACGCCGGCCGTGAGCGACAGCGTGATCACTTTCAGGAACCCCGAGCGTTCGTTCAAGGGTTTGCCCATCACGGAGAACGCGGCGCCGCAGAAGAATGAGCTGATGAACAGCAGGTTCGCGCCGAGGCTCGCCAGCCGGCTGCCGGGTTGCCAGATGTTAGATAGCAGGACGACCCCCGCCATGCCAAACAGGAAGCCGAGCCAGCGGTTGGCGGGGACGTGTTCACGCAGGAACAGCGCCGCACTCAGGGTGATCACCAGCGGCTCCAGCGCGACGAGCACCGACAGGTCGCCCGCCTGGCCCGCTTGCGCCGCGATGACCTGCAAGCGCGGTGCCACGACAAACACCAGCAGACCCATCAGAGCGGTCTTGAGCAAGTCCCTGCCGCGCGGGGACCGGCCCGGCAACCAGCGCCAACAGAGCAGCAGCAACAACGCGGCCAGGCCATAACGCATGGTCACCACCTGGCCGGGATTGAGCCATTGCTTGAGATCCTTGAAGGCAGAGTAAGTACCGCCCCAAAAGACGTTGAACCCGATCAGAATTAGCAACCACCCGGTGCGCATGAAACCCGAACAATTACGGAGAACAGTTGTCGGAAACCGCGCCGTTCACGGTCAGGACCGCGCCGCCGCCGCGGTGGTGGTGGTTGCCGTTGACCGGCAAGGTGCCCGCGCTGACCGTCGCGGTGCCGACATGGTTGTTAGTGCCGGAGCACGCCAAGATGCCGGATCCGGTCTTGCTCAGGTTGCCGCCGGCAATGCCGATGATCGGGTCGCCGAATTTGCCATCAATGCTGGCAGCGCGGTGATCCCTGGCAGCGCGGTGATCCGCCGGCACGGTGCGGGCCGCATGGCCCATGTCAAGGGGGGGCTGGAAAGCTACCATGGGGGTGGCCGTTGGTTGGTTGGTTGGTTGGGTTGGCTTGGATACGGGTGCGGCGAGTGGCCGCGGGTGGGCATGACGAAGGTCTGGGTAACAGGCTGCGGAGCAAACTCAACAACTATTTTCACCGGAACCAGGGCTGGGCACGCACTGACTGGGAGCGGCCGGCACGCATTGGGACGTTCCTGCGGCTGAGGCGGTACTGGGTGGTGGCGGTAGGGCGTTGGTTTTCCCTCACCCCAGGCTGCGTCCGCGGCCCTTTTCGGTGACCGCCCGGCAGGCCGGGCACTCGACGGTGGGACCGAGCGACGAGTCCTCGAACGCGTGCAGGCAAAGCCGGCAGATCACCCGGCGGGCCAGTCCCCGGCGCTCCGCCCGGGCATGAAAATAGCGGGACGACATCGCGCACAACCCCACCAGCGCGAAGCTGCCCACGAGCACCCATAACACAAAATCAGCGAGGCTCAGTTCCACGGGACGCCTGGTTGTTGAATTGAATCCCCACGGCAAGCCACCCGCCATCCAGCGCCAGCCTCGGATCAAAGGTCACCCCGTGCAGCCAGTTTTCTAACAATTTCGCGCCCGCGCCCGCAGCTTCGGTTAGCGACACGCATTCGGCCACGCCACCGGCGGGATGCAGCCGCAGCAGGAACCGCCACTCTGCGGCCGCCGTCGCCGCATCGAGGTCTCCCACCAGGGGCGGCAGCGACTGCGGCAGTCCGCACTCCCCCAGCGCTGACAACGGATACAGAACCGGGACCAGCCTGGAGGCCGGCATCGCACTCGGCGCGGCAAGCTCGCGCGTTCGCCGCGGAAAAACCGTTTCCCCCTTGGCTGCCAGTGCGAGCGGTTCCAGCGGGCCCTGCTGCGGCAGTTCCCGCAACTTCGGGAGATACGTCTGCGGCGCTATCCGCGTCGCCTGCATGGGCGCTTCCTCCAGTGTGGCATAAGCCTGGCAGGTGCTCGGTTCATATCTCGAAAGCAAGGGTCCGCCCTCTTTCGCCCGCATCGCCCACAGGCGTCCATCGGCCGTGTCAGTCAACTGAATCCACGACGCCTTGCTCGCCATTTCAAACTGCGGCGCGGCCACCTTCACCCGGACCAAGCCGAGCAGCAAGGCAAAGGGAAGCGCGGCCAGGGCGCATGGAATGAGCGCGGGGAATGGCGCTGCGGATGGCCAGCGCCAGCGGAAAATCCAGCGGGTTTCCTGCTCGGATCGAGCATGGGGGGTGGCTCGGGTTGGCATCATGGCTCGGGTTGGCTGGCGTCCGGAGAACCCGGCGGCAGTGGTTTTTTGGGGCTCTGGCCCACCATCGCCAGGCGGAAGCCCTTGCTGAGAATCATCTCAGCCACCTCACGTTCCATGCCCACGGCCGTGTCGGCGTCGGTTTGCAGCAGCATGATGGCTTTGGCCGCTGCGCCCTCCGCCCGCAAGCCATCGAGCCGGGCCGCCAGTTCCTCCAGGGTGACCGGCTGGCGTCCGAGGTGGATGCGCGGAGCGGCATGGCCGGGGCCGAGGGTGACCACCATGGCGTTGCGAAAGCGCTCCATTTGGAACTTGGATGGCGGCAGTTCGACCATCACCCCCGACTGCAGCACCAGCGACGGGCCCAACATGAAAAACAACAGCAGCAACAGGAACAGATCCAGCATCGGCAACACATGCAGGAAGCCGGGTCGCTCAGGCAAAGTCATTTCCAGCTTCATCGGGTGGCTTCGCGCTTGGGTTTGGGGCCTGGTTTGCCAGCACTCACCTCACCCCGGAAGGGCGCGAACTCGGCTTCCTCCCGGGCGTCCGAAATCAGGTTGACCATCTCGATTCCCACCCGCTCGAGCCGATGCACCAAACGCTTTGCCCGCCCGAGGAAATACAGATAAAACAGATACATCGGCACCGCCACCGTGAGCCCCACCACCGAGGTGATCAAGGCCGTGAAGACCCCCCCGGATAGTTCGCCAGGACCGGAGAAGCCACCTTGCTCACTGACACGTTGGAAGGTTTCCACCATTCCCACCATGGTGCCGAGCATGCCCACCAACGGGGCCAGCAGCGCCACCCCGAGAATCGCCCGGAGGTTGTTCTCAATCTGCGGCACCTCAAGCTGACCGGACTCTTGCACCACATCGCGCAAATCCTGCCGCGGCAAATAATACCGCAGCAAGGCCGCATGCGCCACCCGGGCCACCGGCCCCGGCGCCCGGGCCGCTTCATGCAGCGCCTCCGCAAACGAGCGCCGCCGGATGTGATGCGCCAGCCCCACCAGCAAATCCCCCACGTTGATCCGCGCCCGGTGAAAGAAAAACAAACGCTCGATCACGCACACCGCGCCGATAAACGCCAGTCCGAGCAGCACCCAGACCAGCGGTCCGCCCTGCTCGATCAAGCCCGAAGGTTCCATCAATCCCAGAATCATCCGCACGCAACTTACGTCAGCCACCCCACCGCTGACCAGCACCAAAAAGCGGGCCCGCCGGTGGGCCTGCGCCAAGGGATGACGCACCGTTGCTGCGAAGGACATGCGCCGGGGCCAACGGGCCCCGCTGGCTTAACCCAGCCCGCCGGCCTGGGTGCTAGGTCGTTCCAACAATCCCGGGGTGCCCCAACGGACCCGCAACAGCAGTCCCTAAGTGGACATCCTGAGGTCCGATCGGACCTCAGGATGTCCACTTAGGGTGGAGATTGTGACGAGGTTGATCCGGAAATTCGCGAGGAACTTACGGGTACAAGGCGTCAGGTCCTTAACTTGGCGCGCATGCCCAACGGGGCGCGAGATCCGGGGGGGCGGCACCGGCGGCGTGGCCGGTTTTCAAACAAATCAACTGCAAAACCTTGCACGGCCTGGCAAAATGCCGTTCAATCCGCCCGCCAGCCTTGTGGAGACCGCCTAACCGTTTCAGCATGAACCGGGCGCGGTTGCCCGGCACGGGCCTCCTCATCACCACCCAGCACCCAGCACCCAAACCACATGAAAATCGTCAAAAACAAGTTTGCGAACGAAGAAGTCCTGCTCGACTTCCACGAATACGACACCTGCGAATTCCGCGATTGCCGCTTTGTCGTTCTCGGCTATGGTCCGTTCGTCCTCAACAAATGCGAGGTCATCAACTGCACCTTCAACTTTGGCGGACCTGCCGCCAACACCATCCAGACCATGTCCGCCATCTATCACAATAACGGCGACCAGGGCAAGCAACTCATCGAGGCCACCTTCGAGAACATCCGCAAAGCCGCCCCCAACACCACCGTCTGAAGCGGCGGTTCCAAGCGGAGCAGCAGCGCCGGCAACAACGGATGTTGGGGAGCTTCTCCCATGGGCATGCCTGCCAAGCGGGGGCCATTGCCGGAGCCCAGCCGACCCGGCTGGGAGGGTCGGCAGGCGTCCTCGCCCGACACGGTTCGGTGGGTCGGCGCACGCACGGGAAGCACACACTTCTTGGGCTGGACCTTGAATTGACCATTCAACATTCAACTTCCAACATTCAACTTCCAATGATCAAGCAAGACCAAGAATCGTCACAGCCGCGTCCATTCTTATACTTGAATGTTGAATGTTGGATTCAGGCTGATGTTAGCCCAATGATCCATGAAGATATAGATTTCAACTTCCAACATTCAATGATCAGGTAAGAGCAAGACCTGACCCCGTAGCGGCACTGCTGCCACCCGAAAAGCCCATGCGCGGATGATTCACGAATTCGGGATCAGGAACTGTGGACCAAGCGCGCCACCCCCGCCGATCCCCTCCTCGACCTCAAGGTCCACGACAAAATCCTCCAAGGCCTCCGCCACGCCTCCAGCGTCAGGAACAATCCCCGGCAGGGCGTGTCCGCCGGGCACGCGTCCGAAGCTGTGCCTCAAAAAGCCAACTCCAAGTCCCCAGGGTCGAGCGAAAAAGATTTATCATCCCGGGGCTTGCCTTGCAAGCACGTCTCCTGATAAGTTCTCTTCGTCATTGGAAGAGAACGGGTAAACGAACTCCTTCCCCTCGCGACAAGAATTGCCAGGGAGTTCGAGAAATTCTCCGAAACTCTCCCATGCCGCCATCACCACCCTCCGCGAAAAACTCGCAGCCATGGGCTACTCCGGCCTCGACACCCTCGGCCTACTGAAATCGTCCCCGCAAGGTGGCTGCGGCGTCCCGCCGCAGGCCGTGGTGGCGGCGTCCCGCCGCCAATCTCCCCCCCCAGGTTGACGAATTCCCTCCTCATCCGTAATACCCCCTACAAGCCTCCTGTCTTCCCAATAACCAATATCCCAAAACCTCTAACCAACCACCGTGCCCAGCACCGCCAAAGTCACCCTCCAAGTCGAAAACCCCGACGGCACCTCCAAAGCCTTCGAACTCACCGAGCACGACACCTTCCTGCTCGGCCGCATGGCGGATTGCCACCTCTGCCTGCCGGACGACTCCCAGGTCTCGCGCCACCACTTTTTGCTAGAGGCCTGCCCGCCGCAGGCGTCATTGAGCGACCTCGGCAGCATGAATGGCACCCACGTGAACGGCAAGAAATGTGGCGGTCGCGAACAAGGCGAAACTCCGGAGCAGGGAGCCCAGCGCCAGTATCCCAATGTGGACCTCAAACCCGGCGACCGGATCACGGTCGGGAAATCCACCATCCAAGACGACCTCACCGGCAAATTCCCCTACCGCTTCGACTCCAAGCGCGACCTCATCGACGTCATCCTCAACGAAACCCCCGTGCCCATCCGCGACCGCATGTCGGGCCTAATAAGAGATATCGCCGCCGTCATCGACAAGGCGTTGGTCAGAAATCCTAAAGACCGCTTCCCCGATGCCGGAAAACTGCTCGCAGGCATCCGCAATCCTTCATTCTAGCATTTCAGTTCCTTCCTCATACCTGTGCCGCATCATGAAAAAGCCAGCCAAAGCCAGCATCGAAGTCCGTGGGACCGTGGTGAACATCGTCACCCAAAACGAGGAGGACTACATCTGCCTTACTGACATCGCTCGATTTCGGAATCCAGACGCTACCGACGACCTCATCCGGAATTGGCTCCGCAATCGCAATACCGTCGAGTTTCTCGGAATCTGGGAACAGATCCACAATCCCGGTTTCAATCCCGTCGAATTCGACGGGATTAGAATGCAGGCCGGTCTCAACAGCTTCGCGCTGACTCCCAAACAATGGAACGAGCGCACCGGTGCCATCGGCCTGATCTCCAAGGCAGGGCGCTACGGCGGCACATACGCCCACAAGGACATCGCCTTCGAATTCGCCTCTTGGATCTCAGTCGAATTCAAGCTCTACCTCATCAAGGAATTCCAGCGCCTCAAGGACGAGGAAAACGACCGCCTCAAGCTCGATTGGAACCTGCAGCGCACCCTCGCCAAGATCAACTACCGCATCCACACCGACGCCATCAAGGACACCCTCATCCCGCCCTCCATCACCAAGGCGCAGGCCACCGCCGTCTATGCCAGCGAGGCGGACTTGCTCAACGTCGCCCTCTTCGGCCAGACCGCCAAACAATGGCGCGATGCCAACCCCGGTGCCGAGGGGAATCTCCGCGACCACGCCCTGCTGGAGCAACTCGTCGTCCTCACCAACCTCGAAAGCCTCAACTCCGTGCTCATCCGCCAGGGCCTGCCACAGCCCGAACGTCTCACCACCCTCAACGACATCGCCATCACCCAAATGCGGACCCTGCTCACCGCCAGCGGTGTCAAGCTCCTCAGATAGACCCCGCCGGATCTTACGCCTCCCGCCCGCATTCATCCTCTTCAGTCCTCTCCATTTCAGCATTCCCCATGTCCCGCGCCACCCTCACCATCAGCCACCGCGCCGGTGCCACCCAAGCCTTCGACCTGGCCGAGCACTATAAGACCGCGGGGCCCAGAGATCGCAGGCGAGAACCGACATTGCATGAGATGTCACCGGAACCAGCCAAAGTATAGTGAACTTTTCCCTCTCCCGGATGATTCGAAATTGGCGCTCCAAGGGGGCGTTAAAACAGTGTGCCGCCATCTCGCATAAAGCGCTGGCGCGAGCCGAAGATGCGCTGGCAGACGCCGAGAATCAGGTCACGGAGTTCCTTGATGAGATTCAAGTGGCAGCCGAGGATACTCCGCAGGACGGTCCCACACTCCAACAAGCGCGTGCTGTTCTCAGGGATAGAGGCCTGGGACTCAGACGCGATATCCAGAAAGAACTTGGCGACCTCCGCACTGCCCTTCTCGGAAAGCGCCGCCGCGCGGATCGTTTCACTGTGGCCTTGTTTGGGCGCACGAAGGCGGGAAAGAGCACCATCCGAGAGGCAATCACTGGAGGAGACGGCAGCACTATCTCAAAAGGCGGACAACGGACCACCCGGGAGGTGCGGGAGTATGTTTGGAAGGGGCTGAGCGTCTTGGACACTCCTGGATTCGGTGCATACGAGGGGAACGAGGACAGGCAGAGCGCCTTCTCGGCGGTGGATGAAAGTGATGTCATTGTCTTTCTGTTGACGTCAGACAGCTCACAAACGGAAGTCGCCGATGAAATGGCCGCAGTTAGTCGCCTCAGAAAAAACGTGGTCTTTGCGCTGAATGTGAAATGCGCCCTGACCAAGGCGAGTCAAGAGAGGATCGATTTCAGTCGAGATCCCAGAGCTTTCCTGGAATTCGCCAAAGTGCAGCACCGCAGCCGCATTGAATCGCTGGCAAAAGAACATGCCAATTGGATGCCAGGTGAAATTCGTTTGGTAGCCTTGCACGCTCAGGCAGCACATCGAGCGCAACTGCCTGAATGCAGAAACGAATCAAATTGGTTACGTGAGGCGAGCAATCTCCATGAACTGCTTCATCTTCTCGAAGATGAACTGCATGAGCGCGGCCCACAGCGTAGGATACAGACGATCATTGGCGGCACCGAGCGGGCGTTGACTTTCATGACAAACCGGCTCACGGCAGTCAGTGAGGACTTTCGGCAAGAGACGGAGATCTTGGAGGAAAAGCACTTGGAACTTTCAAGATCATTGGCCGACTTTGTGGAACGTTTTCCGAATCGGTGCCGCGACGCCGTGAGCGAACACTTCGCTTCCGTTTCTCGCGGCCTTGGATCGTTTGTGGCGGACAACCTCCGGAAGCAGGATTTCAAAGATCGTTGGTGTTGCCGGTTGACGGAATTGAAAACCGAGGAATGGGGGCGGAAATTTACCACTGAGATTTCTGAAGAAGTGTCCGCCAAGGTGGCGGAGTATTGGCGGCAGCTCCGGCATGACACAGAGTTTTTCCACCAGCAGAATGTGGAGGGCGCGGAATATGCTGACCCCACCGATAGGCAGAAAATCGTCAGACGCGTCGGAATCGTTATTGGACTTGTTGCTGTTGCGGCATCTGTCGTCGCATATTTTGCATCACCCCCAGGGTGGATTACCGGCGCCATCGCTGCGGCAGGGACTCTAACCACGTTCTTGAGTTCCCTTATGCCTAAGGGTGGCAAGGATTGGAACCGTAAGGTTGAGGAAGCACGGCAAAAACTCGATGCGGAAATTGCCACTCTTTCCCGGAAACTGGAAGAGAGCATCCGAGACGGGTTCTCGAAGAAGATCGAACAAGGCTTGGTCACACAATTCCATCACGATGTGAAAGGGATGTGTGAATCGATTTACGATCTCGCCGATGCTGCGGCCAGACTAGCCACTGGGCTGAATTCCTGCCGACACGAACTTCTTTCGCATTATTCCGAACACTTCTCCGACTCTGCCAACTCCCAATCCGTCGTGTCATGAAACAGAAACCGCCAACATTCATTGCTGCCGATGTCAGTGCCAAAACCAAAGTGCTCTCGAAGGAGCTTCAGGAGCGTCTCATCGCATCCGCTATTCCTGAGGTTCAGGTAATCGCGCCCCAGGTGGCCAATGCTCTTGCCAGAGATGCCGGCGCTGCGCTGACCCTTGCTTTTGTCGGTCAATACAATGCGGGAAAGTCCACTATGATCAAGGCTCTGACCGGTCGCGATGATATCGCGATTGACGCGGATGTCTGCACCAACGAGGTGACCGCTTACTCATGGCACGACCTCCTTTTGCTCGACACCCCGGGTGTGCAGGCGGGGAAGGAGGACCACGATGCCTTGACTGAGCAGGCTATCCTGCGCTCGGATCTCGTGGTCTTCGTCATCACCGCCGAACTTTTCAGCGATGCGTCCGCACGGTACTTCCGCCACCTGATGCTGGATGGTGGGAAGGCGAAGGAATCCATGCTTGTGGTGAACAAGATGACCCTCGACAACGGCACGGAGGGAGCGAAACGACCTGATATCGACAAAGTATGTAATCCGCTGGGAAGTCATGATTTCAGCACAGTGTTCATGGACGCCAAGTGCTACCTCGACTCCTTGAACTGTGCTGACGAGAGGGATCAACGCGAACTGCGTGAGGCTTCCGGATTCGACGCGTTCATCGACACTTTGAACCGATTCATCCTTGAACGATGTGATCTTGGACGCATTACCCTGCCGCTGTTCCAACTGCGCTCGATCTCGCAGCAAGCCGCAGTGATCACGGGGGCAGATCAACCCACGGAGCGTGCCGCCATCGAACTTCTTGGCCGCCTTGACGCCTGTGTCGGCGAATCCAAGGCGCAACTCAAAACCCGGCTGAAAGGCGCTCTTGGCCGGGCGGAGAGACGGATCGAGCGTGCGGGAGATGATCTGGCAAACGCCATTCACGACGAAGCATCGCCCGAGGAGATAAAGGCCAGCGAGGAGGCTAGCTGTCAGAGCGTAACTGACGCCCAAAGAGATCTCGCTGACGAGGCGGGGCAGATGATCTAGACCGAGGTCGCGGAGCTTCAGGAAAAGCTATCAGCAATCTCTCGCAGTAGTTTGGGGCAGCGGGTGATCGATAATATCAATCGTGGCGCGATCAAGGTCATGGCCGGTTTCACGGCTGATTTTCGTCAGGCTCCATCACCGGAGAATAGGATCGCCGAATCACCGGTCGTGGATATATCGGGTCTGCAAAAAGGCGGTGACATTGCGCAGAAGATCGGGGTGATGCTTGGCAACTGGGCCGCAGGCCCCAAAGCCGCAGGTGGCGGATTCTTCCGTGCCGCAGAAGTGGCGGGTGGGAATGCCCATAAATTCGTTTATGAGGCCGGCAAATTTTTCGGCAAGAATTTCAAACCATGGGAGGCCGTGAAGTATGCGAAGTGGATTGGCAACGTCGGAAAGGCATTGGGGGCGGCCGGCGCTCTTATCGCTGTGGTGGTGGAAATCAGGAACGAGCAACAGGAGCAGGAGAGGCAGTTGAAACTCTCAGATAGCCGGAATGACGTGCGATCCCAGTTCCGGGAAATGGCGAGAAACCTCGCGGATGCCTTCTTGTCACAATATCACCAGTTTGAAAGCGTGCAGTATGATTGCGAACTGGAGGCGCTCCGCAGCATGAGGAATCAGCTTGTCGGTGGGTTGGCCGGACGGACCGAGGAATCGCAGGCGTTCGTCAAACTCGCAGCAAGGGCGGACGACCTGATTCGGATCCTCGCGATGGCGAAGCTCGGGAGTGAGTCGGAGGTGGTGTTGAGTGGAATCTAACGGACTTGGCGGCGAACGGAGCATTGCCGCCCTTGATCGGACGCCAGGATGAGATGCTGAAAATCACCCGGATCCTGCTGCAAAGCCGGAAGAGCAATTTGATTTTGATAGGCGAGCCGGGCGTGGGCAAGACCGGGATCGTCGAGGGCTTTGCGCAATTGCTGGAGGACGGGAAATTGCCGGAAGCCTTGGGTCGGCCGGCGGTGAGGAGGGTGGACATTCTGTCCACCATGCCAATGGGTGGAGAAAAAGATACGGCTTGCGCCGCCCGACTTTCTCTATTCATTGGCAGGTGGGCGAGACGCCCACGCTCCGTGAAGGCGGGGACCAAATACCGGGGAGAATTCGAGGAACGGGTGGAAGCGTTGGTGCGCGAGGCGTCGCAGGAGCCGAAGCCGATTCTTTTCATTGATGAAATCCACTGGAGGGGCGGTCTCCGAACCGCCCTGCCAATGAGTTGAGAAAGAGGTGCGACGTGGTCCACTTGACTTTCGCGTTTCATTGGCAGGTGGGCGAGACTCCCACGCTCCTTGAGGGCTGGCAAGGCGGGCGGCAGCATGGACGCGGCAAACATCCTCAAGCCCGCGCTGGCCCGTGGTGCGATCCGCGTGATCGGGGCGACCACGAATTGGAAATTGTAGCGGCGTCTCTATGAGCGTCGCTGACTTTCTTGCGAAGGCGGGGTGGCGTGGTCGTTTGGAGAAAAGTCCGGCGGTCATAGACGCGCCG
>JAPLUI010000271.1 GCA_026397725.1 Verrucomicrobiota bacterium | reverse complement strand
CGGCCGCGGCAGCGTGACCACCGCGGCCTATCAGAAGCTGGCCACCGTGAAGCACGCCGCAGTGGGCAAGCCGGCCAGGATTCTCGTGCCCGCCGACCTTGCCAATGCCGAGGCCGCCGCCAAGCTGCTGACCGACGGGATTCTGATCCGCGGTGGCGAATGGGGCGCGCCCGAAGTGATGACCTTGGGGCCGAAGGATCTGGAACTCGTGATCGACCTGGGCACGAGCACCGCGATCACGCAAGTGGTGGCACGCTTCGTCTATCTGCAGGAAGCCGGCATCTTGCCGGCGGTGCGGGTGGACGTGGCGGTGTCTAACGACGGCAAGGCGTTTGCGCCCGCCGGCACGACCTCGTTCGAAATCCCGGACAACCGGGCCAGCCGGGGCCTGACCATGAAGGAACTCGCCGTTGCCACCCAGGGCAGCGGCCGTTACGTCAAGGTGTTCTGCAAGAACAACGGCGTGCTGCCAGCCTGGTATGGCGCCCCCGGCGTGCCGGATCACATGATGATGGATGAAATCCTGGTGAACCCGCAGGGCGCTCAGCGCCAACCCTGAACTTCCTTTTTGGCTGGGCCCCAGCCAACCATGGAAAACGTATTGTCATGTTAGAATTCGTGCTCCCCAACTTCAGGATGCTGGCGCTGGTCCTAACAGGGAACTGAAACTGCGTGACGAGTCCTACAGGATTCTGATCGTGCCGACCGTCGAGGTGATCCCCTACCCCACCCTGGAGAAAGCCCGGGCGTTCTTCGAGGCGGGCGGTGTCGTGGTCGGCTGCGGTTTCCTGCCGACGATGTCCGCAACCCTTGGCCGCACCTCGGCGGAGATCGCGAAATTGCGCGAGGCCATCTGGGGCGTGCCGCAACCCGGCCTGGCGACCTGCAAGACGAATGCCGCTGGCGGACGCTCGTATCTGTTGCCGGAGCAGCCGACACCCGGACAATTCCAGCAGGTTCTAACCGGAGACGCCGGCCTCCACCCGACGCTGGAAGTGTTGCACGGCTGCACGGACAACTGGCTGCACGTGTTGCACCGGGTCAAGTCCGGGCGTGACGTGTTCTTCATCACCAACCAGAACCATCTGGGCGAGGCACGCAAGTTCCGTCTGCGTCTAACGGCCAGCGGCGTGCCGGAATGCTGGGACGCCATGCGCAACGAACTGACCTCCATGCCGTGCCAACGCGATGAAATAGCATACTATTTGATAGTAAGCGCTGCCGCCTCCAGTCCATCGGCCTTGGCGGAGATATCAACGGGGCGGCCATTGCCTGGGGACAGCAGCAGCGCGGAGGATATGCCCGCATCGGCGGTGATCTGCCTTGTTTCCAGTCATCCCAGAATTTCGGCCCCTCGGCATGTTGCCGGGCGGGGATGAAGACATCGTGGTATTTGTCAATATGGCTAACAGAAAAGCCGTCAGGGCATTCCCGGCGGGCAATCTCGTGCAATTGCTTGAGGAATGCGTCCGGATGAAATAGGTGACCAAGATGCCGCCGGACGCGGTGAGGTTGGCGGCCACCGGATCGGTGATGTGGAGTTGGTCGGTGCCCGCAGTTCCACATTCCGATAGAGACCGTGATACCATGAGAAATCCAACTCGCGATAGGGCTTGCCAGGCGGAAGATCGGTATTCTCCCGATTGTCGAGTTTGATCAACAGCTCATTGGCCGCGCCATGATTCAACAACCCGGACAAGTCGAGCTGGAATGGCAGATAACCACCCGCATGGGACGCCAGCGGCTTGCCATTGAGTGAGATCTCCGCAGTATGCATGGCCGCCTCGATGATGAGGCAAACCCGTTTGCCCTGCCATGCCGGGTCCGCGGTGAACACCTTCCGATAGAGACACTCGCCCATCCACATCTTGTCGCCCATCAGCAGCGGCGCCAGTTGCGCGGTATGCGGCAGCGTGACGGCCTGCCATGCCGTGGACGCCGTCGAGGTAGCGGTGTTGAGGGCGAATTGCCAATCTCCATTGAAAGGATGCGGCTTCAGATCGGGCGGTTCAGCGGCCATGCAGGACGCGGCCATTAGTGCGAGCAGGGAAATGGTTCTCATAGTTATAGGCTTTCCTCCTGGGTTTACCGTTCCGCCGGAGCGATGACAATGGCTTCTCCCGCCGTGGTTTTCAGTGACACGCGCTCGCCAGTTAGAGTTTCGTTTGCTTTGCCGTTGCGCGTGACGCGGACATTCTGGCCCGGCCAGGGATTCTGCACGGTGCAGGGTTTGCCTTTTTCGCTGACGATCTTCACGCCTGACACCACGCCGCCTTTCAATTCGGCCGACACGAGAAAGGCGCCGACGGTGCGAAGGGTTCCGAAGCGCGCGTCCTGATCGTTCGGCCAGCAGGGGAAGAACCGGAGCACACCCTCATGGCTCTGCAACAGCATTTCGTTGATCGCCAGAAAGCCGCCACAACTTTCAATTCCGCCGCCGCCGTAGTAGAGCAGCAGGTTCCGATACGAAGGCAGGTCTGATTGCAGGCGTGAAGGAACATGCTGGCTATGGACTATGGCTGGAAGTTCCGCTCGACTGCCAGTGGCAGTGGATTCCTTCCCTGCAGAGCCAATACGGCCTTGGGACATCCTGATGTCCGATCGGACATCAGGATGTCCCAACAGCGCATTCATGGAGTGCCGCGGCAGGGTGAGGCACTGGCGAATGAATCGCATTGCAAGCGGCGCTTTGCCGTTGGCCATCTGCACTTCGCTCCGGTTGTGAGCGCCGATGCGCTTGGAGCGATTATGCATTGGCCACGCATTCGCGCGACGGTCACAGACCGCCGCTACAGGACCATTCCACCCGGCACTCCGTGACGGGCTTTGATGAATCGCCCCGATGGGACCATATTCATCCGCAGGCTGCGGCTCTCTGACGAGTATTGTCATGGACATTCAGATATCAGGTTAGCCTCGCCGTGCACTCGTATCTTGCGGAGAACTCCCACGTGCCGGGTCCGACTTCAAACCGGCAGTAACGCTCATCCTGCCCCTTGCAGACCAGGCCGCGAGCCGCTTGATCCGGCTTGCCATTCTGCCAAACGGTCTTGCCGTTGACCGCCACCTTCACGATGCACCACCCATTATCCTGGGGGATGCCGACCACCGCCTTGGTATCCTTCGGCGAGACCAGCTTCAACCCGAACGATGCCGCCTCACGCTTGAGGGCGACCTCAATGTTGCCCTTCACCGCCGGCACCACGGCCTCAATCGTGGTCAGGTTCCCCATCTGTGTGGGTGAAATAGACACCATGGCCTTGGTTGGGCCTTTGGATTGGCGGCGTATGGCGGATGCAATCCGCCTCGACCGGGAACATGTGGGCGGGACGCCCACACTCCTTGAAGGCGCGGGCCACCGGTGCGCACCAGCGGCCCCGCCAAACCGAAGCAAACCCAATAACTCCGGCAAGCGGATGTGCGGATCGTGGATCGTGGATTGCGACGACACTTTTTCCCATCCTCGATCCTCTATCCTCGATCCTCTATCCTCTATCTTCTATCACTTCCAGTCCGTCACCAACTCCGGGTACCGGCGAGACGCGCCCGGAGCTTCAGTTTTGAGCAGCCACGTGACTCAGTTGGGCGTCACGACCAGGCGGACGAAGAGTTTGTCCTCGCCGGAGGGCAGGGTGTAGGCAACCGCGCCAAGGGTGTTGCTGAGATTCGTATCCGAACTGTCATTGGGAACAGGCGCCCAATTCACGAGGTCAGTCGAGGTTTCGACGACGAATTGGGTGCCGTAGGCAGTACTCGGAATATTGCCGCCATTGATCCATGTCACCGTGTTGCCAGCGCCCACGCCCGGATTGGTGGCCGGGCCAGTCGCGCCCATGAAATAGGCGATGCCGTTTTGCACCCCGTCATGATTCGAATCCTCGTTCGGGTTGCCGGACAGGCCATTGGTTCCCGCCCAGGCGGCGTAACCACCACTCGGCGTGTGGATCGTGAAGCTGACGTTGTCGATGGTATTGATTTCTTCCGTGCTGGTGGCATTGTCATCCAGCCACAACACATACATGACGCGGTAGGCGGCCCATGGCGAGTTGAGCGTCACGTTGGCCGTTAGCGCCCCCGGCATGGCGGAACAGAGGGCGGGGATGGCCGTCCACGAATTTGCCAAGCCAGTCAGGCTGTAATACACCCGGTGACCCATGACCTGTTCGCCGCCGCCGTCGGTCATGGCATAATCGTAAGAGATGGTCAGACCATTGATACTACTCGCCGTTGTATTCCGCAGCGTTGCCATCAGCACCACGGCCGGACCCCCAGTGGGTCTGGTATAAAGTGCCTGGCCGTTATACTGGGCAAGACGGTTCGTGCCGGTGCCGCCAGTGACGAGCGCATTGGAGATAGTGCTTGCGACTAGGGCCTGCGCCGCAGTGTCCATGGTGGCGGCATCGAATAGCGTGCCAGAACCGCCCGTGGCAATATCAAAGGTGGACCACTGGTCGGCCGGTGGCAGCATGTCAAACGTCAACGTGCCGCTACCGGACGGGCCGACGAGGATGCCTGTCGGGCTGGCCACGGTGACCGTCACGACATATTCCCTGACGGTGGTGGTCGGGCTGGTACCCAGGTCGGTGACCGTGTAGGTCACCGGGTTGGTGAAGTCCACGGCTGGCGAGGGGTTGGAAGCCGGCACGCAGGTCCCGGAGGACAGCGTGTAGCTTGGCGCGAGACTTGTCTTGGACATGCCATAGGGCAGGGTCCAGGCGATGGTCATATTGACATGGTCAATGGCGGCTGGATTGCCCGGGAGACCGAAGCTGAGAATGTAGGCGGGCTCTCTGATGAGCGACAAGGTGCTGCCGGTGACTTGGAATCTGCTGAAGTCGGATTGCGCCACCCCATCCACGCGGATATAACCGCTGGTGACCATCGTTTGATAGTCCGCCAGCACCTTGTTGGCAACCGTCAGCGTGGCAGTAGAGCCGGAGGCAAAGCTGATATATTCATTGGCGGCATTGAAACCGCTGAGGCTTGCCGCGCTGAAAGTGGCAGCCCCGCTGAGGAACAACGCACCGGGAGAACCAAAATTCAGGGCACCACTGAGAATGGCACTGGCATTATCGGTCAGGGTCATCGTACCGTTTCCGCCACTACTCATCGTAGTTGAAATAAGGCAGGCATTCCCCGACATGTTGTAGATACCGGCATAGCCGCCATTTCCAATGGAACCACCAGGCTGCAATGTAATCGTGCCCCCCGTCTGATTGAGTGTGCCAGCACCGTAAGAGCCATTACCCATATTGAATTCGCTGGTAACAGTCCGAAGACCATTACCATAAGATCCACTGGTACTGGTCCAAGTGACAGTTCCACTCGGATACCACCACTGAACGGTATCACTCGGCTGGGCGACGGTGAACGAACTGGAGGTCGCAGGTGTCAACAAACCATCGCTGGCCGTCAGCGTATGGCCACTGCCAAGCATCGTGGGCTTGAGATTGCTGAAGGTCGCCACGCCGGCGACTGCATTCACAGCGAGAGTGCTGGTGCCATCAAGCGCGGCCGTGCTGCTGCTGATCGTCACGCTGCGGGTGTCGTTCACGGTATTGCCGTTGGCATCCAGCACCTTCACCGTCACCGCCGGGCTGATTGCGGCACCCGGCGCCGTATTGCGCGGCTGGACGCCGAACGCCAGGTGATCGGCGGCACCCGGATCAACATCGAAGGTGCTGGTGCCGGTCGCGCCGGTCGCGTTAACGATGAGCGTCATGCCGCTGCCCGCCATGGTCGGCGTTACGCTCACGCCGCTCAACTCACCGGTCGTGAAAGCATCGGACGTGCCGGTGATCCCCGCCGTGCCGCTGAAGACGACAGTCCCGGTGAAATCCATCTTGGTGGTATCGTCGGCTTTCTTCGCGGTGATGGTGACGCCCGTGATCGCCGTCCCCGCCGCCGCTGGCGACGAGATGCCCGTGATATCGAAGTGATCCAGCGCGTTTGGATCGAAAGGCGCCAGCGACAACGTGTTGCCCGACTCTTGGAAATGGCTCATGCTGACTTGCGCACCATCCACGCGGATCGCCCCCGCGCTGACCAAGGCCGTGAAGTCATGCGTGCCATTCAGCGTCAGCGAGGCTGCACTGCCGGAGACGAAGCTGATGAAACTGGCGGTAGCACTGTTAAACGAAATGGAACTGGTCACTGTCAGTTGGGCGCTGCCCGCGAGAGACACTCTGCCGATACCCGTGTTCGCCTGACCGAGGGTCAAAGTGCCGACGCTGGCCGTGGCAGTGTCTGTCAACGACCACATTCCCGTGCCAGGAAGACCATCGCCCTCGTTTGCGCCGGCGGTGATGTAGGACGCAATAAAATGAGCGGTTCCGGACATGTTGTAGGTGCCCTGGCAGGCCCAGCCGATGTGGACCCGGTAACCGCCACCGGACGAGGTGATCGTTCCTCCCGTCTGAGTCAGAGTGCCCGCACCACCGAAATCGCCATTCCAAGGGGCACCACCGACGGAGAAATTCTGCTGAACGGCAACGTCATCGTTCAAAGGTCCCGTTGGTGAGAATACGGTGTAAAGCCCAGTCCCATCGGGTCCTACGTTTGCGCCGGTGCCGGGCACATACAAATTAAGTGTATTCAAGGACTCCGCGCGGGCGGGGCCGGGGAAGGCGGCCGCGAGGGCGATGGCCGCGAGGGCGAGGGGTTTGAGGAGGCCTCGTGCGGGATGGATTGGATCTGGCGTTTTCATGGTGTTCGACATTCTGTTAGACCGGGTGTGTTGCGGGGTAGATTTCAGATTTAGAATTGCAGCTTTGGAATTTCGGAGTTGCCCCTGTTTGGTGGCAAGGGGGGTGAGACATACCGATTCCCCGCGGTTTCGTCTATAGACAATTGCTGCAATGAATGGACAATCCCTGCAATACCTGCTTGATTGTGGGCGTGAAGGCGAAGCGCCGGGTATTGGTCTTGTTGGGATGGCATGACCTGAGGGTCTTGGGCACCTTGGTGCGGCATGCCCGGGCGGAGGGCTGGCAGCTTGAGACGCGGCATTTTTTCGATGAAACCCTGCCCCATGGCTGGCACGGCGACGGGATGATCCTTTCCAACCCGGTGCGGCCGAGCCTGCTGCGCTTCATGTTCGAGCAGGTGCCCCGGCAACCCACCGTGTTGCTGGATCGGGACAATGCCGGCATGCAGGTGGCGGCGCATGTGCACGAGGACAACCTGGCCGCCGGGCGCCTGGCCGCCGAACATCTGCTGGCGATGGGGCACCAGCACTTTGCATGGTGGACATGCTTTCCGGGCCCGGTGCCCGCCGAACGGTTTGCCGGCTTCCGCGAGGCGCTGGCACGCGAGGGCTGTGTTTGCGAGCCATTGGAATACCAGAGTGGCGGGAAAGCCGACGAATGGCTGCGGCGGCGGCAATGGTTGGGCGAACGCCTCGCGAAGTTGCCGCACCCACTCGCGCTCTTCGCGATGGACGATCCGCTCGCCGCCGAAGCGGTCGAGGTCTGTCTGGAGCACGGGCTCGACGTGCCGCGTGAGGTGGCGGTGGTCGGCGTGGGCAACATTGCCTTGGCCAGTGACACCTCACCGGTGCCGCTCACCAGTGTGGACATTGCTGCCGAGGACATCGCCCTGGCCGGGGCGCGGCTGTTGGATCACCTGATGGACGGCGGGACTGCCCCGGATGAGCCGGTGATCATTGCGCCGCGGGGCATGGTGTTGCGGCTAAGTTCCGCCGCCCTGGCGGTGACCCATCCGTTGCTGCTGCGGGTACTCGAACGCCTGCGCGCCGATCTCGCCAAGCCGTTCGACATCCGAGGTCTGGCCGCTGCCAACGGGGTGTCCGCCCGCACGCTCTACCACTTGTTCCGCTCCGAGTTGCGCTGCACGCCGGTGGAATTCCTCCAGCGCGAACAACTCGCCAAGGCGAAAGGCATGTTAGAGTCAGGGCCGGCCGTGATCAAGGAATTGGTGCAGGCCTGCGGCTTTGGCACCGCCCGCACCATGAACCGCCTGTTCTTGCGGCACGAGGGCTGCAGCCCGAAACTCTGGCGCAAGCAGAGCCGCGAGAGCAGGTGAGTGCCTTGCAGCCCGTGAAGAGAACCTATAATGTCACAGTTCCTGCTCCCGGGGGAAAATGAGTTGGCACGGGTTGGCGGTTCAGACGCATTCGTGAATCATCCGCACCTGGGTATTCGGGTGGCAGCAGTGCCGATGCGGGGTCATGTCTTGCTCTTGCTTGATCATTGAATGTTGGAAGTTGAATGTTGAAATCGTCGTCGTGAAGCATGGTGTAGCCGCCGCTCTAACGGTTGAGCCACAGCGGGGTGGCGGGCTGCGCCCTTCCCACCGCACTCCAGACTTTGGCTCGCGCCTGGGCAGGTGAAGGTATGGAGTGCGGTGGGAAGCGCCGCGCCACACCGCTGTGGCTAACGGCGCCCACAGAGCGCCGCCACAATCTGGAAATTGTCAGCGGAGCTTATCCTCCACGGCTATTTCCGCCCGCCTGTTAGCACGCTGATTTCATCGAAGTAGCCCCAATTGTTATCCTTCCAGTCGCTGCCGTTCCGGCCGGCGCCGCACCTGACCCTGATGGCAACACACTGTCCGGCATATTTGGAAAGATCGTAATCAAAGGTCTTCCAGCCGTCGGTTTTGCCGGAGAGCAGTTCCTCTTTGAACCATTCGACGTTCTTGCCATCGGCGCAAACACCGGCCTGGACCAGGCAGGTCAAACCACCCTCGTTCGGATCGGCGGATGCCACGATGTGAAGACTCGGCTGCTGGTCGGCCACAGGAACTTCCACCGTGCGCTCAGCCTCTGCCGGGAGATGCGGCCACGCCGGACGCATGGCTAGAATCCCCTGCTTTCCGGGCAGCGGATTGCGTGCCACCCCTGCCCCAGCCTGCTTGATCCAGTATGGCTCATAAAAGGCACGGGTGCCCGTGATCTTGAGCCGATTCAAGTCGGCCCTGGAATCAAACGTGTTAGATAACTTCGCGCCGCTTTCCGCACTGCGGAACCCATATTGAATGAGGTTCGGGCTGCGTCCGGATTCCACGGTCATGGCGCGCAGGACGCAGGGTTTGTTCAGGGACAATGGCGCGGTGTAGGGGGTTGTTTGCCGGCTGGGACGGGAACCGTCCAAGGTATAGTATATCTTCGCCGATTTGAAGATCCGTTCGCTGTCGTCATAGACGGTGAGCATCAGCACCGGCACGTCGGGGGCGGTGGCTTTGAGTTGGCGCACGCACTCGGTGCCCAGCATGCCGGGCAGGTTGATGTCCATCAACACCACGTCCGGCCGGTTGCCTGGAATGCCTGCGAGCGCCGCCGGGCCGTCAGGGTATGCGGCCAGGCACTTGAAGCCGGGCGCACCGTCTATCAGGCTGGCCAGATTGGTGCGCACGTCGGAATCGTCCTCCACCAGGGAAACGGTAATGGTGCGAGTCATTTTGGGCTTCTTCATAACCTATCAGAGGGCGCGGTGCCATACCACATTAAGGGGAGGCCGGGCCCAGGTCGAGCGATTTTCGGCACGGGGCATGAAAAAGCGATTCAAATTTCCCATGGGTCCTAGCGTAAACCCGTGAAGAGAACCTCAAGTCAGGCTTACCGGCAAAGATCTGATCCGCAAGCTGGGCAAGCTCGGATTTGAGGTGGCACGAGTCAAGGGAAGCCACCATTTTCTCAAGAGCGACGACGGGAGGGCGACGGTGGTCCCAGTGCCGCGAGGTGAAATTCTTGGTCCCGGTCTGCTGAGCAAAATCTCAAAAAATGCGGAACCCACCGACCATGATGTCACATGACTGAGACGGCCTTGTTGCAGCTTGAAGTTCGTGTCATTGGTCTTGCAGCACCGGAAACACGAAGCGGATCTTGACGCCCTGGCCGGGAGTGCTGGCCAGCTCCGCGGTGCCAGCGCACTCGGCGAGCCGCGAACGCATGTTGTCCAGACCGTGGCCGCCCGGCGGCATGGTCTCGGGAAAACCGCGACCGTGGTCCTCGATTTCCAGACTGACCGTGGCTCCCGGAATTTCCAGCCGCAGCCAGACTTCGGTCGCCCCGGAATGTTTCAAGACATTGTGCAAGGCCTCTTTAACGGCCAGGAAAACATTGTGGCGCACGTCGGCCCGCAGCGGCAGTTTCGGTAGATCGGTCGGGATTTCCTGCCAGCACCGGATGGCGCTGTCCTCGAAACATTCGTCGGCGAAGCGGCCCACATATTCCGCGAAGCGGGGCAGGTTGTCGTCCCGCGGGTTGGTGGCCCAGACGATTTCATCGAGTGCCGCCACCGCCGCACGCACCTGGTTGCCGATGCGCTCGAATTGTTGCGGGGCGCTGGCTGGGTCGGCCTGGCTCTGGCCCAGGTCACTTAGCATCGAGACTCTTGTTAGAATACCTCCCACATCGTCGTGCATGTCCTGGGAGATGCGCAAGCGCTCGCGTTCGATGGCGTTGCGGGTTTCCGCCTGGGCGAGACGCCGCTTGTATCTGCGGCGTGCCAGCCCGTGTGCCGTTCCCGCTAACAAGCCGAGTGCGGCCAGCCCGGCGCTGCCCGAAAACCAGCGGGTTTGCCACAGGAACGGCCGCACCGTAACGGTCAGGGAGGTGACGGGCTCGCTCCAGATGCCATCGGCATTGCAGGCCATGACCCGGAACACATAATGCCCCGGCGGGATACCCTGGTAGTAGGCCACCCGGCGCGTGCCGGCCTCAACCCAGGTGCGGTCCAGAGGGTCCAAGCGGAACCGGAAGCGGACATTTTCCGGGGCCGTGAAGTTCAAGGCCGTGTAATGAAGATCAAGCTCCCGCAGTCCCGGCGCGATCGTCAGTGCGAAGGGCGGGGTGTCAGGAGCAGCGCCGCTTGCGGCTGGCGGTTCGAGTCCCTGGCTGTGGCGATTCACCATCACCTCTTCGAGCAAGACCCGGGGCGGCTGCGCGTCGCTGGTCTGCCGGCGGGGATCGATCACCACCAGGCCCTTGAGGGAGGAGAAACAAAGCTGCCCAGTTTGCCATCCTTCCACTGGAACAACGCGCCCGCACCGCCCCACCACAGGCTGCCATCGGCAGCGGTCAGCACCGACTCGATGGTCGTGTAGAACTTGCTGCGGGTCTCATCCAGAATCGCGAACTCGTCCCGGCTGCCTCGATACAACCCGCCGCCGGTCGTGCCGACCCAGAGCGAACCATCGGCGGTCTGCGCCACCGAGCGGACCGATTCATGGGCCAAGCCCTGTGGTGGGCCGTAAACCGTCACCTTGCGGCGCACCAAGCGGTTGAGTCCGGCGCTGCGAGTGCCGATCCATAGATTGCCCTCACGATCGCTGAGCAGGGAGCGGATGTCGTCCCCTGATAGGCCCTCCCGCTTCGTGAGCGCATGGAACTTTGCCGCCTCGAAATAGTAAAGTCCTGCATCTAACGAGCCGGCCCAGATCGTGCCATCCGCTCCTTCGGCCAGACTGGTCACGAAGGGCCAGGGCAAGCCGGAGGCCTGATCGTATTTGCCCCAAACCCCGTTGCGGCGGCAGAGCACTTTGTTGTTGCCGACGCTCGCCCACAGATTGCCATCCCGGTCTTCCAGCAGGCAATACGCCGAAGACTCCTCATCGCCGGGCGGTCCGACGCTGCGGTTCAAGCGACCGCCCTGGAACTCTCGCAACCCTTGCGTCGAGGAAATCCACATCGCGCCACGCCGGTCTAGCAACAGCACGCGAATGAACCCTCCCTCCAACTCGGCGAGCGCGCTTTCCCGCACGAATTTTCCGTCCTGCCAAAGATTCACACCGCTGGCCGTGCCGATCCACAAGCGCCGCGACGCGTCAGCGGCGAGCGCGGTCACGTTGCTGTCGCTCAAGCCATCCCCCACTCCGAACGTGTCGATCTGGCCGTCGCGCAGGCGGCTCAAGCCACCGCCGTTGGTCCCGATCCACAGACTCCCTTGATGATCTTCGAAGAGCGCCCGCACTGGAGCACTCGGCAAGCCCTCGGCCAGGCCATAGACTTTAAAGCGGATGCCATCAAAGCGTGCCAAGCCGCCGTGGGTTCCCAACCACAAGTACCCGTCATGCGTTTGCAGCATGGTGCTCACGGTGTTTTGCGGCAAGCCCGCCTCCGTCCCCCACGCCCGGATGACAAATCCTCCAGTGGCGGATGCTGCCTCGGCGGGCACCGCCGCGTCGCTGGCCGCCAACCCACCGCCGCCCGCCACCAGTGCCACCACGGCACGCACCATCAGGAAACTTTTTGCGGACAAAACCATGGACACCCCGAACAGACTCGGGCCTTCACCCTGCCGATGTCAAACCACAATCCACGCTCATCACGGACTTGAGCAACGGGACCAATGAGTCTCATGGGCTACTCATTTTTGGTTTTTTGCTTTGAGTGGGTGACTCGCTTGATCTAAAGACAGGCCGTGACGCATCAAAATCAGGCAGCATCGGGAAGACCATCGAGAACGTCGGGCGGGGGCAGGATGGGCTGTTTCATCCCTGCGGCGATCGCGGTGGTTCTATCAGGAGTGATGGCCACCCGCAGTGTTGCCGCGGAGGCTGCCATTCAAATCATCCCGCAGCCACGGAGTATCCAGCCGGCCGCAGGCTCGTTCGTCTTGACGCCAACGACGGCAATCCTCGTCATCTCACCCGAACTGGCAAGCGTGGGCCGGTATCTGGCAGATCTGCTGGCGCCGGCCACCGGCATCAAACTGGATGTTAGACAGGCCGGTGGTTCCGAAGCCCCCAGCATCGTGCTGCAACTTGACCAGGCGCTCGCCGACCTCGGGCGGGAGGGCTACGCGCTCGAATGCACGCCGGAGGCAGTGACCATTAGGGCCGCAAATCCGGCCGGCGTGTTTTACGGCGTGCAGACGCTGCGGCAGTTGTTTCCCATCCGGATCGAGAGCCGGCAACAGGTGGAAGGCATCGCCTGGACCGTGCCGTGCGTCTCCATCAAGGATCAGCCGCGGTTCCAGTGGCGCGGCTACCTGCTAGACCCGGCGCGACACTTCCGCACCAAGGAAGAAATCATGCACCTGATCGACCTGCTGGCCATGCAGAAACTCAACGTCATGCAGCTCCACCTGACCGATGACCAGGGCTGGCGGATCGAAATCAAGAAGCATCCCGAGCTGACGGCAACCGGCGCGCGGCTGGCGGATTGCAGCGGCAAGAAAGGCGAGCACTGGTTCTATCGGCAGGAGGACATCAGGGAACTGGTGGCCTACGCGGCGAACCGGCAGGTGACTTTGGTCCCCGAGATCGAGATGCCCGGCCACAGCGGCGCAGCCACCGCCTCATATCCCGCACTGGCCTGCGGTGGCACCCCTTCCTCCGCTCTCTGCGTCTCGCAGGAGCGCACCTTCGAGTTCGCCCGCGACGTGCTCGATGAGGTGCTGGCGTTGTTTCCATCACCCTTGGTGCATATCGGCGCCGACGAGGTGACCCCGGCCCGCTGGCGGGCTTGCCCGCAGTGCAAGCCGCAAATGGACAAGCTGGCCCAAACCGCCTTGCCCGCCGAGGTGACACCTTTCCGGCTGCCGGCAAATCCCATGGCCGGCGTGCCGTTCCAGGAGGACGTCGCCCGCTTGCAGGGCGAGTTTGTCCGGCGCATCGACCAGTATCTAACATCCAAGGGCCGGCGCATGGTCGGCTGGGATGAGATCCTCGAAGGCGGGTTGCGGACCGACAGCCGTGCCGTGGTGATGGCCTGGCGCGGTGCGGCGGCGGTTAGCGGTGCCGCCGGCCGGAAGCTCGACGTCGTCGTCACCTTGCATCCGGATCTCTATCTGGACAATGCCACCCGCCTGGAGCAGACTTATGCCTTCGAACCGGTGCCGTCTGACCTTCCAGCCGGGCAGGAAGCGCGGGTGATCGGCGTGCAGGGCAACATGTGGGGGGAAGCCACGCCCACGATCCAGCGCGTGGAGGAACAGACGTTTCCACGCCTGTGCGCCATCGCGGAAACCGGATGGAGCGCCCGCAACAACCGGAATTTCCAGGGTTTTACCACCCGTCTCGCGTCGTTCTGCCGGCGTCTGGACTTGCTGGGCGTCCGGCAAACGTCACGCGAACCATCCCCGAAGTAAGCTCTAACAAACAACCGAATCATGAAACCAACAACTTGTCACATCACTCACCATCAGCCTGCTTCCAGCCTGGACCGCCGACATTTCATGCAAACCGGCGTGGCGGGAGCCATGGCTTCACTGCTGCTGTCGCGCTGGGGCGGGACCGCCAGGGCCGCGCCGGATGCGCCGGCCCTCGACCTCAAGGCCTTGTTTGAATCGAACGACCCGCAACTCCTGAGCCTGGCCGAGGAAGTGTTCCGGCATTGTGTGGTGGGCAAGGTCCGACCGCCGGAAGGCTCGGCGAAACGGCGCTGGTTGCAGGCCGGCACCGGGGATGCTTTCTATGGGCAGTGGATCTGGGATGCCATGTTTGAGGTGGACCTGCTGGCAATCCTGCCCGAGCAGCAGGAAATCATTCGCGACATCTTCCAGAACTACTGGGATTTCCAGGAACGTTGGAATGCCAAACGCCCCGACTATGCCCATGACATGGTCGCCTGCATGATCGAACCCAAACGACCGGACATGTGGAACGAATATCCGGTGTATTCGCAAATCCCCATTCTCGGCTGGGGCCTGGAACGGGTCTTCACGCGCAATGGCGACAAGGAACTCCTCCGCCAGTGTCTGGGGCCGCTGGAAAAGTTTCATGACTGGTATTGGCGCGAACGGGATGTCACCGATGGCGGATTGATCGCCGTCGGAACGTATAGTGGAAACATCCAGCACGCACGCTATGAAACCTTCGATTTCGAATGCAACCTCGATGATCTCAAACTCACGCCGCACCCGACCCGCAAAGGCACCGGCGAAGGCAATTGGTATGGTGACATCTGCCTGCCGGGCAACACGGCTTATCTGATCGATTCCGAGCGCAGCCTGGCACGCCTGGCAACCCTCACGGGCGATTCCGCCATGGCCGCGCGCCGCCAAGCCCGCATCGACAAATCCGTCGCGGCCATGCGCCAACACATGTGGGACGAGGAGAGCGGAACGTTCCTCGCCGTGAACCGCGATACCCTGGCAAAAATCCGGGTCGCCACCATCGGCAGTTGGATGCCCCTGATGGCGGAGGTGCCCACCCCGGCCATGGCCAAACGCATGGCCGAGGCATTCATGACCGACCATTGGCAGACGCCGCTGCCCATCCCCACCGTGGACCGCCAGGACAAGCGCTGGGTGTCTGACAGTTATTGGCGCGGCGATGTCTGGCCGGCTCCGAATTACCAGGTGGCCGGTGGCTTCGCCCGGCATGGCTACCGCGAGATCGCCGCGGACATCGCCGACAAAACGGTGGCCAACGCCCTCAAGAACGGCATCAACGAGCATTACGATTCGATCACCGGCAAGCCACTCGGGGTTCCCTATAACGGCATGACCTGCACCGTCATCACCATGATGCTCGATGGCCTGACGACCCAGCATACCTTGAAACTCAAAAATCCCGCCCGGCAATTGTCCAAACCCTGAACATCCCCAAACACCATGATTCCCCTTGACCCCGGGCGCGGTGGTCGTATGGTCCGCGTTCTGAATGAAAGTCATGCGGGGCCGTGGGTGGCGGAATGAATCCGCCGCCACCTCCAGCCCGCCTCTTCCAGGCAGATTTTTCAGACCCCGAATCCCACATCGTCTAACAACAATATGCAAAACCGCGAATGCGTCAAGAATGAAAGTCCCACCATCATGAAAACCATGAATCTCATCCACCCGCTCAGAGTCGCCCTGCATCGATTCGCCCTCGCTGGCTCGGCCAGTCTCGCGCTCATCGCCGTCTCCGCGCCGGCCGCGCCGGTCTCGGGCATCCTCAACGGCAGCTTCGAGGAAACCACCACTCCCGCCTGGGATTATTGGGGTCCGGGGACATTTTCCCCCGCCGCGTCATGGATCGAATTGACCACATTCGCCGATTTGACGACCCCGGCACTCGGCAACGCAGGCAGCCTCACCAGTGGATTGGAGAGCACCACCGCCACCGATGGTGCGAGGTTCCTTCGACTGGCGACGGAGGGCAATAGCATGAATGGCCGCTACGCCCAGTATCTGGGAACGATGGTCGGCGGGCAGACCTACACCTTCCGCGCCGATGTCATCGCTTCCAGTTTGGCTTATGGGACCTACACCGCGAAGGCGGCCTTTGTCAACGAGGCCACCGCAGTCCCGAGCCACGTCTATGCCGCCCAGACGGCCAGTGCCCCACAAGGGGGGACGGGCAGCTTCATCTTATCCTACACGGCCACGGCTCCTGACAACGGCCTGGATCTGTACATCTGGTTGCAAGCCGAGCCCCCCAGTCCGGGTGCTGTGACCCGCGGCGGCATCGATCGCGCCCGGCTGGAAGGCCCGTCGCTTTTCACCGAAAACTTTGATTCTTATACAAGCTCGAATTCGGGCGGTCAGTATGAAACCGGCCTGCCCGTCGCTTGGGGCGGAGCCGTGACGGGGTGGTCAAGTGGCGGCTCGGGGGGAGTCATTCATGCCGTGCAACTGAATGCCTCGCCCAACTGGGCCCCGATGTTTTACGATGCCGACCACATCACCCTCGCCACCGGGATCGCGGCTAACAACACGGGCGTTGCCTACGGGGTGACCTTCAGGTACGGCCCCGCAAACTATGGCACCGCCGGGCAGCAAACCACCGCCGCCGACTATCTGCTCGTCGAGGTGCTCCGTGAGGACGACACCGTGCTGGCATCCGGCACGTACTACCCGAAGGACTGGAGCAATCCCGCCAACGTGAATCTGAGCGCGGGCAAGCGCGGTCTGCTCCCGTATGTGGGAGACGGCAGCGGCAATGTCCGGCTCCGCATCAGCGGCCCTTTGAGTGGGCGCTTCAACGGCGAACTCGATGACATCGAAGTGCTGCAGGACCCGATCCTGCCTCCGGCCGTGCCGGCCGAGCCAAGTGCGCCCTCACCGGCCAACGGGGCCGGGATCGCGGGCGTGGCCCCGACCTTGACCTGGGCGAGCGATCCGCTGGCAATTTCCTATCAAGTGGCCCTGGGCCCGGTCGGCGAGACGCTGCCGGCACCGGTCGAGGTCACCGACCCCACCTGGAGCCCCCCGGCCGCCTTGCTGGCAGGCACGACCTATCAGTGGCAGGTGGTGGCGGTGAATGCAGCCGGCTCGACGCCGGGACCCGTGTGGACCTTCACCACGGGCGTCATCCCCTACACCTACGTCTATGAGGCCGACAGTGCCCCCCCCAACGTCCCGGCGGAGTTGGCGGCGCCGTATATGCTCAATGACGGCCGGATCGGCTCGGGATGGGACGCGATGACCCAGTTGTACGCATTACCGCCCTATATCTATCCGGCCGACAAGATACCCTATGTGGCGCTGACCCTGGACTCCAATCCCGGGCTGCAAAAACTGACGGTCTGGTACACGCGTGCCATCGAAGCGGGCATTGCCGAGCCCGCCTCGGTGACCGTGAGTGATGCGTTCGGTCACTCCACGACGACGACCTTCGCGCCGCGGACAAGCAACGGGGTATTCAGTCAGGATGTGGCACTTGCCGGAATGCAGGGAACGGTCCTGAAACTCAACTTCAGAAGCACGCGAGAGTGGGTCGGCCTTGACGAGATCCGGGTGTTCGAACCTGCGCCAGTGCCTCCGGAAGCCCCGGCGGGGCCGGTCCCGTCGGACGGCAACGTCAATGTGCCTGTCACCGCCAGCCTGGGCTGGAACGCCAGCGTGGGTGCGGACAGCTACGATGTTTACTTCTGGAGCCCGCCGGAAACCAAGCCGCTCACGCCCACGGCCACGGTGACAACCAACACGTGGACGCCCGCCGGTCTCACCGGGGCGAGCTACCACTGGCAGGTGGTGGCACAGAATGCGCATGGCTTTGCCGAGGGTGCCGTCTGGACTTTCACGACGAGCCTTTTCCCCTTCACCTACACCTACGATGACGAGAGCGCCAGGCCGGAAAACTACCCCACCGGCGAGGGCAGGGTCGCGCCCCATTTCCTCACCGACGGCCAGCCCGGGGGCCAGTGGGGCAGCGGGGGGACGGTGCTCTACTGGGGGGCTGACTACTTGGGCACCAATCCCGCCGTCTACTGGCCGGCCATCACGCTCACGCTGGATCAAGCTCCCGGTGCCTACGAAGCGTTGAGGATCTGGCACTATGGCGGAGGCGGCGCAGGGATCCATGCCCCGGCCTCCCTAACAGTCACCGATGACTTCGGGCACAGCACCACGTATTCAGAGTTTCCGGACAGCGCTCCCTCCATTACGGACGTTCCCATTACGGGCATGCGGGGAACCATCCTGCACCTCCGGTTCGGGCCGAAGAGCGAATTTGTCGGCCTCTCGGAGATCAAGGTGCTTGGCACGGCCGGCGGCGGCTCCGGCTATGACACTTGGGCGGCCACCCACGCGGAGAGCCAGACGCCTGACTTGGATTATGACCATGACGGCGTTGCCAACGGCGTGGAATACTTCATGGATGCACCGGACGGCTTCACCGAGAATCCGGGCGTCGTGAATGGCAAGGTCATCTGGTCCCAGGCGAATCCGGTCGCCTCATTCCAAGTGCAAGTCTCCGACAACCTCACCGACTGGTCGCCCGCCGACACGGCCGACGTGGACACGTCCGACCCGAGCCAAGTGATCTACACTTTCCCAAGCGGCGCGGCGAAGAAGTTCTGCCGCCTGGCGGTCACGCCGTAACGACAAATACTCGGAGGCCGGAGGGTAGTGATTCCCTCCGGCTTTTTTTCTTGGGTTCTGCGGTTTCTATTTTCCTGTTTTGGTTGAAGGCATCGCTGCGAGTCCTGTGGCGTCGCTCGATGTGCGTCGATGCCAAGGCGTAGTCGATGCCAAGGCGATCCATTCGCAGCGACGGTCACAGACCGCCGCTACAACGCTGGCGCAGGCTCGCCTTGTAGCGGCGCTCTGTGAGCGCCGATGCCAAAGAGATGCGCGATGCATTCGCCAGCGACTTTTCCCGCAGGGGAAAAGTAGTCACAGACCGCCGCTACAAGCATCTCACCGGCCTGCCTGCCCGCGTAGCAAAGATGTCCCGAAGTTGAACATCTGACAAGCCGCTTTCCGTCCTTGCTTGCGGCGCTTTTGGCCCTAGGTTCCCCGCGTGCCTGCGTGCGTAGCCGCTGGCCACCGGGGTGCCCGTTCACCCGATTCCCGTTTCCATGACAACCCCTGTTTGCGCCTCCAAAATATCTAGCATGACGATCCAAAACACGCACCCGGCCCCTGAATCTAACATCCCATTGAAATTCACCCGCACCTTTGCCAGAATCCGTCTTTTCGCCCTCGCCGTTTTGTGCATGGGCACAGCGGCGGCCACTGCCGCGACCAAAACCAGCACCGGTTCCGGCGGGGTTTGGTCAAGCGCGGCCACTTGGAGCCCATCGAGTGTGCCCACTGCGGCGGATGACGTGGTCATCGCCGCGGGTTCCCCCGTCACGTCCACCGGTTCCTCCGCCTCCTTTGTGTGCGCATCGCTCACCGTCAGCACTGGCGCCACCCTGACCGTGCAGCGGCCCATGACCGTCAGTGGCCCCACCTCCATCAGCGGCACGATCCACTTCGGCTCCAATGGTTCGAGTCCGCGCCTCATCACCCTCAGCGGGGGCGTCACGCTCAATGGCGGTGCGGTTTGGGATGAAACCACCAGTGGCGCCGCCGCGACTTTTTCCTTTGGCGGCAATCTCGTGAACCACGCCACCACGTTCACCACTCAAAATACCACGCACACCTTTGCCGGCACGGGCAAGACCCTCGGCGGAACGACATCGTTGCCACAAGCCACGATCAGCGGCACTTATACTAACAATGGCACCCTGACGGTGAGCACCACGCTGGCCGGCACCGGCACGCTGACCCAAGGCGAGTCCTCCACGCTGAACATCGGCGGAACTTCCGCGATCACCACCCTGGTCGCCACGGCCAGCCCTAACACAGTCAACTACACCGGCACCGCACAGGCGGTGAAGGCAATCCCTTACCATCACCTGATCTTGTCCGGCAGCGGCGCGAAGTCGATGTCCGCTAACACTGCGGTCGCCGGCAATCTGAGCATTGCACCCACGGGAAACGCCACCGCCAGCGTGGGAGCCGGCCTGACCCTGAATGTTGGCAGTCTCACTCTTGGCGGGATGGCCGCAAGCCCGGCTGGCGGCACCTGGGGCGGGACCGGCTCCGGGGCTGCCACTATCAATCCCACTTACTTTGCCGCAACCAGCGGCAAACTGAACGTCGCGACGCCCGCCCCCTCGTTGCAGGTCACCAACCTCACCGATGGGGAAGTCCTGCGCTATTCGATGGTGCTGGTGGACGGCACGTTTGACGGCGGGGCCACTCTAACAATCACTGCGGAGCCTGCCGCCGCGGCGGTTTCGATCACCAGGAATGGCTCCCGCTTCCGCTGCCTGGCGGACCTGCAAGCCGGCCCTAACACCCTAACGATCACCGACAGCCACGGGACTATCGCGCTCCACTTGGTCTTCACCCCGCCCACCGCCACCGACTACCGCTACAAGGTCTGGTATGTGGTGCCCTCCGATGAGGCCGAGGCCCCGGTGGATCCGGACTGGTTCACCCATTTCGGCCTGCAGGCCAAGCTCATGCAGAGTTGGATGGCCGAGGACCAGCGGCGTGCCGGCAACGGGCGGTTGACGTTCTATCCGGAATTGGACGCATCTGGCAACATCGACGTCGGCAAGCTGGTGGTCTCCCAGACCCGCGCCCAGGCCGAGGCGCTCAACACCGGCATGTTCGGCGCGGTGTGGAACCAGCTCCCCGCCCCATACCAGGACGGCCGCCACAAGAACATCGTCTTTTCCTCGGTCGCCTTCAATGCCCTGAGCAGCGGCGACCTGGCGTATGTCGGGGCCTATGGGAACATTTTCCCTAACAGCGCCACGGAGATGATGACCCGGCTGTTGTCCACGGATTCGTCCGGCTCCGATTCGCTGACGTTCTCCAGCTACACCGGCGTGACCCTCCACGAGACCCTCCACTGCCTCCACAGCATCTGGCACGACACCTCGCCTAACAACATCATGGGCGGTGGCGGCTATGATATCTCGCAGTATTTCACCCTCACCTACAGCGCGTCCAACCACACGCCCCACAACGAGTCAAGCGCCGGCACCCTGGGCGCCCAGCGGGATCTGGCCGCGTGGAACCGCTACCTGATGAGCGCGGATCCCCACGTCTATCAGGATACCAGCGTCGGCCTCGCCGAGGGTGCCGTAAATCTCACGGCCACCTCGGCTTTTCCGCTGGCCGTGTTCCAATACTACATCCCGGGTGCCGCGGCCGACCTGCGCGTCAAGCTGGCCGCCTCGCCCGTCACGAGTTTCAGCAAGAATGCCGCCGCCGCGCGGCTGGAGCTGGGTGGCTCGCTCATCAACGTCATGGCCGTGGATACTGAAGGCAACATGAACTACGGCACCTTTTCCGGCACGGTGCCGGTGGCCGACAGTTATGCGGTGCAGGGCAGCTCGTTCACCAGCGCCGCGCCCGGCGTGCTCGCCAACGACCTCAACCCGGGCGCCCGCCTGCTCACCGCGACCGTGGCCACCCATGTCCAGCACGGCACCCTGGTCCTCAATGCCAACGGAGGATTCACTTACACCCCCTCACCCGACTATGTGGGCTCCGACACCTTCACCTACACCCTCAACGACGGCATTGCCAGCGCCCAGCAGGCGCTCGTGACCCTGGCCGTCGATGCGACGCAACCGGGCATCATCCCCTTCACCTACGTCTATGAGGCCGATAGCGCCCCCCCCAACGTCCCGGCGGAGTTGGCGGCGCCGTATATGCTCAATGACGGCCTGATTGGCACCGGCTGGGACGCCAAGACCCAGTTATACTCATTGCCGCCCTATACCTATCCGGTCCCCAAGATACCCCATGTGACGCTGACCCTTGCCGCCAATGACGGGCTGGGCAAACTGTCCGTGTGGTATGCGCGAGCGATTGAAGCCGGCATTGCCGAGCCCGCCTCGGTGACCGTGAGCGATGAGTTCGGGAACAGCTCGACGACAACCTTCACGTCGCAGGCAAGCAACGGCGTCTTCAGTCAGGATGTGGCGCTTGCCGGCATGCAAGGATCCGTCCTGCATCTCAACTTCACCAGCAAGAGGGAGTGGGTCGGCCTTGATGAGATCAAGGTGGTGCCAGGCCTGCCCGAGCCGGGCTTCGTCACGTGGGCCGGGCCCGGCGGCATGGGATTGGCCGGTGCCGCCGCCGCCTTTGACGCGGATCCGGATCGCGACGGCATCCCTAACGGAATTGAGTTTGTCCTCGGCGGCGACCCCAATCCCGCCCATCCCGGTTCGGACTCCTGCGACCTGCTGCCCACCGCGGCCAGTGATGGTGACCACCTGGTGTTCACCTTCACCCGCATGCATGAGGCCGCCTACCTCGACCCGGTCGTCGAGTTCAGTGCAGACCTGTTAGGCCCGTGGACCACTGCGGTCGATCCGGGCAACGCCACCATTGCCGTCGTCAACGGCACCCCGGCGGACACCGTCACGGTCACCATTCCGCAAGGCTCCAACACCCGCTTGTTCGCACGGCTGAAAGTTGTAAAACCTGCGGTCGTGACCGGCGGCACCCCGCCGAGCATCACCACCTCGCTGGCAGGCAACACGGTGGCAGGCGGTGGGAACTTCACCCTTACTGCGGCCGAGGTGGGCACGCCGCCCTTCACCTTGCAGTGGTATTTCAATGGCATTGCCATCACCGGCGCCACCGGCGGCAGTTATACGGTGCTCGGCGCGAACGGCTCGCACCAGGGCGACTATCAAGTCGTCGTAACCAACGCGCAGGGCAGCCGCACCAGCGGCGCACTGCACCTCACCGTCACCGCCCCCCCATCCCGACCCTCGACCCGGCGGACACCTATCCCGGATTGAACCTGATTCCCTGGCCCAAAGTGCTGGCCGTGCAACCAGGGCAGTTCTATCTAACATCCGCCAGCCGGATCGTGACCGGCGACACCAGCCTCACCGGGCTTGCCGCCCTCTTCTCCAACGAAATCAGGCTGCTCACGGGGCTCAGCCTGCCGGTTGTTAGCGCAGCGCCTGACGCCGGCGACATCGTCCTCAACCTCAACCCTGCCATCACGGCCGACGAACTCATCCTCGTCGCTCGCCCGCCCGCAATGGTTCGCACCACCGACGGCGCGCACACCCTCACCATCGGCGAACAGGCCGTGGTCGAGGGCTTCGACTATCGCGCGGTGGCCGAGGGCACCGCCACCCTGCTGCAAGCGATCACCCGTCAGGACGGCCAAGTGACCCTGCCCAAACTCACCATCCACGACTGGCCGCACGCCGATTACACCGGGGCGATGGTCGATGTGGCCCGCCAGGACAACCCGATCGTCTATCTCAAACAGATGATCGATACGTGCCGTGCCTACAAGACGCGCTACCTGCAACTGCACATGACCGAGGACCAGGCCTGGACCTTCCCGTCCACGGCTTATCCCGCGCTGGGCACGCTCAACGGCTCGGCGCACGGCGGCCCGAGATGTGAGTTATACAATCTGGACGAACTCAAGGCCCTGGTCAAATACGCCGATGATCGCGGCGTGACCTTGGTGCCCGAGCTGGAAACGCCCGGCCATTCCGGCAATGCCTGCGCGACGCTGCCGGCAAGCTTTGGCTATATCGACCCGGCCACCGGTAATGCGGTCGGCCAGGGGATGATGAACATCGCCAACCCCAATCTCTATCTCGCACTGGACACCATCATCGGCGAAATGTGCGACGTGTTCCAGTCGTCGCCGTATTTCCATATCGGCTTTGATGAGGTGTCGGGTCTGGGCAACGTGGCCGCCACGCCCCAAGCCGCCGCATTCATGACCGCCAAGGGCCTGGCTAACAGCAGCGAGTTGCTGGGTTACTTTGCCTTGCAGGTCAATGAAATGGTCAAGAAGCGCGGTAAGAAGACCCTCATCTGGGAGGGTGCCGTCACCGGCATCTCGCGGGAGATCATTCACATGACCTGGGAATACAACGCCAACACCGCGGCGCCATTAGTGGCTCAGGGCTTCACCACCATCACCGTGCCCTGGGGCTTCGCCGGGGTGCCATGGACGGACTGGACCATGTATCACTGCAACGGCAGCGTGCTCAAAAAGGGCGACTCGGTGCTGGGTGCCATGTTCCCAGCCTGGGAGCAGACGGGAGAAGTCCATGTGCAATGGCTCAGGGGCCTGCCCACCCGCCAGGAACGGACCTGGGGCCCGGACAACATCTTCACCGAAGCGGGTTTCGCCCTCCGCCTAACAGGCAGCGACCGCGTGCTGGACCGGATGCTTTACGGCTTTGCCATCCAGCACGAGCCACCGATCACGAGGGACCTGTTTGCGGTTAGGGTGACTAACAATCGGACACTGCTGACGCTCGAGGCCCCCCCGGCTTTGGGCACCGTCCACTACACGGTGGACGGCTCGGAACCCAGGGCCGACTCGCCGGCAGCCGACTCGCCCATCCGCATCGCCGACAACTTCACGCTGCGGGCCCGCCTCTTCGATTCTAACGGACAAGCGGCCATGCCGCCTTGGAAGCAGGTTTACATCTTCGACTTCGCCCCCGTGACCCTCTCCGGCCAGAACACGCTCAAGGACGCCGCCGGCCACGAGACGGCATGGTTTGTCGACACCATGTCCGTGAGCGTGGCATGCACCCAACCGGATGGCGTGGTACGCTACACGGTGGACGGTTCGGAGCCCCAGCCCACATCACCGGCCTACACCGGGGCGATCACGCTCTCTAACACCGCGACGGTCAAGGCCCGCTGGTTCGATGCGACCAACACCGGCTGCGGCAACGTGACCGCCGCGACCTGGACGCTCACCACAAGGCCCATCCCCTTCACCTACGTCTATGAGGCCGACAGCGTTTCCCCCAACCTTCCTGCGGAGCTGGCGACCCCGTATTTCCTCAACGACGGCGTGATCGGCACCGACTGGGGGGTGTTGTATATGACCGGGGCCTCGTTGACCAAGACGCCCCGCATCACGCTCACCCTTGCGCCCGACGCCTGGCTGTTAGGAAAGCTGAGCATCTGGCACACCCGGGCCTATGAAGCTGGCATTTATGTGCCTGCCTCAGTGACCGTGAGCGATGACTTCGGGCACCGCACGACGACCGCTTTCACGCCGCAGGGAGGGAACGGCGTTTTCAGTCAGGATGTGGCGCTCACCGGCATGCACGGGACAGTCTTGCACCTTGATTTTGCCAGCACGCTGACCGGTTCATGGCTCGGCCTCAATGAGATCCGGGTGTTACCGGCGCGATGATGCGTTCGAGCGCGGTGGCCTGGTCCTCGCGGCGCGTTCTGTCGGTAAGAAATGGCAAGAAATTTTCCGGTCTTGCATTTTGACCTGAAGAACACCACCTTGCCGCCATGCAAACACTTCGACTTCGTGCCGTCATTTACCCCGAAAACGGACTTTGGGTGGCTCATGCCTTGGAGATGGATTTGATCGGCACCGGCGCGTCAGAGGCGGTGGCATTGCGGGAACTCCGCTCGAATGTCGAAGCGCAGCTTTCATTTGCCAAGCAGGAAAATCTGAACCCGTTCACTCCGGCTCCGGCTGCGATCCAGAAGCTCTGGGAAGAAACCAACCTTGCGGTCCTTGGCATGGTGCGATCCAAGATCAAGACTCCGCTCCGCTCCAACAGGTTTCTTGAGTGGAGCGATGCATTCAAGAAGAAATGATTCCCGAGTTGCTCCGATGCCGTAACTCATCGGCGTCGAAACCAACGCGCCGTCTAGCCATGCCGCCGGGATTTGTTACTGGGCCACCGCGCGTTGCAGATGGAGCGGCAAATGCATGGTGCCGCCATCTGCATGCCGGACGCCCGGAGCTGCAAAGGCGAATCATGGGTCTTTCAGATGTTCAACCATTGGACACTTGGAAAGCTGATTTTCGTCGTTGCATACGGCGCTCTTGGCATCAGACTGCGTGCGTTCCACGGCGCTAAGCCACTGCCACCAAAGTCCTGTTCCCAAAATGATCATTGTTTCTGTCTCTAACGAAATGTTCCTGGAGCATCCCAACACCCACCCGGCTACGGCAGCTCACATCCGCGTGCCGAAGCTCAAACATCTCATGCACGCCGCGCTGGCGGCTGGCCTGGCCGGTGCATCGTTGGCACCTGCCGCACCGGTCACTTCCGGCGACTCGTCCTTGAACCTGATCCCCTGGCCCAAGGCGGTGCAGATGGGCACCGGCGGGTTGGCTCTCACGGCGACCGCCCGGATCGTAACCGCAGACCCACGCCTCCTGCCCCTGGCCGTGATTTTCAAGGCTGAGTTGTTGGCCGTGACCGGCCTGGACCTCAAGATCGCGTCCGGTCCCTTAGCCGCCGGCGACATCGGGCTGGCGCTCAACCCGGCGCTCCAGGCCGGCGAGGAGATCCTGCGGGTCAAGGCCCGCGTGGTCGAGCGGACCCGTGAGGGCGCATACCGCCTCACGGTCGGCACCCAGGTGAAGCTCGAGGGCTTCGACTATCGCGCGGTGGCCGAAGGAACCACCACGCTGTTGCAAGCCATCGGCCGCCGATCTAACGGTTTTGCGCTGCCGGTGCTGACCATCGACGACTGGCCGCACGCGGACTACACCGGAGCGATGGTCGATACCGCCCGCCAGGACAACCCGCTCATCCATCTCAAACAGATGATCGATGTGTGCCGCGCGTACAAGGTGCGCTACCTGCAACTCCACCTGACCGACGACCAGGCCTGGACCTTTCCTTCCACAGCCTTTCCCAAGCTGGGCACGCTCAACGG
>JAPLUI010000507.1 GCA_026397725.1 Verrucomicrobiota bacterium | reverse complement strand
CCGGAAGGCGTCAACGTCGGCGCTCCGCCTTTGGTCGTCATCTTGGCACCGCTGAGCATCTTGTCACGCCACTCGGTGACGGTAGCGTCGGATAGCGTCATCGTGTCCGACGCGCTCGCGTCCAGCCACAAGGCGAGGCCGTTGCCCACACCACCCGGAGGCGGCGGCTGCACGGTGACTGTCACGGTGTAGGTGTTCACGATGGCTCCGTCGGTGACGGTGTAGGTTACCGGGTTTGGACCGCCGAAGATGTACGGTGAAGGCGGGGAGCCGCTGGTCTGATCGCAGGTCCCGGAGGACAGCGTAAAGGTCGGATTGAGGGTCGATAAACCTGTCGTTCCCCAAGGCGTATACGGCACGGTCAGGGCAATGGTCTTGTCGGCTCGATTGATGGTGCCGGGATATCCCGGGATACCGAAGGTGACGATATCTCCAAGCCCGGCATAGTTTGTGCTCAAGCCATACTTGATCGTCAGGTACGAGCCTAACTGCTCGGCTTCCCCGGTGGACAGAACGTGGTCGTAGGCGATGACTTCGGCCACGTCCAGATTCACATTGTGATACTGAGGCGAGCCGTTGCCATACACATTGCCAAGACTGTAACTCCTCGGAGTCGTGTTCGGATACGTGCCGTCAATTTTCAGGACCAGGAAAGTGCCCATGTTGCTGATGCTCCAAGGGCTCGGCAAAACCGCGCCGTTTTGCGAAACGGCCTCAGGGTTATTCCCCTCCCAGAATCTCGTGCCATTACCCATCATGTAGCCGTATTGATCGGTCACGTCGCCCATCACGGCACCCCAGTCGCCATTATAGCTGTTGCCGCTCGGACTCTTGAAGACCATGTATTGTTCCTTGGCGAACATGGTGCCGAAGATGTTCGCATATCCTTGGCTGCGGAACTGGACCGTCGGCAGACCGTTCACTTGGTTTGTGGCATAGGTCATGGTGCCGCTGGTCCGCGTTGCGATATGCCCGTAGCCGGAGAGGTCCGCCCATGTATCCACCGAATTCCCGTTGCTCAGCCCGGTGAGTTGCGACGCATCATACCACGCGACGAGGCCGGCGCTCTCACCCAAGCCGGCTGGAGGAGCCGGGGCCACGGTGACCGTTACGACATAGGGACTGCTGGCGGCCCCATCGCTGACGGTGTAGGTCACCGGGTTTTGAGCGGCGAAGGTCGGTGACGGCGGAGAGCCGCTGGTCTGATCACACGCTCCGGAGGTTATCGTGAAGGTCGGCGCGAGGGTCCCCAAATCCGTCGCATAGGGTACGGCCAGGGAAATGGTCAATCCGATGTTGTCAATGACGCCGGCATGGCCGGGAATTCCGAATGACGTGATCGTTGCCAGGGTGTTGACGCTGAGCACGCCGGTTGCTTCGGTGAAGGTCCAGGTTGCGTACCCGACCTCTTTCGTCCAGACGCCGCCGCTATTGTTGAAGCCGGGCACGTTGAAGTTGGAGTCGTAGCTCTTGTTGGTGACATCGACCAAGGTCCAGGAAGCGATTGGAGCGGTAACCGCCGAGGTATCGATGTTGAAACTGCCATCGAAATTGGCGGTTCCGCTGCCCGTGACCTTGTTGGTAGATGTGTTGGTGACGTAGAAAGTCAACCCGCCAGTCTGGCCGAGGGCCAACGTGCCAGCGCTGACAGTGGTGTTGCCGGTGTAGGTGTTGACGCCGGAGAGGGTCAGGGTGTTGCTCCCGGACATGGTCAGTGCGCCGGCCCCGGAGATCGCGCCCGACAAGGTTTGCGGCATCGAGCTGGCATAGTTGAGGATGGTGCTGAAACCACCCGCCTTGGTGGTCATTGAGATGGCTCCTGGGTAGTCGCCACTGTTCAACCGTCCCGTTCCGCCAATCGTGACCGTCGCGACCCGAGGAGCTTCACCAAAACCAAAGTCGCTGCTTACAAGGGCGATCGGCCCGGTGAAAGTGCTGTCGCCATTGAGATTCACGTTATTGTTACCGCCGCTTTGACTGTGAAGACGGATTTCCAGGCCGAGTGGGCTGTCATCGGTAGTCTCCGGAGTTCCTGCGGACACATCCGAGATCGCTCCATTGATCGTCGCCGTCTGCCCGTCACCGCTGCCATAAAAACCTTGATTCGTACCCATGAACAGCACGAACGTCTTTGCACCAGTCCCGTTGGCGGTAATTGGACCGTTGAACGTGAAGTTGCCTCCGTTACCGTGGACCGACAACATCGTCGTTCCGCCCGCGCCCACAAGGTTGATAGGACGGTTGGTGGAGCCGGAAACGTCGTACACCAGTGTGGTGCCGGGGGAGAGGTCAATGATGGCGTTCGCATCGGCGGATGCACCCAACGGGCCGGGGAGGCCGCTGTTCGACGGGGCGGCGTTGACCCACAAGGTTCCACCTGTGTGAATCGTTTGACCGGTAAAGCTGCTGGCGGCGGAGAGCCGAAGCCAGCCGTTGCCAGACTTGGTGAGCGAACCCGAACCGTCAATCGACCCAGATGTGAACTGATAGGTGCCGCCTGAGGCACTGACGGTGGTGGACGCGGGTGCCACGCCGGACGAGACGCTAATGGCGCCGCCGGCCGAGTTGTTGAAGATCACGTTGGCACCATCGAAAAACTGCATGGTCTGACCTGACGACTGCCCGCGCCAGTTGAGGCTGCTGAGGTCCCACGAGCCACCTCCCGCCGAGTTCCAAATGAGGGCCGTCTCAGCCGGGTTCACTGTGACGGTCACCGTATAGACATTGGTGATCACTGGATTGAGACCATCATCCGCGGATCGCACCCAGTATTCAACCGGAGCAGTGAAGTCGCGAACGGCACCCGTAGTAATTAAACTTCCAACCGTGTCGGGGTTGCCGTCGTAGCAGGTGGCCCCTGAGGACGTCGTGAACGCCGGCCCGAGGGTGGTCACCTCCGATCCATTGGGCACGCCCCAGGCGATGGTGGCGCTGTTGCCAACCACCGGTCCAATCACGGCACCGGGACCAAAGGTGATGATCTTCGCTTGAGGTGTCGGTGCCCCTACCGTGCCGAAGAGTTCGATTTCACCAAGCTGGAATTCGTTCCCGGCCGTATTCACGCTGGTGTCAAAGATGAACCGGAAGGAAGCGTAAGCAGCCGTCGGTGCGGCGAGGGTCACCTCGCCGACTTGTTGATCGCCGGTCCAGCCACTGCCGCCATTGATGTTGGCCGCTATGACGGAGTCCAGCTCGTCGCCGGCCGTCGCAAAACCGTCGTTCGATCCGTACAGGCGCCAGCCAGTCGGACGTCGGCCGGGAGAGTCATTTCCCGTCGTCACGGTGTACCCCGTGAGCGAGTACACGCTCGTGGATGAAGTCACGGTGATGGACGTGATGGTCGGGTCAAAGTTGCAACAGACTTTCGAGCCCGTGTCGTGATCGAAGACTCTTCCCCAGTGCTCGCCACCTAGATTGTTGTAGCCGCTGTTGGCGGCCGGATTGCCGACGTTTACCGGCGCGGTGCCCCATTCGGCAGTATTGACCACGCCGTTGTTGGCTGGAGCGATGATATTGATCTTGGTCGTGCCGTTGCCTTGCAGGCTACCCGACCCCGTACCGCGAATTTCAACCGAGCCAGCCGAGGCGACTCCGATCCCCGCGGCCATAACAACCGCAGCCAAACCGAGACCGAACAGCTTCCCCGCGCCTCGTATTCTATTGATGATGTTTGTTTTTTTCATAGGTAATCCTTACTTTCGTTGTTTGTTTGTTTTGTTCCTTATTCTTATTCTTCGTTGTTACGCGGTCGCAGCCAAGGTGAGATGTTTCAGATGGTTGGTAGTCTGGGTGACTCGATTTGGTCTTGTCATGGTTGATGCTGGTTGTGCTTTGATGTTTGGTTCCAGTGGATTGCAGACTTCCGGCGGGATGGCAAAAACCACGCGTCGGGCTCCGAAGAGCGGGCGTAAATGCCTTGTGATTACAACGCTTACGCTCGCCGGAACGGGTGGTTTAATCGCGCTGAGGCAACGTGTCAAGGTGGCAATGATGAAAAAGTCAAAGAAAGTTCATTGTGGGGAGCCCACTATGACCTGTCATTTGCGAACCATGGGCGCTGCGGCTGGCAGCACGCAGCCACCGCCTGCGGCCGGAGGCGTGCAGCCGCGGTCTGCGGCTGGCAGCCGCAATTACGGGCTGGGTCTGTTGTCAGACCCGCTCGGGGCGTTGCGGAACTTGAGCAGCACCTCGGTGCGGGAGCGGACATGGAGTTTTTCGTAGATATGGCGCAAGTGGTTTTTGACGGTGAAGATGCTGATGGAAAGGCGTGCGGCGATGTCCTTGTTGGCGAAGCCGCGCAACAGGTCATCGAGGATTTCCTGCTCGCGGCGGGAGAGGCCTTGGTCCGCCCGCCCGGCTGGCAGCGGTTGCTGAAAGGCCGCCACCACCTGGCGGGCGATCTCGCTCGACATCGGCGCGCCACCGCGCAGCGCTTCGCTGATGGCTTCGAGGATTTCCTCCGGCCGGGCACGCTTGAGCAGATAGCCGCAGGCCCCAGCCCGCAAGGCCTTGAACAGCGTGTTGGCATCATCATAAACGGTAAACATCATGATCGGCAGTTGCGGCACTTGCTGCCGCAGCAGCGCCGTGCATTCTATCCCCGAACGGTTGGGCAAATGGATGTCCATCAGCACCAGGTCGGGCGGGTCGCGCGGAATGAGCTTGAGCGCCTCCTCGCCACTGCCACAACTGCACACACAACGGAACCCGGGGGAGAGATTCAGCAGGCGTTCCAGGCTGCCGCGCAGACCGGCATCGTCCTCGACCACGGCCACGCGCACCTCCGGGCTTGCGCCGACGGCGGCCGGGGGCTGCGGAGCGACAGTGGGTGGTGGGTTCATCTCAGGCACGCGGTGGTCACGAGCGACAAGGTTAGGTGTTTCGACGGCAGGCCGCAATGGCACGGAGGAACTAATTTGCGAGATCCTTATCCTGATCCTGATCCTGCGGCGAGTGGCAGGCGGAACACAATCGTGGTGCCGTGGTCAGGCTCGCTGGTCACCACACAACTCCCGCCCAACCGCGCCAGTCGCGTCCGCATGTTACCCAAGCCGTCGGCACCTTCCGGCAGCGGCCCGGGCACAAAGCCGCGCCCGTTGTCGCTGAGCGTGACCGCGAAGGTCTGCGCATCGCTGGCGATTTCGAGTTTGGCCTGGTCCGCGCCGGAGTGCTGCAAGATGTTGCGCAAGGCCTCCTTGAAGGCGAGAAACAAGTGGTGGCGTTGCTCGGAACCCACGGCGGCGTCCGGCAGATCCGCCGCCACCTCCAGGCGGCAGGTGATGCCACCCGAGAGCAGGCAATGCTGTGCGAATTGGCAAAAATACCTCGCCAGTGAGGGCACCGAATCGTTCTTGGGATTGACGGCCCAGACGATTTCGTCCAAGGCGATGACCAAGTCCCGCGAGCGCTCGTCGATCTCGTGCAACAGGCCGTCGGCGACTTCCGAACTCACTGCGGGGTTTTGGGCCATGGCGGTGTTGAGACTGATCTGCGTCAGGCCGGCGCCCAAATCATCGTGGAGGTCCTGGGCGATGCGCGTCCGCTCCCGTTCCGTCGCCTGCAACAACTCCAAGTGCTCGATTTGGCGCCGATGGCGCCGCCGCACCCCCAGCGCAATCCCCCCTCCTAACAAACCGATGGCCGCCAGCGGACCTAACACCCGAAACCAGGTCCGCTCCCACCAATAGGCCTCGGCGGTGAGTGCCAGCGAGGCCCCGGTTTCGTTCCAGACGCCGTCGCGGTTGCAGGCGCACACCTGGAACCGATAATCGCCGGGCGGGAGCAGCGGATACGAGGCGACCCGCCGGGTGCCGGCATCGACCCAGTCCTTGTCCAAGCCGTCCAGTCGATACTTGAAGTTGATGCTTTCGGGCATCGTGAAACTCAAGGCCGTGAAAACGAACTCGACCTGGCGCTGGCCGGGTGCCAGGCGCAAGTGCGCCGCCTCCTGCCGCAAGTCGAGCGGGGTGGCCAGCGGCAAGTCTGCTAGGGACCCCTCGGCGGCGTAAGTCGCCACGATCTTGCCGTTGGCGGTGACCCGCTCGAGCACCACCGGCGGTGCCTGCGGGTTGTCCTTGAAGTCGGGCACATTCACCACCGCCAAGCCGGACTCCATGGCAAACCACAAGCGCCCGTCGCTGCCGCGCAGCGTGCCCGGCCAAGTGCCGTGGCTGGCCTGCAACCGCGACAACCCTTCCATCTGCCCGTAGGCCACCGAACGCACCCGCGCGATCCGCTCCTCGGCCAGCTCGACAACCTCCGATTCGCGCACGCTGAAAATGCCCCGGTTGCCCGCAAACCACAGTCGCCCGCGGTCGTCCGGGATAATGTTAGACAGGTAGTCGTCATGCAACCCCTGCTCCATCCGGCAGTGGCTGAAGCGCCCGTCTTTGAGCCGCCCCAAGCCCTCGCCGCCATAGCCGATCCACAAGCTGCCGTCGGGCCTGGCACACAGCGAGCGAATCGGGCGCGGTTCGGCCAACGTGTGCGGGGTTTCGTCTATCAGAACATCCGCATGCACCCGCAGCAGCAGACCACTGGCGGTGGCGGCCCAACAATCTCCGGCGACGTCCAGCGCCAGAGCCGTGATCACTCCGCTGGCCGCCGGCAGCTCGAAGGTCCGGAGCCGCTCGGCTTGCCGGCACTGCAGGGCATGGCGTTGCGCATCGGGCCAGCGGGCGCCAATCCACAGCTCGCCGGACGGGCTGGCCAGCAGTGCGGACACGCAGTTGGCGGCCAGCCCCTGAGCGGTGCCGAGACTGGTGGTCAGTGCTCCGTTGAGCCAGCGGTGCAGGCCCTGGTATTGGGTGCCGATCCAGACCCCGCCACGCGGATCGGCGGCCACGCACTGGGCATAGGAGACGGACCATCCGTCCTGGGTGGATAGGGTTTGCCAACCGGGGCCCGGGTTGCGCGACACCCAACCGTTTTGGCCGACCGCCCAGAGGGTGCCGGAGCGGTCCTGACAGACCGAGCGCACGCCGCCGAGCGGGAAAGCCGGATCGATGGACAGCAACTCCGCAAACCTCGGCTTCAACTGGGCGAGGCCGCCGCCGCGGGTGCCGACCCACAGATTGCCTTCGCGGTCTTCCTTGAAGCTCAGGATTTCCTGCTGCGCCGGCACCCGCTCAAAGCTCCCGCTCTTGCCATCAACCCTGAACAAATCGGTCCCGCGCGTGCCAACCCACACATAACCTGCCCGGTCTTCGCAAAGCAGCGTCGGACTAATCTCGGGCTCCGTCCGTGGCAGTCTTGCCACCTCCACGATCTCGCCACCCTCGCGGTATTTGAAGAGTCGGTTGCCGTTGCATGCCCAGATCCCTCCCCCACGCGCGCCGCTGATGCGCTGGGGCGTCACCTGCTCGAGTAGCCGGAATTTCCCCTCCCGCAAAACCCCCAGCCATTCACCTTGGGAAAACCACAATTGCCCGTCCCGGTCCAGCGTCAATTGGCAGGTGCTGCCACCCGGCAGGCCGTCTTGCTCGGTGAACGTCCGCGCCCGGCCGTCCTCAATGCGCAGCACCACCCCGCCCAGATAGGACACCCACACGGCTCCTGTGGCGTCCTCCAGCAGCATCCTCGTCACCCGGTTGGAGCGCTCCTTTGCCGGAGCCAGCACCGTGGTCGCCCGCCCCTGGTCCACGCAGACGACGGTTCCTCGCTCTTTGGCGATCCATAAGCGGTTACGCCGATCGACCAGCAGCGCTTGGATCAAGTCCGCCGCGCCCACGGCCGTCGTCGCCGGCGTGAAGTGCCGGAACTGCAGCCCATCGAAACGCACCAAGCCGGTTTGCGTGGCCACTAACAGAAAGCCGTCGGGCATTTGCTCGATGCCCACCACCGTGTTGTCCGGCAATCCCTCGTCGGACTGCCAGACCCGCGCTGCCCATGGCGGACTCGCCTCAGGAACCGGCGCGGCGGCCGCCATTGCCATCATCAGGCTCGCAAGCCAGCGCCAGGGCAGGGGACTCTTCAGATGCACAGGCACGCGACCATCCTAAACCGATTCGCCACCCCATCAAGCCGCAAATCAGGCACCGCAAATCAGGCACCCGCGATCTGCCATTCATCCATCCGCAATCCTGCATTGCCGAGCCATGGGCACTGCGGCCGGCAGCACGCAGCCAGTGGGAGATAGCGGATGGCAGAGGGCAAGGCGCTGCTCATAACGCGATTGTACCTGTCCCCATAACGCGGTGCATAGCGATTGTACCTGTCCCCATAGCGTTACCCATAGCGTTACTGTCGCGGCGTGCCGCCTTGGCGGGAGCAACCGGGCGACGGGTCGGCGGCGTGAATCAAGCATTTGCCGCCTCATTCAAGATGAAGAGAAAATCGTGTCTCACACCAACCTGGCCGGCGCAGCGGGAACTGCTTGGGGATTGACAGCGATCCGGTGCCGAACGACACTTCCCGCATGGCAACGAGCATCGAAATTCCCGACGAGCTTTACCGCAAGCTGGAGGCAAAAACCACCGTCATGGGACGGCGGGTGCGTGAGGTGACGATGGAACTGTACGAGCACTGGCTGGCGGATGAAAACGTCACTTCGATCCATCAACCGCCCTCCAATGCGGAGGGTTGGCTGGAGGCGTGGTTCAGCGCAGCCGACGAGGCGATGGCCAAAGTTCCCGGCAGTCCCACCGCCCGCGAAATCCTGCAGGAAGATCGCAACCGACCGGAGCGCCAATGAGCCTGACCATTGATGCCAGTGTGTGGATCGCCGCCGCCGATGCGGGTGATGTTTTTCATGCAGCAAGCCGTGACTTTCTGCGGCGAGTAGTGGCTGACCGGCTGCTTGCGGCTCGGAGGGTCTCTGGCATTGCCTCCGGGGGCGAGGCGCGGGAGGTTGCTGGCGGGCGCAACGACATGCGATCATGGATAGCGGATGGAAGATAATGAGAAAGACCTGACTCTTCATCCACGATCCACCATTTGGTTGTTGCCGACGGGAGGCGCGGATGATCGAATGCAGCCACGCGAGTGAGTCGACACGGTTCGCAGGCGATGCATCTTCCAGGATGTGATCGCCCGCCAGGGTCGGCCATCTCGGTGGTATTTTCGTCTTTCCATGCCCACTTCCCTTAATCGCAGGATCTTATCGGCCATGCAGGTGTCACTGCTCGGATTGCTAGCCCTTGCAGAGGGCGCAGCCGGTGCCGTGGTGGCGGAAACCGTGTATTTCGACATCGATTTCTCAAGCCCCTTGCACCGGGTGGGTTCCCGGCCCACCTACAACTCCGGACCTGCGACCCCCACGAACAATGTGTTTGGAAGTCCCGAGGTTGTTGCCAGGTTTGGAGCCTTGGCCGATCAGCCTGTGGTCTTGAACACCACCGGCAACCCGGGTTCCTATTTTTACGATCAATTCAACCTCGCGATGGGCCACAATCAGAGCACTTATCACCTCGCGTTCGACGTTTACACGGAGGGCTTGGTCGGCTCGCTCAACTCGTTCGGCGTTATCTTGGATTTCAAGAGTGTGGCCAAATTGGGGTTCTACCTGGAACCAACGACGGCCGGACCAAGATCGCCATTGACAACATCCTCGTGACCAACGGCTTCGTCGTTCCCGAGGGCACCACGTCCGTGCTGCTGATGCTCTCGGCGGTGTTCTGTCTGGCGTTCCGTGAACGAATGCCGTCCCCGCGGTGACCGGAGAACGGGCTGAATTCATCGCAGAATAATTTATGGCAGAATCATTTTTCAAGAGTCTTGAGGGGGATTCATCACTGGTCGGCCGGTCTGCGTGCGGATGCGCACAGACAGGGGTTGATCCAATGGCTTTTCCCAATTCTGAAATGATTCTGCTGTCAATGATTCCGCCATGCCTCCCCACCGCACAGCGACTCGCGTGCTGAGTAGTAACCCCAAAATGAAGCCTGTGAAAAATCCAGCTTGACCCGCAGAGGCATCGGTGGGATCTTCCCACCATGGTTGTGACTTTGGATTCCAAACGTCGTTTGACGCTACCTGCCGGACTGATTCAGGCGGCGGCAGGGGATTGTTTTGAGGTGCGCTTTGACGCGGAGGAGGACGCGGTCGTGTTCCGGCGGCTGCCGGGACGGGAGAACTGGCTGAAGGTGCTGGAGGAGTGCCCGCTGCCGCTGGACGAGTTGCCTCCAAGAAGGACGGCAACCGCCAAGAGGAGAAAACTATGAACTGGTTGCTGGACACCGATGTGCTCTCGCAACCGGCCAAGCGGAACGGAGATCCACGGGTGATCCGCTGGTTGCATCAGGAGCAGGACCGCTGCCATACCAGCGCCGTTGTGATCGCCCAACTGGCGTATTGGGTTAGGACCAAGGAGGGCAACCAACGCACGGCTCTCCAAACGTGGCTGACGAGACTGGTGGCGGCGATGCAAGGCCGGATTCACGGGTTCAATGTGTCCGTGGCGCACGTGTGGGCCGACCAGGAACGAATGCTTGAGGCGGCAGGGCTGCGGATGCCCGTGGAAGACGGCTATATCGCGGCGACCGCCCGCAAACATGGGTTCACCATCGCCACGGGCAACGACAAGGATTTCCGCCGTCCGGGCATCAAAGTGTTCAATCCATTCAAAGAACTGCCGTTCCCGTAAGCTCGTAAGCGGCTGAACCAGAAAAATGCTGCCAGGCAGGGCTCCGTAGATTGCGAGGGTTTACGGGGCGATCGGGGCGATTCGCGCCGGACCCCACTCCGGACCGTTCCACGCCCGGATGCTAACGCGACGCTCGATGCGAGTGGAGTGTCCGGTCCCCTTGAGGAAGAAGGTGCCATCAGCTTCTGTCCCCAGCAAACTCACTCCCCTGGCAATACTGTGCGCCGGTTGTTCAGGGGTGCCGGCTTCGGTGCCAGTCGCCATTTCATTAATATAGATCAGTGGAGGTGGCGTAAGGATGCCGACAGCGGCCAGAGCGTTGTCCAGGTTCTCCCGCTCTGAAATACTCCAGTTTTTATTGATGGCTGCGCGTCTCAACGCGCCGGAGAGGTCGTCCCAACCCGAGCTCATGCCGAGCAGTTTCACGTTGGCTTCATAGTAGAGGGCGGCCACAGGATCAATGCCCATGCCTGTAATGGTGTGTGTTCGAAATGTGCCACCACCGGTGCCATCGGTGAGCAGGTAACAAAGCTTGTTATTCACGCCACTGTTGAAGTGAACGCCACCATTGTCATGATTCTCAAAATTGTCGAGAATCGGGCTCGTCGGATCAAGGTAGTATTGGCTCCCCCGCCAGTCGGGGGATCCGTAACCACCCTGAAGGACGCTGGGCGGGTCCTTCATCGAGCGACTTGCGCCGGACGGCATATCCTCCCCAATCAACCAACGCATAGAAGCGGTGTCGGTGCCCTTTCCATTGGTCAAATCCACAAACTCTCCAAAGACATCCGACATGGATTCATTGATAGCTCCGGATTCATTCAGATTAATCAGGGCGGATGTTGAAGCGGTCACTCCGTGCGTCATTTCGTGGGCCGTGATATCATCCACAACATACCCTTCCCCGAACACCATGCGAATACCGCTCCAGTATGCATTTGGATACGGGACACTGGCAACTTCACGCCAACGCACGGTGGCCCTCAGAGCGGCACCGGTACCAGTAATTCCATCCCGATTGAAATGATTGAAATAGAAGTTATAGACGTCTCCAAGCTGGTCGTAGGCTGCGTCTGCGTCCGCGATGTGTGACTCTGGTCCATTCTCCGATCTCACCAAAGTGCCCGGAGACGCTGTTGTCAACGCGGCATCCGAAATCAGACGGTTAATAGCATGGTGAATGAGCGGAATATCCAGCACGAATGCGCCCGAGTGCGCGTCAATGAACACAAGCTGCGCCACCGTCCACTCATCGGCGCTGCGGACGTCCATCTTCCATGTGAGCCGCCTGGGCCCGTTCAACTTCAACAATGCCGGGACGAAGAGGGCCAACTCCGGCGGCGTGACCGCAAGGACCTGGCCGGCCGCTTTGGGTGCGTAGTGCGCCTGCGCCGCCGCCGCCGCCTCGTCCGCTGTCAGCTTCGGTTTGATGGAAAGGCGCTTTTCATCGAGGTCGCTGGTGTCGCGGTCAAAGTTGCCCGAGACATACTCCACGCCGCCAGCGTCATTGACCTGCACCACCGTCTCGCCGCCAAAGACCGGGATGCCCTCGTAGGTCTGCGTCAGGCGGATGGAGTGCCTTCCCTGGCCGCTGTTCTTCTTTCTCAACTTGAAGTCCACGGACGAGCTGGTGACGCCGAAGAGTTTTCCGTGCGCCATGAGGAAGTTCTTCGCTGTCACTTCCGGTTGGCCGGCGGGACCGGCCACCGCCGGAAATTCGGTACCGGGTGCGGCGCTAAGTGATTTCAGATGACCTTCCGCAGTCCGGGTGAATTGAGGGCTTTCAGCGGCGGGCTGGGGCGCTCCGGCAGCCTTTGCCGCCGCCGCCTTGGCCGTGGGGCGTCCGCTTTGCAGCAAGGGAGCAATGTCCTCAGCCTTCACCTTGTTCGGGGCTTCGGCTGCCTCCAGCGGAGCGGCAGCGAGAATGAGGCTCCAAGATATCAACAGACTGCATTTCACTTGGCATCTCCGTTCTGCTGGCTGGCGAGCTTGTTCACGAGTTCGCGCAGCTCAGCCACGCTTTGCTTGAGCGCCTCCACTTCCCGGGTCTTCTCGTCCAGCTTCTCGTTCAAGCCCTGGATGGCAGCCAGGGCAACGCCGTCGGCATCGACGCTGGTAATGTACCTTTCGTCGCGGCCGAGGGCGAAGGCTTCGCGGAAGTCCTGCGCCATGGGGCCGAGGTGGCGGGCGTCGGACTGCTCCTTGTATTGCCATTCGCTGATCGGCAGACGGGCCACCTTGTCGAGCACCGCACGGGCGTTGATCGGCTTGAACTGCTCCTTGGCGTTGCGGTCGCTGGTGATGTTGATGGCCACGCAGGTCACTTCGCCCGCGACGTCCAACTTGGTGGCCGGATTGACCGTGCCGATGCCGACGTTGCCGCTCGTGTCGATCTCAAGAAGCGATGCCCCCGTTTGTCCGTCCCAAATTCTGAAGTTATTCCATTGGTTGCTCGGCAGGCCGAGATCAAATTTCACGCTTCCGGCCCGGCGAAATTCTAGCCCGATATCGCCGCTCGCAGCGTCACCGATTTCCCCAATGATCCTGGGATGACCGCTAGCATAAATGTGCAATTTCTGCGCCGGTACCGTCGTCCCGATGCCTAGGTTGCCGCCCAACAGCGTGCAGGCACCGCCAGACACCCTGTTCAAGGAGGCCGGATCGCTGGCCAGCTTGGCGGCGGTGACTGCATTGTTGACAAGCGCCGCGTTCGTGACGGCACCATCCGCGATGGATGGATTTGGGTAGGTGCCTGCCAGCGCATTGCCAGCCGTGCCGCTCGGTGGGACCCCCGTCAGTTCCGTGCCGATACCTTTGAAGGAGGTCGCCGTGATCGCTCCGTTCACGTCGAGCTTGGCCTGCGGGCTGCTCGTGCCGATGCCCAGGCGCGAGTTGCTGCCGTCCCAGTAAAGGTTGTTGTTGCCGGAAACCGAGCTGGTGCCAGTCCAGAGCGCAAGCTGGCCCGAAGTGCCGCTGCCGGTCACGGTGCCGGAACCAGAAGCTTTCGTGGTCTGGACTGTCCCATCCGGGAACATGAAACCACCGGCGGACGAACGGACCTGACCAGCCACATCCAGCTTGCTTTGCGGGGTGGCCGTGCCAATGCCGACGTTGCCATTCCGCACAATGGTGAAAACAAGCGTCGAGTCGGTTTTGGGGCCGTCCCCGAACACCCGAAAAATAGGAGAGGCACTGTCGCCAATTCCCTTAATTATGTCCAAGACCGAGTTGGTATCGCGACCGTGGATATCGAGTAGTACCGAAGGGAAAGTGCCAATGCCGACGTTGCCGTTGGCAAGGTAAAGCTGACCGCCACCGACATTCAGCCCATTCGGCGGAAGATTCAGTGCCCCGGTCATCGTGTCGCCAGCTTTGGCAACGTAGTTCGTCGAGCCAGAAGCTGGCGCCACTCCGCCAAGACTGGAACCGTCGCCAAGGAACTTGGTTGCCGTCACCTGGCCGGTGAAGACGTTGGTGGCTTTAATGTCGCCAGTCACGTCCAGCTTGGCGGTCGGGATGGCTGTGCCAATGCCGACATTGCCATTCCGGTTAATGGTGAAACCCAGCGTAGAGTCGGTTTTAGGGCCGTCCATGAACACACGGAAGATAGGGGATTCTCCTCCGCCAACTCCCATCACGAGGTCCAAGACTGGGTCTCCATCGTTTGACATGACATCGAGTGCTGCAGTAGGGGTGTTGTACGGGGTAATGCCCACATTGTTGTTGGCGCTCCAAATGAGACCGCCGGAGACCTTGCTTAAGGACGCTGCGTTGTTCGCCAACGTAGGGTTCGGATAAGTGCCGGAAAGGTCACCCCCGGCTGCGCTGCTGGGCGTGATGTCAGTCAAAGCAGAGCCGTTTCCTTTGAAGGACGTGGCTTTGACCGTGCCGTTTATATCCAACTTCTCCTGCGGGCCGCTCGTGCCGATGCCGACGTTGCCGACGGAATCCACCCGTACTCGCTCCGTACCTGCACCAGTGTAAACGATGAAACTGGAATCGGATAAACCGAGGGTCTGGTAGAAGGTTACCGGATCGCCAGCCACCTGGCCGCCACCGTTTAGTAGACTGCTAACATACAGACTGATTGTTCCATCGTGAAACTGAATTCGGGATGCGCCGCGGGTTGATCCATATTTGTAGATCCTTTCATCACAATAGGCTCCGGCAACCAGATTGAAAAGCCCGTCGCCATTTGAGAGATCCATGGTGGCGATGGCTCCACTAGGAGGGTTGGCATCTTCATCCTGAAACCACAGCATGGAACTTTGATAGTTTCCTGGGGTTTTGAGTTTGAACAGGGGTTGGGTTCCATCCGGGCCTTCGATATGCAAAGCAGCCTGCGGCTCCGCCGTGCCGATGCCGACGTTGCCGCCAGCAAGAACCAACTGATTGGTGCCTGCCACAAGCCCGTTGGCAGGCAGGTTAATTGGGCTGGTGAAGACATTGTTGGCGTTAAGGCGGGCGACATTGATGGAAAGCTGGCTGTCCGGGAGCATGCCGCTGAGGCTGCCCGCGGTGGTCGCGGTGCCGGCGCTGACCGCGCGGATGGCGTAGGGTGTGGCCGTGATCGGCTGCCGCGGGGCGAGCGTGGTGAAGTCCGCCACACCGGTGGTGTTCAGGGAAAGTTCCAGCCAGCGCGGGTTGCCATCGAAGACGCCGGGGCCGAAGTCGAGCGTCTCGGTGTAGAGCCCGTTGACGACGGTGGCGCCGTTGATGGTTTTGGTGTCCAGGGCCGTGCCGCCGGTGGCAAAGCCATACAACGCGAAGGTGAGATCGTAGAGGCCGTTGGCGGGCTGTCCGGCCTCGGTCAGGTGGCCCTGCCAGGTGAAGGCTGAGCCTTGCGCGAAGGCGTTGGTGGTGAGTCCCAGCACAAGCGCGCCGAGGGTGAGGAGCATGGAGGTTTTCATAGTTGGGAATTGGGATAGATGGAGGTTGCGTGAGAAAAGAAGTTCCAAGCGGCGGCCAGCAGGTGGTGGGGCCTGCGGCCGGTCGGCTTCAGGGTTTCTTGAGGCGGAAGTAATAGCGTGGGCCGGTGCGCAGCGGCCAGACGACGCTGGCGGCACCGCTGATGGTCAGGCCGGGGTAGTCGGTCCATGACTTGAGGTCGGTGGAATACTGGAGTTGGCAGCCCACCGCCGCAGCGGTCCAGGCGATGGTCACCTTGGCGGCATCTAGCGGAATGACCGTGAGCATCGGCCCGCCCGGCACCGCGACCAGGCCGGGCCAGAATCCGCCCGCCACGGCCCGTCCGCTGTTGGTGGCCGCTTGGGTTGAGGCATCCGGTTGGCCGATGGTGCCGGTCGCCTTCCACACGCCGCCGACGGAACTGCCGCCGCCGCCGTCGAGGGTGGAGGAAGTGATGGCGTAGCTGCCGCCGGACTGGGCGGTGGCGGCAGTGCAGCATGCGAGGAGCAAGAACAGGGTTTTCATGGGAAGAATCTTCTCACCCGCGAAAATAACTTTTGGGCCCCCTTTGCCAAGATAAATCGTTTTTGGTTTTCACAAGTTGGACGAGAGGTCCCGAATTGCGGGCTTTCAGCCCTTGGTTTTCTCACGGGCGCACGACCCCAGACCGGTGGCCTGGGCTATCGGATTTCCGGGCCGTTGGCCCTTGGTGTCCGCCGCCTCTAAGGGTCCGCCGCCCGTCAGGTTCCAAGGAACCCATGGCAGAATCATTCATGGCAGAATCATTTTTCAAGAGGCTCACAATTCCTGATCCCGGCGGAAAATGAGTTGGCACTGGTTGGCGTTTCAGACGAATTCGTGAATCATCCGCGCATGGGTTTTCGGGTGGCAGCAGTGCCGATGCGGTGTCATGTCTTGCTCTTACTTGATCATTGAATGTTGGAAGTTGAATGTTGAATGTTGAAATCCTGGCCGGGCCTCATGGGAACCCCGCAGCTCTCCCGGTTGAGCCACAGCGGTGTGGCGGGCTGCGCCCTTCCCACCGCACTCCAGACTTTGGCTCGCGCCTGGGCAGGTGAAGGTATGGAGTGCGGTGGGAAGCGCAGCGCCACACCGCTGTGGCTAAGTCCCGGCGCT
>JAPLUI010000351.1 GCA_026397725.1 Verrucomicrobiota bacterium | reverse complement strand
TTGCGGGTCGTGCTTCCCGAACCGTGGTTAGCCGCGCTGCCGATTGACCAACAGCACGAATGGCGTGCCCGCGCCGCCGCCGTCGAAAGCGATGCCCGTGTTAGACTGGAGCGCCTCACCGCCGAACTTGAACTGACCGGCGCGCAGCGTGAGAAGATGTTTCCCGTGCTCGTCCGCGCCGCGCCGGGTTACACCCCTGCCATGCTTGTCGGCGGCAGCGCCGACATTTACGCACCCTCCATCACCACCGCCGAGGCCCTGCACCAAGTGCTCGACCCACAACAACAGGCGCTTTTGGAGGACCAGGAGGTCAACCGGCAACTGTGGTGGCAGGACACCCTCGCACGCCTTGAGGCAGACTTGATCGAATCCACCGGCGGCACGGCCCCAACTCAGGCCGCAACGCCACCCGCTCCCGAAGACGCCACCCCCTCCGCTGCCGAGCGGGTGGCACCGGCGGCACGCGAATCCGGCAACCTCTTCGACCTCCTCGAAGCCAACCCGTGATGGCCGGGAAAATCCGAATCATATCTAACCATCCTCGCTGACCAACCGGCGGTCCCGCCCGCAACCGCCATCACCTGCCCGCAACCAACAAACACCCCGCAATGAAAATCCCTCACCCCCTCATCTGTTCCGCCCTCGCGGCATGGGTTTCCTCCGCCTCCGCCCAAGTCATTCCCGGCCGCTATATCGTGATGCTCCAACCCGGGCAAGACCCACACGGGGTGGCGGCGACGCACGGCGTGAAGCCCGACCATGTCTATGACACCGCAGTGCAAGGGTTCGCCGACACTCTCTCGGAGGCCCGGTTGGAGGCCCTGCGGCGCGACCGGCGCGTGCTGGTGGTGGAGCCTGACCGCCAAGTGCATGTTCTCGGCCATCTGGTGACGGCCGGCACCATCACTGCCGCCACCGTCACCAGCACCGGCGACCTGGTGCCCACCGGCGTGGATCGCATCGACGCCGAACTGAATCCATGCACCGACGCCTCGGCTGTCGGCATTGCCATCATCGATACCGGCATCTGCCTTACCCATCCCGACCTTTACGTCGCGGGCGGCATCTCGTATGTCACCGGCATCGCCTCCGCCAACGATGACAACGGTCACGGGTCACATGTGGCCGGCATCGCTGCTGCCAAAATCAACGCCCTGGGCGTGCGCGGCGTGGCCCCCAACGCGAAGTTGTTCGCCGTGAAGGTGCTCAACAACACGGGCAGCGGCACGCTTTCGGCCGTGATTTCCGGCGTCAACTGGGTGACCAAGAACGCCATACTCAAAGGTATCAAAGTGGCGAACATGAGCCTGGGTTTCACCGCCACCAGCACCACCCTCAACAGCGCCATCACCAAGTCGGTCAACGCCGGCGTGACCTATGTGGTGGCCGCCGGCAACAACGGGGTTGATGCGGCCACCTTCAGCCCCGCCAATCATCCCAGCGTGATTGCGGTCTCGGCCGTCGCCGACGAGGATGGCGACTGCGGCGCCGACGGCCTGGCGACCTACTACGGCGCGGACGACAGCTTCGCGACATTCAGCAATTATGGTTTGGTCGTCGATATCGCCGCGCCGGGGGTGACGATTTACTCCACCTTCATGAACAGCGGCTACGCCACCATGTCGGGCACGAGCATGGCCGCGCCCCATGTGACCGGATGCGCCGCGCTCTACCTCGTCCATCACCCCACCGCCACGCCGGCGACCGTGCGGACGGCCCTGTTGTCGCTGGCGACGCCGCAGTCGCCGGTGGAGCCCTGGCTGGATACCACCACCAACCGCTGGCGCGGCGGCTTTAGCGGTGACCGCGATCTCTACCACGAACCGCTCGCCGACGCGGCAGGGCTGTAAGCGATGACCGCAACCGGTCCGCAGGCCCCGCATTTTCCCCCCATGATCCGCCCCCACTCGCTCCGCCTCATATCCAACATTCTAGCAAGTCTGTCCCTGGCCATGCTGCCGACCGGGGCTGGCGTGTTGTATCGCACCGACTTCGAGACGTTCACCAGTGGGAATGACCGGTGGGCGGGAACCGACGGTTGGATGGGCAACAGCACCGGTGTCGCGGTCCACGGCATCGACCAAGATGTCATTGTCGGCGGCGGCCTCGGCAAGACCGCTTTCATCGGCTTCAGTCAGCCCAGTGCCACCCTCGTCTTCGTCGCCAAGCCGATTCACTACAGCCCGCAAGCCGGCGACCTTCCGCTCGTCCGCGTCGAGTCGCTCGTCGGAATCCAGGACTCCTTTGCCAAGACGGCCCGCGACAGCTTTTTCGTCAGCATCTATGACAGCGGCGGCGGCTACCTGGCCGGAATCCGCTTCGACAACCGGCCGGCGACTTATGGGATCTGGCGTGCGGACGGCGCCAATCCCGACCATGACACCGGCGTGATTTTCTATCGCGGGGAACTGCATCTGTTGAGCTTTGTCATCGATCTGCCGGCCAACCGCTGGAGTGCGGAACTCGATGGCATTCCGCTGTTTGAAAACGCTCCCTTCACCGCCACCACCCGCCCCGTCGGCTTCGGCTTTCTCGCCTACGAATGGCAACTCGGGGCCACCACCGCCGCAGGCTACGGCGACAACTGGATGCTGATTGCCGACGCCGTGGTGCGCAGCGTGCCCGCTGGCATCGAGCCATTCCGCCTCGCCTCGCTGGTGCGCTCCGCTGCCGCCACCACCCTCACCTGGCCTGGCCAGCAAGGGTTTGACTATCAGGTCGAATACTCCGACAACCTGGCGGACTGGCGCAGTGACATGCCCGGCGCGGCCTTTCCCGCCATTGCCACCGATCAAACGCTGACCTTTCAGGATGTGACGCCGGGACTGGCCCGCCGTTTCTACCGGGTCCTGCGCACGGCAACGCCGTGATGACCGCGACCCTCGTCCGGGCTGTCTGCAATCACCACGCCGAGATGGTCCCGCCTCCCGGCCCGCAAGGTTTCATGGTGGGGGCTGAGTTTTGCGTGGTGCCTCAGATCGGTGGGTTGCCGCCTGGTGCGCCTTGCTCCCATAGACCCGTTCATAGGCGCGGCAGAACGGACACACCTTCGTCTCTACCTGCTTCACCAACCGGAAGGCCACGCCGCTTTGTCTGCGGCGTGCGTGCCGACACACCGGGCAGTTCACGCAAACCCGGGCTAGGATCTTGTCAAGCGGGGATGGAGGTCGCTGGTTCATGGCAGTCATTTCCACGCCCTTCATGCACTTCCGTAGGCATCTGTCGAGGAAATCTTCCCCGGTGGCGGACGGCTGGTCTGAATTGCGAATGAAATCATGCGAATGAAATCATTGACGTCGCCCTCTCTCCAACTATATTTGGGGACTATGAAAGCAACGAAATCTTCCACTGCCGGGTCTGGGGCATCGCTTTGCGACAGTCTCAACCAGGTTCTTGCCGATTCCTACGCGCTGATGGCGCTCACCCATCTCGCCCACTGGAATGTCGAAGGCCCTGGCTTCTTCGCCCTCCACACGGCCTTTCAGACCCAGTACGAGGAACTGTTCCTTGCGGTCGATGAGATTGCCGAACGGATCCGTGCCCTCGGGGCCTATGCCGTCGGCGGGCTGAGTGTGCTGGCGGAAACCGCGCGGATGAAGGAATTCGGGGCACCCCTCGCGCAGGAGGATTACGTCCGAGCGCTGGTCGCCGCCAACCAGAAGCTGGTCCAGGATGCCGGGCGGGCACGCGATCTGGCCGGCGCGGCCAACGACCCCGAAAGCCAGGACCTCATGATCGGACGGATCACGCTCCACCAAAAAACCATCTGGATGCTCAAGAGCTTCTTGAAATGATGAGTGCGGACCCGAGCGACAAGCCCTGTTGCCAGCCCACTCCCGGCGCTGGAATCCCTATTTGATGGGAGCGGGCATCGGCATTCTGAGCATGGCGGTTTTCTCCCCGGCGGAGAAACCGTTAGGAATCTCCACGGCCTTGTCGCAGGCCTCCGGGGCCTGTGCCGCGGTCTTGGTGGGCTGGGAGAGCGTCGGAGCCAATGCTTATGCGCCGTAAATAAATAAACTTTCCAAATCGCATTATTCGCCATAAGAGTTTTTTGGTAAGATGATGAAATGGTAAAAGGATGCAGAAGGGGAATTTGGCCCAGAATCCTTGGTCTTTTCTTCCATCATTTTACCTCATCATGGTTTTACCATAATGCTTCATTATCTTCTCTTCGAGTTACTAACATATAGTTAATATCTTTACCGCGCCTTAGGGAAGATTGCTCAGGGGCTGCGGCTTTGGATCATGCCATCCTCGACGTCGAGGATCCGGTCGAAGACATCGAGCGTGCGGTGATCGTGGATGACGACGATCAGGGCGAGGCTGACCAGATTGGCCGGTTCTATCAGCACGAGGCGTGGGAAACGAAGCGGCGTGCCTGAGCCACGCCGGGCACGGCGCGCACGCGGTCTTCGAGGGTGGCGGGGATACGGGATATATCCGCGAAGGGGCCGCGGGTGCGGCCCTGCAAGATCCACAGGTCAGCGCCCACGCTCTCCACCAGCCGCGTGGCCTCGTGGATGAGCCCCCGATTCGTGTCCCGGCTCGGAGCGAAAGACGATGCGTGCGGGTTGATCTGCGGCACGGGCGGGCATTGCCGTTTCGTCCACCCACGCGCTGACCCAAAGTTCATCTAACGAAATCATCCGCATCAATGACGCGCCCGGCACCACCATTTCTCCCGGACCGCGGTCACGGCGGATGATCAGTCCGTCATAAGGAGCATGAACATGACAGAACTGTAATCCCCCGCGATGGGCGTGGTTCATGCGGCCGGGGTCTATTCCTTTGAAAGGCTCCACTACGGAGCGTTTCCAACCAACAACAAAACAACAACATGAAGATAATTCGCATCACCACATGGATCGCAGCCGCATTATTGACCGCAGGCAGCGTGCTGGCCCAAGGCGGACCCAAGCGCCACGGCGCCGGATACGGCGGCCCGCCGCAGACCGCCGAAGAGCGCGCGGCCCGCCAGGAGGCCTGCGACAAGGCCAATGGCGGCGCTGGTGCCGGCCAGGGTCAGGGCTGGTGCCAAGGCCAAGGCAAGGGCTGGTGCCAAGGCCAAGGCCAGGGTCAAGGCAAGGGTCAACGCCGCGGGCCGCGTGACGGCAGCGGCCCACGCGGTGGCGGCGCCGACTGCCCCGCCGGAAAATGATAGAAGCGGCATGGACGATTGCGGCGGTTCGCGAGGACCGCCGCAGTCTCCAGGCCAACCCTAAGTTAGACGCTTCATCCGCAGCACAAAGCTGGTCCACCCGGGCCGGCTTTCCTGAAGTTCCAGCTCCCCGCCATGAGCCCGCACGATTTCGCGGGCCAAACTGAGGCCGAGCCCGAGGCCTTCCACTTGGCGCTGCCGCGCGACATCCACGCGGTGGAAACGGGTGAACACCCGGGCATGGTCGGCCTCGGGGATTCCCGCTCCGGAGTTGCCAATCGTGAGCAACGCGTGATCGTCCCGTGACTCGAGTTCGACGCGGATGCTGCCACCGGGTGCGTTGTATTTGACCGCGTTGACCAACAGATTGAGCAGGGCCGTGTGCAGCAAGGTCGGATCCGCCTTGATGCTGATTCCCGTTGCGAGCGTCACCTCGAAGTCCAGTTGTGTCTCCGCGGCGAGCACCCGCAGGTCTTCGAGCATGCGCTCCAGCGTTGGCGTTAGATCCACCGCTTCCAAGGTCGGCTTGAGCTGGCCGGCGTCCGCGCGGGCCAGTAGCAGCAGGCCGCGGGTGATCGTCTTGAGGCGCTGCGTCTCTTCTAACAAAGCACTGAATGTTTGCTGTTCCTTGGAATCGGGGAGCGCTTCCTGCAGGGCATTCTCGAGTTCGCCCTGCATGATGGCGAGCGGAGTGTTCAATTCGTGCGAGGCATCGGCGCTGAAACGGGTGGCTTGATGGAAACTGTTCTCCAACCGGTCCATCATGCGGTTGAGCACCAGGATGACACGGGTGATTTCCGGATCTTCGTTAGACACGGGAATGCGCTGGTCGAGACCGCGGGCGGTGACCTGTTCGGCGGTACGGGCGATCCCCCGGAGCGGCCGCAGCGCGCGACCGGCGACCAGCCAACCGCCGAGTCCCACGAACGCCAGGGCCAGCGGCAAGGCTAACAGAAAACCATTGCGCAGGTGGTCCAACTCGGCGCGTGTCGTGGCGGCGTTCAAGCCGATGATCAGGGTGGTGTCCGCCGTGCCAAGCAGGCCCAGGCGCCATTGCCCTAGCGCCGTGCTGATGGTCTGGAATTTGGGAATCTTGGTGAACGCCGCCTGGCCGCCGCCGCCCCCGGGGCCCAGGCCGCGGCCCGGACCTCCCCAGCCCCGGCCGCCGCGCGAATCGCCATCGGTGCCGGAATCCGCTGCTGCGGCGGATGCTTTCGGATCGACCGCGAGGGTACCATCGAGTTTCGCCGGATCGAGATCCTTGGGCCAGCCCGGTGAGGCATAAAGGACGTTCCCGTCAGCGGCGTCCTTGACCATCAGAATGACTTGGTCCCGGTGATCCTCTCCGAAGATGAACCCGAGGGCCTCATCCAGGCGCTTGAAATCGCGGCGGTTGGTAATCCACCCTGGATGCCGAGCGCCGATCGAGCGGATTTCCGTGTCCAGACTTTCGATCTTCTGCTTGGAGATCATGAAGAACGCGGCCAATCCGAAACCGACCAGCACCACCCCGGAAATGACCGTGGAGAGCAGCGCGATCTTGAGGCGGAACGACGGTGTTTTCATGCGTCCGGTTTCATGCGGTAACCCACGCCGCGGATGGTTTCAATGAGTTTCACATCACCTTCGCCGTCGACTTTCCTGCGCAGGCGCTGGATATACACCTCAACCAGATTCGTGCCGGGGTCGAAGTCATAGTTCCAGACCCGCTCACAAATCTGTGGCCGCGTGAGCACCCTGCCGGGCATGCGCGTCAAGTTAAGCCAGATTCTCCCATGTTTCCGTGAAATTCCGGCGCTTTTTCCGTTTGTCGTAGCAACAATATCTGGCCAGCGCCTTTTCAAGGGCGGCGGTCTCCTGGTCGCCACCTGCCAGCGAGT
>JAPLUI010000517.1 GCA_026397725.1 Verrucomicrobiota bacterium | reverse complement strand
TCGTGCTGGTCGCCGAAGTGACCGTCGTCGATGTGCTGTCGGTCGCTGTGGCGAAGAGGGTATGTGACCCGGGGGGCAACACGCCGAGGTCCACGGTCACCGTGGTCGGGGCGTCGTTGGTCGTCGAGACCAGATTGGAGTCGAGGTAGAATTTCACCGTGCAAGGCGGCGTGCTGCTGAAAACCGAGGCCGTCGCGGAAACCGAAGTCATGGAGTTGAAGATCTGGTTGTTCGCCGGGCTGGTGAGTGTGATCGAATAGGTGCCCGGGTCATAAGGGTACCTGACGATGACGATACCCGAGCCGCCCGAACCGGCGGCACTGGCCACGTTTCCTCCCTGCCCGCCGCCGCCGCTGCCAGTGTTGACCGCCCCGGCCGTTGGATTCGCCTGAGAACCGGGTCCCGCACCGCCTTGTCCACCGATTCCTGACCCGCCAGCCCCGCCGCCGGAATTGCCACTGACGTAATAGGCCCCGCCGCCGCCACCCCCGCAGTACCACCTGCTCGATCCGGAGATCAAGAACTCGACACCCGCACCTCCGCCGGCGCCGCCCGTCTGGCTGTTGCCGGCCGTGCCGGCAGATCCACCGCCGCCACCGCCGCCGGGCGTGTAGATGCCCCCAGTACCCCAGCTCAACGAATTGCCGCCCGCATTGCCTTGTCCGCTTGTGGCTGCGCCTCCGGTTCCACTATTGCCATCATTGGACGCACCGCCGCCCGAGCCGCCCGCCTTGCCGTTGTTGACCCCACCCGCATTGGCCCCGCCCCCGCCGCCACCGGTGGCAATCAGGGTCCCGAACACCGAATTGCCGCCGTTGGCCCCTTGTGCCTGCCCACTACCGCCAACGCCTCCCGCCCCAACGGTGACCGTGTAGGAACTCCAGCCGACAACAGGGAATGAAGTGCTGTGGATGTAGCCACCGGCTCCGCCGCCGCCGCCCGTGGAGCCCGGTGAATGTGTGGACCACATAGCCACCGGGATAGGGCGTAGCGGCGGGATTGGCCCCGCTGGAATCCGTGTAGGTGACCGTTCCGCCGGTGCCGGTGTTGTCCTCCGCCTGGGCGGAAGGTGCCGCCAGCAGCAGCGCCGCAGCGAGGGTCAACAGGGCTTTGTTTCGTTTGGTTGTTTTCATGGTGGAGATAGTGGATCGGAGATAGTGGATTGGAGATAGGAGATTGGAGATAGGAGATTGGAGATTGGATATTGGAGATTGGAGATTGGAGATTGGAGGTCAGAGGTCAGAGGAAGGAGAAGAGGAGAGTTATCAGTTATCAGAGGAAGAGGCTGGAAGGACGGGGTTGGGGGGGTGGTGGCGGGCGGTTTTTGGTGGTGGCCGACTGGTGCCGCCCGGCGTCGGGAAGACGGAGAGGCGGCCGATCTGACGGGCAGGTTATCCCCCCCTTTGGAGCCTTCCAGAACAATCTTCCGGCTCATTCGTGGTGGACCGGCAATGACACCTCGCCCTCGGGGGAAGGGCGTGGCGGCCTCGCCGCGCCCACTTGTCCGCCCGCATGGGCGGGGGCAAGGCGCGGCGCATGGACCGGCAATGACACCTCGCCCTCGGGGGTAAAGTGGGACGAGCGAGGCCGCTGGTCCCTACCGGCCGCTGGTCCCTACCAATTTTTCCGGTCACGGCACGGTCACCTTGAGGCGGGCGAATTTCTCCGCGTCCGGTGCTTGCGGCAGGGTGAGGGTGACGGTGTCGAAGCCGACCGAAGTATCCTTGACGACGGTCACGCCGGGATTGACGGGACCGGTAGCGCCATCGGGGATGGTGTATGGAGAGGGCGGGGTCGTCCAAGTCGCCAGATCGGTTCCCACTTCGATGACCGCGGTAGTGGTGCCGTCGATGGACTGCTGATCCCGTTCGAAGGTGAAGACGATATCGCCGCCGGGGGTCGTGGAGAGTTTTGGAAGTTTGCCGGCGTCGTTGGTGTCCTTGGTTCCGCCGAGCACGTATTCCACGCCATTGCCCACGCCGTCGCCATCCTCGTCCGCGTTCGGGTTATTGCCGGTGGTCGGGGCATTGGTGGCGGCCCAATTGGCGTATCCGGTGATGGAATCCATATCCATATCCAGATGGAAGACCCGGTCCCAGCCCGTGCTGGCGATGGTGGGACCGGCGACGCCAAAGGCACCGGAATAGTATCCCTGGCCACCCGCATACGCGTCGCCGGTAGTTTCAATATAGGGAATTCCCGAAGTCCAATCCGTGTTCGTGGTAAAGCCCACGTCAATGCCGTAGGTCGTGTCCGGCGCCAGCAAGACGGGCGTGCCGAACGTCCAGGTGATGTACGCATTCACTACCGTGTCAACGGTCTGGCTGCATACCGCACTGGCAATCGGGGTAATGTTCGTGCCCGACAAGGTGCCCACGCGAACGGTCCAGGTCGTCGGGGCCGTCTTTTTTTGGCCCCCGCCAATCCTGTAGGTGAGTGCCTTGAGCAGGACCGGAGACGACCCGGTCGTAAACGTCTGGCCCTTGGCGTAACCCGCGGCTTTGTTTTCGTACCACCACTTGTCGAGGCCGGTCGATGTTCCGAGATTCGCGATGTCCGCCCCGTCGACCGCGGGTGACGTGGCGCTGTTGGAGAAGATTCCCACCTGGGAAATGACTGCGGACGCCGTCGCCGAGTATCCCGTGGCGGTTTGGGCCGGGCTCTTGTCCCGCGCCCGGACGCGGTAGCTGTAGAACCCCGCCGACAGGCCGGCGTCGGTATAGGTGGCGCTGTCCTGCCAGCCGCTGGAGTGGCCGCCCCCGGCCGTACATTCGAAGGAGTATTCAACCCCGCTCGGGTCCGTGGCGGTGGTGGCGGTCATCACAATCGAACTCGCGCCGCTTGTCCCAGGTACGCTTGCCCAGGTCATCGGATCGGGCGTGGGCGCGGTGGTGTCGGCGTTGACGGCAATCGTCGTGTCATCAAGAAGGGCCGAGGAGGTGTCCAAGGGGTTGCCCAAGGGATCCTTCAGGTCGGCACCGGCATTGATCTGGAGTTGGAGGGTTCCGGTGTCGGTCGGTGTGACCGGAACGGTGAAGATCCCCGAGGTGGGCGTGGTCTCGATGACCGTGCCGATGGTGACGGCCGCGGTGCCCGCATTGCCGAAGCTTTCGGCGGCAACCGTGCCGGTGTCCATGTCCTCGCTGAAGGTCACCGTATAGCTCACCCATTGGCCAGTCTGGACTGGCCCGCCGCTCCTGTCATCCACGATGCTGACCAGCGTCGGCGACCCCGCCGTCGTGAAACTCCAGGTGGCCGTGCCCACGGTACCGGGAGCCGGGGAGGAATCGCTGGCTGCGGTGAAGACGCCCTGCGCAAACTCCACGTAGCACGCGGTGCCCGGCGGCAGAGTGGCAGCGGGAGTGATGGTCGCCGAGGCCCCGGAAACCGTAACCTGGCCCGAGGCGACGATGATCGTTTCGATCACGCTGTTGTCGGCGCTCCTCTTGAGCAGAATATTGCCCGTGCCCTTCTGGACGTTCTGGTCGAACGTCACCACCAGACTGGAACTGACAGCGACGCCGGTCGCGTTGTTCGCCGGCTCGAGCATAGCGATGGACAGGCCATTGTACGGATACCGCACAATCACGATGCCCGAGCCGCCGTTGCCGCCGTTTTTCTGATAGGCGCCACCGCCGCCGCCGCCGCCTGTATTGGAAACACCGTTTGTACCGTTATTGTCTCTGGAACCAACGCCGCCACCACCGAGGCCGCCAGCCGCGGCAGATCCGCCAGAAGAGTATGTGCCACCGCCACCACCACCGGCATAGTACCCGCTGGAACCCGATATCGCGTAAGCCATGCCAACGCCGCCAGCCCCGCCGCTTGCGGTTCCACCGTTCCCGGTCGCATTGCTTCCGGCAGCGCCCGCACCACCGCCACCGCCACCGCCCCAATTGCCTGATACCGCAGGCGAACTTCCGTTGCCACCCGCATTCCCCTGGCCCGCAGTGGCCGTGCCACCATAGGTGAGTATGCTATCGGAAGGGCTGCCGCCACCACCACTGCCACCAGTTGCGCCGTTGACTCCCGCACCAATCCTGGCCCCGCCGCCACCGCCACCAATCGCCGTTAGAGAGTCAAAGACTGAATTGCCCCCATTGGCCCCGTTACCACTGCCACCCGCGCCGCCAGCGCCAACGGTCACCGAGGTATCGCCGACACTTACCGCAAAGCCGGTGCTGTAGATCAAGCCACCCGCCCCACCGCCGCCGGCAAACCCCCCGCCCGCCCCGCCTCCGGCCACCACCAGCACGTCGGCGCTGGCCAGGGCCGGGACGGTCAGCGTGTCGCTGCTGGTGAATGTGTGGACCACATAGCCACCGGGATAGGGCGTACGGTGTTGTCCTCCGCCTGGACGGAAGGTGCCGCCAGCAGCAGCGCCGCAGCGAGGGTCAACAGGGCTTTGTTTCGTTTGGTTGTTTTCATGGTGGAGATAGTGGATCGGAGATAGTGGATTGGAGATAGGAGGTCACGGTGTTGTCCTCCGCCTGGACGGAAGGTGCCGCCAGCAGCAGCGCCGCAGCGAGGGTCAACAGGGCTTTGTTTCGTTTGGTTGTTTTCATGGTGGAGATAGTGGATCGGAGATAGTGGATTGGAGATAGGAGGTCAGAGGTCAGAGGTCAGAGGAAGGAGAAGAGGAGAGTTATCAGTTATCAGAGGAAGAGGCTGGAAGGACGGGGTTGGGGGGGGGGGTGGTTGCGGGCGGTTTTTTGTGGCGGCCGGCTGGCGCCGCCCGGCGTCGGGACGGCAGGCAGGCAACCGATCTGTCGGTTACGCTATCCCCCCCTTGGAAGCCTTCCAGAAAAATCTTCTTCAGTGTCTACCCTCATTTGGGATACAGATTGGGGGGGGCTGGAGGCACCGGTCAGCTAAATCGGAAAATCTGAAAGTCGAAAGGTCTGAAGGTCGCTGCCAGCTGCCCCTCGCCCCGGAGCAAGGTAGAGCGTGGCGGCCTCGCCGCGCCCACTTGTCCGCCCGCATGGGCGGGGGCATGGCACGGCGCATGGTCGGACGACGACACTTCTCCCTCAGGGGGAAAGGAGTATCAGCGAGGCCGCTGGTCCCTACCAGTTTTGCCACTCACGGCCCGGCGAACTTGAAGCAGACAAACTTCTGCTCAGATGCAGATGGATTGAATCATATTCGTTGAGGGCCACCATGCGTGAAGAAGGTGTGTTTTCATCGCGATGTCGCGCTGAAGATTCCTTTCGAGCTGGTGTTGGCTTCTTCCTTGAAATACATATTCAGGAATGCATCCGGATTTTCCCCCAACAAAATGATGGCCTTCTCCATTTCTTTCCAAATACCCTTGGTTTCCTTCGATCCAGAGGCAATCTCGGCGCAATGGTTTTCCAGATCGGCCTTGAGTATGGCCAGCAGTTCCGCCACGCTATTCGGTGGTAACGGTTGTTTCAATTCCACCGCCTTGCGCAACACGGCAGCAAGGTTGGTTTCGCGCAGATGAAGGGCATAAGCCAACGCGCGTCGACGCAGGCCCGCCAAATCCGCCAGGTTCTTTGAATATGCATCCCGCAAGGATTCAGGCACAGCGGGCTGGATTTTCCAGCCCAGCGCCAGGGCTTTTTCCCAGCAGTCCGCCGCCTGTTGGCAACGCAACTGTACGTCTTCCAGCATCCAGGGATCTGGCTGCGAGTCGTCCGTCTTCATAAAAATGGCGTGCCGCGTCGAGCACCAATTTGGCGTGTGGCACGCCTGCCCGCGAAAGAAGGCGGCGGATAAGGCGTGGTCGGTTCGGCTGCGGCCGATTTCACGGAAAGCCCAACTGATATCCCACGGAAGCATTTCCATGCCTTCGCTGGTCAGCCGCCAGAACTGACACATCTCGTCGGCGGCTTTGCCGTAGGGTCTTGCCAACTCCTGGAGCGCGACCTCTTCGGTAATGGCGGGGTTCTTGAAGAACAGGCCGGTCATCCGCAGGTTAGGATCCTCGCATGTCGGGTTCAGGCCGTAATATTCCTTGATGCCCACCACGCCGGGCACCGCAGCGATAGTTTTCAGCCCGCGCAAAGTGACCAGCGGATGAGCCAGGTGATACAAGGGCTCCACTTCCTCGCTGGGACCGCCCAGAAAGTATTCAACAATCACCGGTATATCGCGCCGGCGGGCATTGGTAACGGTGTATTTCAGCCAGCGATCCACGGGCAGCGTGGCCATGACTTCGCCAATGTTGCAATGCAGGGCCAGGCCGAACCCCTCCGGATTGACCCTCTCCACGCAGGCCTGAACCTGCCCGGCAGAAAGCTCCCATGGTTCCAACCAGAAGCGGCCCT
>JAPLUI010000327.1 GCA_026397725.1 Verrucomicrobiota bacterium | reverse complement strand
GGGTCGCCGATGGTCGAATGGGTGAGGCCGTTGGTGAGGAACGCCACTTCCAGTTTCGCCGCATCGCCCCGCTTGAAGCGCAGGGAGGTCACCGGGTTGCGGAAGCCAACGGCTTCGATCGGTTGAAGTGTTTCGAGGTCAGCCGCTTGTTCTCGCGCTGGGCGTCGAGCGTGCCGGCCGAGTACCACCGCCGCCGACCTTGCCAAGCGACGTGACGATGGGCTCAAGGCGGCTGGTTTGCTCGGAAATGGTTTGCCCTTCGCTGGTCATGCTGGCGGCCTTGGCTGCCTGCTTCACCTCCTCGGGATTCGGCATCGAGTCGCGGATCGACTGGACCACCTTGCCCATGCTGTCGCGCAGGCCGGTGGTGTCGATCATGTCTGCGGTGCCGGATTCGCCCGCCTTCCGTGCCGCCTCAGCCACCCGCTCGCCAAGCACCGGGGCACCCGCGCCGACCAGGTTCCCGGCACCCCTGGCGAGGTCCTTGAAATTGACGCCGAACAACCCGGCGCCGGTTTCCTTCCGGTCCTTGAGGATCTTGCAGAAGTTGGTTTCCGCCGCGCTTTCATCGAATCCCAACAAATCCGCCATGCCGGGGATTTTGAGCAGGCCCTTGAGCAGGTGGGCCACCACCCATTCCATGCCCGCCTGGAGATCCCCGGGTTGATGTCCTCGGCGAAGAGCCGCCCCTGGACCCGCGCCTTGCCGTAAAGTTCCGCGATTTCGTTGACCGGCGCCTGCACACCTGCCGACACGTCGCCGATGCGCCGCAGGGTTTCGGGCACGGTGTCGGCGGATTCACCGAAGGCGATCAACTTGCGGCCGGCGTCGGCCAGTTCGGGAAACTCGAAGGGCGTTTCCGCACCGAGTTGCCGGAGCTTGGCCAGTGTCTCCTCGGCCTTGGCCGCGTCACCGATCAGGGTAGTGAATGCCACCTTGGTCTGCTCGAAGTCGGCGGCCGAGGTGACCGCTTTCACGCCGACGCCCATTGCGGCGGCCCCACCAGCCAATGCCGCGCCGATGCCCGCCTTGAGCGCAATCCCGCTCACCTCAAACCCCTTGCCAAGTGCCACCGCACCACCCTTGCCAAGTCCGGCCAGTCCTGCGCCCGTCATCCCGCCCATGCGGCGGGCGGATGCGGAGACAAGTTCAGTGGCACCGGCCAGCGCCCGCTTCAGGGCGGTGATGTCGGCTCCAAGCGTGACGGTCAGGGCGCTCATGCGCCGGGGGTGGAGTCAACCGGAATCAGAACGCCTCAGTCGTCATGGCAGAGGTCTAATCGAGATCAAGAAGTGCTTTGGCTTGATTCCATGGGACCAACGGTTGATTGCCATTCTGGACGATGGCCTTTTCGAGATCCCAGAGGTCTTCACGGGTTTCGAGTTCTTCGACACGGCTCTCCAAGCGTTGCACGGTGCGGGCGAGCCTTTCGATTTTCTCAATTACGGCGGTATCATTCATAAGATTCCTTTCGATCCTTCACAGCATACACCTCAATGCCCTCCCCCGCCAGCGTGAATAGCACCCGGTAAGCGCCGACGCGAAGTCGGTAGCGCGGGGGGTGGCCTTTCAGCTTTTTCACATCTCCCTGCAGATCCTCACACAGACCTTCGATGCGGAAACCGATGTTACGCCGCAGGTCTTTGGGCAAGGCGCGTAGCTGCTCGATGGCGGCTTGGCTGATGCTGAGGCGGTATTTCATCCGAGATCAACTTTGGGGATGTGGCGTTTTCTTGCAAGGCGTACGGTCACTGGTGTCGATACTGGAAGTTTGCTGGTTCCCTCATGAGTTTTCGAGCGCCAACCCGCAACCCTCACTCCCGCACCGAGCGGAAATAGCGCTTGGGAATCTCCTGGATGGAATACAAGCGCGCGACCGTGCCGCCGGTGCCGGTGATGTGTTCCTCCACCATCGTCCACGTCTGCAAATCCATGGACGACTCGACCCGGTAGCTCTGCCCTTGCGCCGCGCCGAAACGGATCTCCACCGCCGTGTAAATCACCAGGCTCGTCTCCGGTGTGCTGTTCGGGTCGGTCGGGCTGTAACCGCTGTTGACTTCATAGCCGTCACTGAATCCGTCTTCGTCCGTGTCGGCGACGTTCGGGTTGCTGTGGTAAACGACAAGTTCCTGATAGTTCGTCAGCCCGTCGCCATCGGGATCGCGGGAATCCTGCACGAAGATCGCGTTGATGGTCTTGGCGGAATCCAACAGCACCGACAACGGTATGCCGCTGCCCGTGGCGTCACCGGTCCATTTGCTGAACAAGTATCCGAGATCCGGGGTGGGCGTGAGTTCGACCGTGGTATTCATTTCATACTGCCCGGCACCGGGCACCGTGCCGTGGAGCGCAATAATGGTCAGAATCGGGTCCTTGGTATTGACGGCGATGTTTGGCGAGTCGGCAGTCACAAGGTTGGCGCGGGCGGTGCGGAAGCCGAAGCCGTATAAGGTCGTGCCCCAAGGACTGAAGTTGCTGCGGAATGCGACGCGGCAGTAGTCGACGGGTGCACCCCAGCCACCGCCGCGCAAAACGCGCGGACCGGCAGCGGGACCCAGCGGATCGGCAGTTGGAGATATATTGTAATAGTTGCTATTGTACCAATCCCAACACCATTCATAGACATTGCCGGCCGTGTCGTAGAGTCCGTAGCCGTTCGGCGCATAGCTCCCAACTACCACCGTGCCGCCTGAAGAATAGTTTGCATCCGCTGGCATGATCGAGTCGCCCCACGGAAAGCGCTTCCCACTCAAGCCGCCACGCGCCGCCTTCTCCCACTCCGCCTCCGTCGGTAAACGATAGCCGTTGGACGTCCATTTCACCATCGTGTTATCGATGTCCGTATTACCCGTCCGATACACCGCCGTCTGCGCGGCATCCGTGTAGTAGCAGGGTGTAAGGCCGTCCTTCTCGCTCCGCGCGTTACACCACTTTACCACATCATACCACGAAACCGTCTGAACCGGGTGCTCCGCCGCCGGACCCACGCCGCCCGCCAGGTCGGCGTAGCCATGGGTACTTCCCCAATCCCGCACCACGTCCCACTCCGCCTTGGTTACCTCCGTCTTCTGCATGTAAAAGGTGCTCACGTTCACCGTGTGCGGCAGGGCGTCACTGAGGCCATCAAGCGAGTCACCCATGGTGAAGCTACCGCCGGGAATGAGCGCGAACGATACGTCGCTGCGGACGGAGCGGAAATCGAAGTTGTCGTCCAGGTTGCCTGGGCTGCCGTCGTAGGCGCGAAGGGCGACGCGGCAGTTGCCGGCGTAGTGGCCCCAGAAACCGCCGCGTAACACGCGGGTGGAGCCGGACGGCCCGTGAGGATCGGTCTCCAAGGCTGTGGGGTAAGTTCCATACCAATCCCAGCACAACTCCCATAAGTTTCCCGCCATGTCATAAAGCCCGTAGCCGTTCGGCGCATAACTCCCGACCGCCACCGTGCCGGATGCGCCGTAGTTCGCGTCCGCTTGTGTGATCGAGTCACCCAAGGGATAGCGTTTTCCGCCCAAGCCGCCGCGTGCCGCCTTCTCCCACTCCGCTTCCGTTGGCAGGCGGTAGCCGTTGGCACTCCATTTCACCATCGTGTTGTCGATATTGTTGCTGCCCCTCTTGAACACCACAGTCTGCGCGGCGTCGGTGTAATAACAGGGTGTAAGCCCCTCTTTTTCGCTTCGCGCATTGCACCACTTCACCACGCTATACCATGAAACCGTCTGCACCGGGTGACCAGCACCCATCTGTGAACCGACAGCCAAATCGGTGTAGCCATTCAGCATGCCCCACGACCGCACTGCGTCCCACTCCGCCTTGGTCGTTTCTTTCTTCTGCATGTAGAACGCACTCACGTTCACCGTGTGCGGCGGGGCATCGGTCATCCCGTCGAGAGAGTCGCCCATGGTGAAGGTGCCGCCGGGAATGAGTGCGAAGTCAACCTGCTCCGGCAACAAATCGCTCACCCTGAGCCGGAAGCGCGTCTGGCTGGAAGTCTGGTTGTTCCAATCCGCACCGGCGTCCCAGGTGATGCGCAGGTCGGTGCCGGGCGTGACGTTGGTACCGATCGCTCCGGTTAGAGTGGTGGCCGGCACCGTCCAGGTGGTGCCGCCATCGGCGGAGATTTCCAGCGCGACAAACACCGGGGTGGCGATGCCGGTGATGTCGTAGTCGATATCGACCAGCTTGGTGCCGGCACGTTGGGCGGCGCGGACATTGCAGGCCGTGAGTTGGGCGTGGGCCGGGGCCGCAGCAAGGGCCAGCGTGGCGAGCAGGGTGAGGAAACGGAGTTGCCTTTTCATGGGGTTGCAGTGATGTCGATGGGCATCATGTCCACCTATCCCACAAAGCAAAGCAAATTCTCGCGACTACTTCCCGTCAGGATCATCCACCCGACTCCACATCGCTCGCAGCGCTTCCAACTGGTCCCTGATCGAACCACCTCCCACACTGCCCCAGTGCGTCCGCACCCCGTTCCGCTGCAACAGGCAGTGCTGGTATTGGGCGAGCCGTGCCAGCGGCATGAACATGATGCGTTCCTCGGGCCAGCCGGTTGCGGCGGCGACGGCAAACACCTGGGCGGCTAGGAAGCCGGGCTCGTCGCACGGCGGCGCTTTCTTGCGCCCAGTCCGGCCACGGGCTCAACCTGCGCCGCCTCCAGTTTCCGGCTTTGTTCCTCCAGGCGCTTGAACGCGGTCTGGAAGTCGGCGGGGGTGAGGCCGCTGCGGAAGATGAGGAGAGAAGATCGCAGATAGAGGATTGTGGATCGTAGATGGAAGAAAGAGAACCGTGCCAGCGCCCTTCATCCACGATCCTCAATCTGCCATCTACGATCTCCCCATTGGCATCTCACCCTTCACCAGCAGGTTGTCGGTGCGGAGGAGCACGTCGTGCTGGCGAGCGAGCGCGGGCGCATGGCGTGGCCGCTGCGGAAGATGAGGAGAGAAGATCGCAGATCGAGGATTGTGGATCGTAGATGGAAGAAAGAGAACCGCGCCAGCGCCCTTCATCCACGATCCTCAATCTGCTATCCACGATCTCCCGATTGGCATCTCACCCTTCACCAGCGTGTGGATCGTAGATGGAAGAAAGAGAACCGCGCCAGCGCCCTTCATCCACGATCCTCAATCTGCTATCCACGATCTCCCGATTGGCATCTCACCCTTCACCAGCGGGTTGCCGGTGCGCAAGAGCACATCGTAGCTGGCGAGCGAGAGCGAGCGCATGGCGTGGCCGCCGACGATGGTTTCCACGTCGTGGAAGGCGGTGGAGAGGAGCCTTACTAGAATTAGCGTAGAACACAAGCAGGGTTACCAAACAAACGCAGATTTCGTCGAATCTCCTTCCGGTTAATGGTTTCGGTTCACGAGCGCCATCCCCGTCTCTCAGGGCTTTGGCTGGCACCCGGGAATTTTCAGCTCTTTGCGGGGTGGCGCGCAAGGGAGAGCGAAAGGGGGTAGCTCGAGGGTGCATTCACCGCAGCCCCGGAGGCAAGTGTTCGATGAGATACCGAATGATGAACATCCGCAGGTGGACCTCCGTGCCCTTGCCCTCACGCAGGCCGTGGTCGCGGTGGGGATAGGCGAAACAGTCGAAACGTTTGCCCAATTCGATGAGCCGGTCCACCAGTCCTTGGGTGATCGCCGGGCACGAGGACCGCCCGTTTCGAGACGGCCGAGGAATCGGACTGGATATAGGCGATTCATTTGGTTGGTTGGGACTTTCCGGCTGATGCTGCCACGGTCAGCTCGTTGGTGGTGGAATCGGTCCGGACGAGCCCAATCGAGTTCGTGGCGGTCACCTTGACATCGTAGGTCCCCGCAGGCAGGCCGGCAAGCTTGTCTGCAGGTAGCTTCCAGGTGCCGTCCAGGTTATCAACTCCTTGATAGACCTTGCCCGCGATTTCCACGACCAGGCTATCTGTTAGACCGCCCAAAGTGCCGGTGAGATCGGCGGGCTGGCCACTCCCTAAGGTGAGTTTGTTGACGGTGACATCCGGAGGCAACCGGTCACATTTGAAGTTGCCCAACTCGTAACCGATCTTGAAATTCCGTGCTTCGAGCACTTGCCGCACCCTGGGGATCAACCGGACGGCATTCCAATAATAGATATGATTGAGCACCGGATCGGGCAACTTGAAACCCTCCAGCTTGGGGCCTCCGTGCAGGCCGTTGGTGACCTGGTTGGTTTCGAGGACCTTGCGTTCATTCAAGAATCCATCGGCACCGCCGCCCGCTGCAAAGACATCGGAACCGAAAAGGATGCGGTCGCGGTATTTGATATAAAACTCCCTGGCTTTGCTCACCGTGTAATCGGCTGGATGCCGCGCATTGTGCGTGAAGGCGACGTCGACAAACACATTGGGGTGCCTTTCAAGGATGCCCGCCAGCTTGTCCATGCCCTGATCGTTTTCCAGCATGAATAGCCCATGGGCAAAGATAAAGGTGGTTTGTGGGTGTGCTTTGACAACCTCAATCGTGTCATCTTCAAACTTGGGAAAGGCCGGGCTGTTCCCGTCCTTATTGCCCGGGTCACCGGTGTGGTAGCCCACCAGCGGCATGCCCTGCCGCCCGGCTTCATCGAGTTGTTCATGGATCAGGGGAATCTTGCTGGATAGAATCGCCCCGTGCGGCCACAACTTGAGGCCCACAAACCCCTGGTCCTTGAATGTCTTGATTTCATCGACACTCCACCAGATGCCTGCACTGGGGATCGTAAAGGCACCCGGGACAAACAGGATCCGGTTATCCAGTTTCTCCTTCACATAGACCATGTCATTGCCCGGGATCTGCTTCACGCTGGCCGGACTGGCATTGTTTCCGCCGTTGTCCTTCACCCAGAACAAACCCGCCAGGGTGATGCTGATGGTGCCACCCCATTGGTCCATGTCATCGATGGCTTTGGCATACTGGGCTTTGGCATCCATGTGGGTGTGCATGTCCACCCGGGGCATGGCGGATGGCGGATAAATCACCTGCTGGTCGGCGGAGGCGGAAACCGTCAATGTCACCCACAGGCAAAGTGCCGCGCGGGTCGTTCGTTTTGTGTTCATGGGATGTGTTTCAATGTTCATTTGGCAAGCTTCATAGTATCACGGCTTCTTCATCTGCTGCAACCCCAACAACGCGCCCACTTCGCCCTTGAGCTTGACCTGCTGATAATACTCCATCATTGCGCTTTCATCCAGGTGGTCGCGAAGCACGGTGGCCTCCAGCGCGGACTTGATCTGATCTCGCAGCGCATTCAACTCGTCCAACCGTGCTCCCGCCGTCGGCCCTCCTGCGACCAGCTCCACCGCCGGATCAAGCAGTTCCAGGAATTTCCGCTCATAATTGATCGCTGACACCTGATCCACCACCGTGCCGTGCTCAAACTGCCGCAGCATTGCGGCACCCATTCCCGAACCGGTCAGGGCAATAGTCCTCGCCGACTCCGCATCCCCGTCCGCGGCATAGGCCGCCTGCATGTCAAGAGTCCAATCGGACAGTTGTCGAAACCGACCAAGCACATGGTTCTCCATACCCATTGCAGCCTCCATCAGAGCTTGCAACGGCGGATAGCCTGCGCCGATGTATGCTTCCTCCGCATCCCTAAGTGCGTTCATGAAGTACGCATCGGCCGCTGGTTGCTGCGATGCCTGCCACAGCGCTGTCACCGCGCCGTCCACATCGCCTGCCTCAAATTGCTGCAATGCGAACAGATAGTCACCAACCGCATTGTCGGGCACCGCTTTTCTAAATTCATCCAGCGCCTGTTTCTTCTCCTCCGGCGTGGCTGCCGAGCGCAAAATCCAATCGAGCAACACCTGCGGATTTCCGGGATCCTTCCTCTTTGCCTCGTCAAGCAGTGCGAGGTCTTTGGTGATGCGCGAAACCGCCAGCAGACTGGCGACACTGCGCCGTGTATCCGTCAGGTGCTTTTCCAACATCTCCCGTGACAGCTCGGGGGTCTCAGGGGCCTGCGCGGGCACAGCCGGACGCTGACGCGCCTTGAACCTCGGCGCAGGCAGCCTGGGCATGGGGTTGATCTTCCCACGACTGGGCACAGGCACCCGCTCCTCCACCACGCCATTAGCCGCCCTCGGCGACACGGCATCGCCCGCTCTATAGTTGCGTATAACCACGACAAGCGCGACGGCGAGCAGGCCTCCCACAGCAATCAATGATTGCTTGTTCTTCACCTTGTCTCCCTTGCTTGTTTCATTCGGACATTATTGGTCGTACATGATATTGACCTGTTCGACAACCGTGTCGTACAGAACTTCCGGCGTGATCCATTCGATGCGCGGCTCACATTGCCGGATGAAATTCACGATGTTCACAATTCGAGGAGAACCGCTTGCCGTGTCCGCTTCGCCGCCCCGCGCTTCAGGCGCGTTGTGAATGCCAGCCGCCATCATCAGGGCGATCGTTGCTATAACTTGTTTGTTCGTTTTGACGGTACCCGTTGTGGCGCGGGCGCATTTCAGATCCACGTTCCTCCAGTTGCCAAAAGTCCAGCCTTGGGGAAAAGCATAAACAGTGTCCGAATCGTTCGCCTTTGTGAGCAGTATCATAATCCTGTGGAAATTACAACCTCATTGCCGGCCGCCGAGAGATTGCCGGCCGCATCATATGCTTTCACTGTATAATGGTACGTCTTGTCAGGGGCAACGGTTGTATCCAGCCAACTGTTCATTTCCTCCACCACGTCTTTCAATTGCACTCCGTCACGATAGATCCTATACCCCTTGACCGCGAAATTGTCTGTGGCCGGCTGCCACGACAGCGTTACCTTGCTGGAGTGCAACGCCTGACCAGACAAGACCGGGGCCGAAGGCGCGATGGTATCAGAAAGCGTGCCGCTCACCGCCTGTACCGGCGGGGTAAACGCACCCTTTTCCCCCGCCTGAACCGCCCTCACCGCATAATAGTACGGCCGACCCAACCCTGTCCTGACCGCCTGATCATAATAATGGTTGACGCTTACTGAGGTCAAATAGGTCCCAGCCCCCGGTTTGAATGCCTTATCCGCACTTCGGAACACTTCAAAATAGGCCGCGGCCGGATGATCGGTCCAGGTCACCTGGCAACCCTTGTCATCAAAAGTGGCGGCCAACCCGCTGATCGCCTCCGGCTTAACCATGCGCGTCAGGCGGACCGTCTTGAATCCAAACGCCGGAATGGTGAATGAAATCCTGCCGTCTGTGAGCTTCATGGGCGCTTTGTCATTCTCAATCAGGTCGGTTTCAATGACGGAGGTTGGAGCGAACCAGTTCAGGTCAACCATGACAGGCGTTGCCAGCCCCTTGAGTTCGTTAAAGCGCACGATGATCCCCACGCCGTTGGCTTCGGCCATCTTTGCAGTTGTGAGCACCACGTTGCTCTTGTCGATGCTGACTAACTGTCCCCTGGCCGGGTCGAATCCTTTTCCTTCCTGTTTGTCAGGGATGACAGCAATCCTGAGAGGGCTGGCAACTTCGGCGCCGAAGGTTTCCGCATTACCAGCCTGCCAGCTTCCACCGGAATGCCCACGCAGCGAGTACCGGAAAACGGCCCGTCCAGGCTGAGTTTTCTGGAAATTGGTCTGCCACTCGTTATTGAACACCATGCTGTAGATCCAGGGTTTGACCGCGTTGTAATTCACATCCCAGCCCTGTTTGAACTGCCCGATATCCGGTTTGCCATACGACACCAGCGGTGCCTGGAGCGACGCGAAACTGATCCCCCAGTCACGCTGGTTGGAAACATCTATCCATCTGTTCACGGTATAAAATGCGGTGCTTGATGTATAATACTGCTCATTCTCCTTATCGTTGATGTCACTCGAAACACCCGGCCGCATGTCACCGGTAGGCATTTCATGCCGCAACATGTAGTTGGCAACATTCAGAGGAAAAGCAAAGTATCCCATCTCAATGTTCGCAATCTGCTGCCCCTTGACCACGTCATTGACAATATCCATTCGCGCCAGCGAGTCATAAAGAATGACCTTGCGTTTCAAGCTGTCCAGCCCGGTGGTGGCTCCGTCCGCCGTGATGCTTCCCATGATGGAACCCACACTGGTAGCCAGCGTGGCGGAATCAACCTGTCCTGCCAGGGCGCCTTCCTTGTAGATGACGTACTGGTTCAGCGGATACGGTGCCGAACTGTCCACCATTTCCGCGTTGCCATTTTGTTTGTCCAGGATGCCGATGATATTGCCGGCGCTGTTGAATGTCACCTTGAAGTAGCTATTTTCCAGCGTGGTGCCAGTGGCTTTCACACTCGATTGGAATACCGGATCATCAGATCGGGGGATTACCCGGAATGTCCTATAACCCAGGCCCGGCACTTCAGCGGCTACAAACACCATCGTCCCATCGTTCAGCTTCTGGTACTTCACGACCTTGCCGGCAGCCACATCGGATAGGTCAAAATGCGCGGGAAAATCGCCCTGACTGACCGTAACCAAATCAGACCGGCTCCAGCTAAGGCTGTTGAAAACCACGATCGATTTACCTTGGGCCGGGATCAGAGTACTGATCGTCCCCAGGGAATCCTTCAGCACCTTGTCCGAAGCCGCGTCGCTGGCAATCGCCGTATTGCGCTTCCAGCGCCACTGTTCATCCACGGCCGGCGAGGGCGATCCCCAGGTGTGCTCGTCGTATAGCATCAGATTTTCATATGCACGGGCCAGGGCCTCATATGGATACCTGCAGGCCGGAACCGCCACGCTTGCGATTGTGGCAAGAAACTCGGCAGAACCCAGCTTGTCGTGATTGCCCCGGTTGAGCCCGGTCTCATACGCGGTGGAGGCCGCGCCGAAATTCCACCAGTCCTCGATGGTTCCCTTGTAGGTAGGAATGGAAGCGCTCCAATTGGACGCGACATCATCAAAGAACTGGTTGTAATTCGCGTCAATGATCCGAGGATACACGTAACCCTTGTCATTAAGCGCCTTGATATTGTCATAAACCTGGGTGACCATGGGCCCGTTATCCCCGCCATTCGTGAAATTGATCATTGCCACATCGTAGGGATATTTATGGTTGTTCGTGATGACGCCAAAGGCGGATGATGCCGTCACGGCAGCGGTGGCTGCGATATTCTCAGGGCCGGCAAATACCTGTATTTCCGATAATCCCACATTGGCCCCAATTCCGCCCGTCACCTTGAATTCAACCCAGGTCACGGTCTTGTCACTAAACGTCACTTCCTTAACCATTCCGTCCTTAGGGATTCCTGTTACAGCGATGGTGCTGCCGTCGCTGAAGCTCAACGTTCCACCGTTGGCGTCATCCACTCCATTTGGCCGGTCGTACAGGTTGATCCTGTTGATTGCCTTGGTCGCGCTCCAGTTGAGCCGGAGCCATGGCTTCTGCTCCCCCTGGGATGCCCACTCGCCGTGTTCGTGTTCTCCGCAAATACCGTCTACCGCCAAGGCAGGGCTGAACTTGCTGGCCTTGCCTGCCCCGCCTGAGGACTGGTAGCCCATCAACTTGTTCGCCACGTTGGCCATCAGTTTGTTGACGTCATTGTCACGGAAGCCAAGCTCATCGACACAGTAGTTCTCGACCGGTGAATTCCACACCAGCAGTTTGTTTGCCGGATTCCTGCCCTGGGCATAGAACAACTCCGGATACACTGTAGTCCCACGCCAGGGATTATGATCCGAGTTGTGATGGATGGCAAAAGACCTGGCGCCGGCATCGACCATGGCATCGATTACCCCCCAGCTAAGCGTCGGTTCATCGCGCATGATGACATTTCTGGTGGACGCCACACCCGTTTTGTCCTTGAGGAAACGACCCGCGTAATAGGTTGAGCGCGCCAATTCCTCGGCGCCCCAGTTATTATGAGCCATGTTGCCAAACGCGACGCCATACGCGAACCGCCCCTCCGCGAGACGGGTCCTCAATGTTTCGAACCAGTCGGCGCTGCGGACAACCAGCGTCGTATCCAGTTGGAATGTGCCTTCCACTTCCAGGCGGACCTTGGAATCATCGGGCCAGGTGTCCGAATTCGGCATATCGGTCAACATCACCTTATCCCAGAAGCCCGGCCATATCTTGTCCTTCAAATCTTCCTGGTATGCGGTGTATCCGATGTCCATGTGCGAATTATGTCCCACATAGAGCCGCCAGTGCCGGATCTTCTGCTGGGGATAGGTCTTCGAGTCCAGAGCCGTTCCGGTTCCATTGGCGTTATCAAACAGCGAGAACGTTACATTGTCTCCGTCCTTGTCAAGTTCCAGAACATGCACAGCCACGTTGGTCTTGCCCGGAGCCATGTTGCCCAATGTCTCCATGTAGTCCGGCCTGCCGGTCACACTGATTTTCACCCAGGCATCGAATGCCGGACCTTGTGGCACGTCGACAGTCAACTCCGTTGCGGATTTCAGAACACCGTTATCCTTGATAATCCACGGTCTCTGATTCACTCCGGAAATATTCCCTAAAGCTGCCAGTGCTGATCCGTTCACGGCCAGCATTGGACAGACAAACAGGCACAACAATTTCTTCATATGTTTCTCTTTCATCTTCCTTATTACTTGTGAGTTAGTTTGTTTCTTCGTGCCGAAGCCGTCTCAGGTAGGTCCTGTTGTCCGTTGTCATGTCTCATCAGCCGATCACCCTTGGTCGCCTCGGCGTCGCCGACGAGTTCTTCCTTTTCAGGTTGTTGGCATCCCGTTGTCTTCCTGGTAGTTATCATTTTGTGGAAACCTCACGCATCCTTCGGATCTCCCGAGCGCTGGACTTACTTTGGGTTCTTCAACAGGTCCGCCATGGCGCGGCCCATGGCTTCACCGACGTCCATATAGACTTCAGCTTTGCCGCCGTAGTGGCCGTTGCCGCCGCCGCCTTGCGCCATGGGATTGGTAAAGACCGTGGCCACGTTGCCTTTGAACTCAGGATGCTTCCCTCTGGTGCCGTCCACCGCGAGTTGGGCCTCAAGCACCTTGCCCTCATTGCCGCCGATGTCCTTGGTGGCTTCGCCCAGGGTGGCAAGGACGAACTTCGCATCCGGAGCATTGAAGTCCTTGCGCAACTGCTTGATGAATTGGACGAGATTCTGCTCGTAGCGATTCGCATACGATTCGTCTCCAAGGTCCTTCTCGCCTTGCCAGAAGAGGAATCCCGCGACTTCGTACTTCGTTGCCTCCGGATAGTACTTGTCTAACTCCGCGAGCGCCTTCTTCGCGTCGGCAGTGTCTTCATCGTAGTTTTTGCCAGCATACCAGTCGATGGGTTTCCCGTTTTTGTCGAGCCATGGCGGCGGCTCGGTTGCCGTGCCCTTGGCCTTGTCCATCTCCCAGGAAGCAGGGCGATCCTTATATCCGGCATAGACCTTGCCGTTATACTCATAGCGCTCGCTGCCCGGCGGCAACAGATCCCAGCCGAGGCCGCGGTTGCCGATGCAGCTCTTGAGGATCATGACCGGCTCGTCGACGGCATTCCCTATCGCATGCCCGATGCCGAACTCCGGACCGATGGTGCCGCCCTTGATGCCCATCCACTCGTTGGCGAGCATGCCCTTGCCTTGCATGAACCGCACAAAGCGGACATCCTTGCGCTCGATCCAGCCACCCGCATCATCCACCAGATAGGAATATTTGTTCTTCGTCTTCACCGCATGCTCCAGGGATCCCTCACCGCCGGCAATCTTGCCCATGCCGACCATGTTGGACTGGCCCAGCAAGATGAAGACCTGGACCGGCTTGCTCATGTCCGCCGGCTTGCCATTCGGCTTCGGTATCGGCTGTTCCTCCGCCGAGACGGTGCCAAATGACGATAGGGCGAACGCGGTGAGCGCGATGGTTGATAGAGCAAAAGCTCTGCGTGTTAGGTGGTTCTGTTTCATGATTGGTTGTTTGTTTTGCGTGGTTCTTTGACTGCCAGGAATTTGCTTAACATGAAGTGACGCCGCGAAATGGTATTCTCTGGTATGGTCGATGTGCCTTTCATGATTGTAGCAGTGGGTTGTTTGCCGGCAGTTAGCCGGCGAACAATCTTTTCTTTTTCAGATTTACTGGCCTGACCAGCGGAAGGTTTCGCCTTTGGCAAGCTTCACCTCATGGGTTTGTGTTCCGTAGCGCAGGCGGCACGGGTTTCCCGTCAGCGATTGAATCACGGCTTCAACCAACTTGCCATCCTTCCAGGCGACATCCACCACCAAGCCGCCGCGGGCACGCAGGCCCTTGACCGAACCGGTTGCCCATGCCGGCGGCAGCGCCGGGATGAGCTGGATCTCGCCAGCATGCGATTGCAGCAACATCTCGGTGATGGCCGCGGTGGCACCGAACGAGCCGTCCACCTGCGGCGATCCGTAGCACAATGAGAAGAGGTTCGGACAGGTGTCCTTGGCCACCAGGTCGGTTAGAGCGTTGGCGGCCTGCCGGCCATCTAACAAACGTGCCCAGCACGCTGCCGTCCATGCCCGGCCAAAACCCGTGCTGCCGTAACCGCGCAGGCCCAAGGTCACCTTCGCCGCTTGTGCCAGGTCGGGCGTGGCGGACGGCGTGATTTGACTGCTTGGATAGAGTCCGTAGAGGTGGGAAATGTGCCGGTGCCGGGGCTCTTTGTCTTCCCAATCCTCAAGCCATTCCTGCAACTGGCCGTGCCGGCCAACTTGCATCGGCGCGAGCCGCTGCCGCGCCTGGGCGGTCTGGGCGCAGAACTCCGCGTCGGTGCCCAGAATCTTACCCGCCTCGGCACAGGCCGCGAACAGGTCGCGCAGGATTTGCATATCGATGGTGGATCCCGCACAGATGTTAACCCCGTATTTGTCATCGTAGTTAGGGTTACCCGGATAGATCGGGAAATTCTCCGGCGAGGTGGACGGGCAGGTCACCAGCCAGTGGCGCTCGGGATGCTCCACCAGGGTATCCAGGAAAAACTGGGCCGAGCCCTTGAGCAGCGGATAGATATCGCGCAGATAGGCCTGGTCGCCGGTGAAGAGGTAATGCTCCCAAAGATGGGTGCACAGCCAAGCCCCGCCCACTGAGAAGGTCCCCCAGGTGGCTCCATCCATGGGCGCGGCGTGACGCCACTGATCGGTGTTCTGATGAAACACCCAGCCGCGCGCGCCATAATGGACGCGGGCCACCTTGCTCCCCGTCTCGGCCAATTCTTTCACCATCTGGACCAGCGGTTCAGCGCACTCGGGCAGGGCGGCCGCCTCGGCCGGCCAATAGTTCATCTGCAAATTGATGTTAGCGGTGAACTTGCTTTCCCAGGATGGATTCATGTCGCCATTCCAGATCCCCTGCAAGTTGGCCGGCTGGCACCCAGGACGGCTGCTGCCGATCAGGAGGTAGCGTCCGTATTGGAACATCAACGCGGCCAGCGCCGGGTCTTGCTGCGGATCATAGCTACCTAACCGTTCGTTAGTGGGCCGGGCCGAGGTCTCGGTCGCGGCCAGCTTCAATTGCACGCGGCGGAACAGCCGTTGATGTTCGGTTACATGGTCCGTGCGCAGGCGGTCCCATGCCTTGTCCCCAACCTGCTGCAGATAGGCTTGCACCCGCGCTGCGGGATCGCCGCTCAAGTCGCTGTAACTTATGAAATTGGTGGCCGCGGCAATGATCAGGGTTGCGGCGTTGGCCGCTTCCACCGAAACCCCGTCCGGGGTGGTCGCCCGTTTCCCGCCTTCATTGAGCACGCGCACCCGCCCTTCATAACGGACGCGGCCCTCGACTCCCCACAAACTGCCCGATTTGCCGCGCAACACCAGTTCGCCGGAGTCGAGCGTCTCCACGGAGTGGCGCTCGTCGCCGGGGGGGGTGGTGTTGGTGACGCCGGAGAGTTTCGCCACAAAGGTCAGCGCGCCGGGTTTATCGGCGGTGAGCCGCACGACGATGACTTGGTCCACCGGGCTGGATAGAATTTCGCGGCGGAAGTTCACCCCGCCCACCCGATAGGAAACGTCCGCAATGGCGGTATCGAGGTCCAGTTGGCGGCGATAGTTGGCCGCGTTGGTGTGGCCGGGGAAGGCGAGATACAGGTTCCCCAAGGGCTGATATTTCATCTGCTCCACCGGCTCGCCCATCATGGATTTATCAAACAGTTTGTGAGCGTCGGAATATTTGCCGGCAAATACCAGGCGCCGGATTTCCGGCAACGCTTCCGGACCGCCCGGGCGGGTCGGATCATAGGGGCCACCGGTCCAGATCGTCTGTTCATTGAGTTGAAGCTGCTCGCAATCCGCCGCCCCGAACACCATGGCCCCCAACCGGCCATTGCCGACCGGCAGCGCCTCCCGCCACTTCACGGCCGCCTTTTGATACCAAAGAACCGTTGCCGCCGGGTCGCTGGCGGCCGCCGCGGAGGCGGTGCCGGAATCGGGCGGCGCCGCGGCGAGCGGGCTGACTGTGACGGAAAGAGCCACGGCGGCATATCCAATCACTTTGAGAACTGAAGTTTTGCTGCCAGTTGTAATCATTATCATGGTATTCTATCTATTCCGGAAGCGGCTCGCTTCGGCCGGATGCACCGGTGGTTTGTTGAATTGTCATATCGTTGATGGATTTTGCATACTGGGTTTTGGCGTCCATGTGGATGTGCATGTCCACACGGGGCATGGCGGATGGCGGATAGATCACCTGCTGGTCCGCCGATGCAGGAATCGTCAATGTCATCAGCAGGCAAAGTGCCGTGCGGGTTGCTTGTTTTCGATTCATCACATTGGTTCCTGTGCCTGACACATCACTTTATCTTCAATTCCTGCCGCGTGGCGATAGGCACATACCCCACCTCCAGGCCGGTCGGCGGCGTCACAATCAGGGCCGGGTCAAGATCCGCCAGTTTGCCGACCGTTGGCGGTGCCAGGTACGCGCGGTCCTTGGTCCAGTGGCGGTGGAGTTTCTCCACCCGCTGCTGCAGGGTCTCGCGCTCCGCATCCGTCAAATCCGCATTGAGTAACGCGGGTTGGTCGGCAAACCGATACCAATAGTAGGTCACGGTACTGCCGTCTCCGGGATTTGCTTTGAAAGGCCCTGCCTTCGGGCCGGGCTTCTTCCAGCAACTCTGTGCGTCCTCTGGAGTGACCAAGGGAGGCAAGGGCTTTTCCTCGGGTCGTTTGAAGCTGACCTTGGCCAGTCCGGTTTCAACGGGCACTTCGCGGGCCGTCACCGCAACCCACTTGCCATTCTTATTCTTATCATCTTTCACCAAGTGATAGTATTCCGGCAGTGTCACCAGAGAACCGGCTTTGGTATTGGTTCTCGCAACCAATTTATTGTTCCAGCGGAACGCGAAGGTAGCCGGATCAGGCACGGTAGGTTGCATGAACACGTCTGCGGCGAGCGCGGCGAGTTCCTCCTTGGGGACATGACTCATGTTGATCTTCCAGTTGGCTCCGCCCCGCCCCTCGAATTCTTGCACGCATGTCCCCTCCGGGGCAATGGCGCCGTCAACCGGAGCACCGCCATCGAACCAGGCCTTGACCCCATCCCAGAGGGCCTTCCGATTGTAAACCGCAAGGCGGTGCAATACCACCGAATCACCATCGGGCCCCATGGGATACTGGGTCGGGGCCATCCGGGCGTAAGTCTGACCTTTCGAGTCGGTGGCTTGAGCGCAGGCAATATGCTGCGTTTCCATCGAGAAGGGTTTATTCGCTTGCGAGGGGCGAGTGTCTAAAAACATTCCGCTCAGTTGGGGATCATCCACTGACGCGCGGGACCAGAAATAGGGCGTGAAGAAGGCAAGCGGACCTTTGAAATTTCCGGTGTTCAGAAACAAGGTCCAGCATTGGTTTCCCGTGGGGACGTTCTTGCCTGCGGTGGTGGATTTCGCGTCGGTGAGCGGCAGCGGCAGGTAGCCGTAGCCGAACAGTTCACCGCAGGTTCCTTGTTTCAGACTCAGGCCGTTCAGAGGAAACAGCAGCCAGGGACTCAGTTGTGCCACACCGTATCCACCCCTAGGCTTATCCCAGTCTCTTCCAGCCCCCGCGCCGGGTCCGTTAGCCCATCCGCTGAAGTTCTGCTGCACCCCGCCCATATGAAATTTCGGGGTCTCCGTCGAAAAACTCGTGCCACGCCACCAACCGAGACCGCCCTCGATATCTGAATAAAGTTTGACAGGCGCGGGTTGGTCATGCTGTGGAAACATCCAGGTGCCGAACAGCCCCGACTGGAAATTTTGCCCGGGATACTCGCGCTGCAACGGCCACGCCGCCGCATACAGCGAGAATCCCGCGTTGTAGGATTCATCCGCTTTCTTTTTTTCCACAGACGTGTATCCGCCGACATGTCCTTGATGGACCGTGTCATCCGCAGCGAACAGCGCCGTCAGCGGCAGGACGGAAACAAGGAGCAGGCAAGATGAAAACAGTGGCGGTCTGCTGGAATACCGCTTGCGGGGCGAAGGCCGTTGATAGAGCCGGAGGCGGGACCAGAGGACGGGAAAAATGGGAGTGTTGCGGCGGTTGGTGCGGGGCATGGTGTTGATTGTGGTTGAGTGCGCTTGAGAAGAAGAGACGGTGTGGGTAGAAGCAGATACTCGCGCGGGATGCGCGGTGTTTCATCCGCACCATGGAATCGTCACTTTGCAACGGTTATTTTCACCGGCGCCGTCTGGTTGATGAACGCGAATAAAACCAGGTCGGTTCCATCGAGTTCATGGCTGAAGCCCATTCGGCAATGGTCGCTGGGTATTCCGTTTATCAGGATCTTCGCCTCATCCGAGTTCCAGTTTCTCACCCTGATGGCGGGATTGACGACGGGAGAGTCCTTGCTGCCCTGGAGGTCGATTTCCAAAAACCTGCCTCCCGGATCGTTCCCCTCAATCTGATAGCACCGCTGACTTTTGTCGTACCCCCGCGACGCGAATCCCGATCCGGTCAGGGATAATTCGGCGGGGTAAGCCCATGAACGGCCAAATTGGATGAGTTCGTTCATGCTCATCCGGTTCATCCCATAAAGTCCGTTCCAATAGCCGCGATTTCCGTTCTCGTGGATGACCGGATCAGAGACCGGGGAACTGGACACATGAGACGGGCGGTCGAGCATCCGAATCCATCGCCCGTCGCACCGGGCCTGTCCGACCGGGAAATGATTGTAACCCAGCGCGACATATCTGACAAACATCCGGTTTCCAGGCTCGAAGCATATAAATGGTTTGTTCTCGGATTTGAAATTGAATTGTTGGACGGTGCAATTCTTAGGCCAATCGGCGGGCTGACTCGGGAGATCCTGCGGAACCGGCCGCTGGTTGAAATCGTAATCGCCGATCGTCACGTAATCCTTATCTAGCAGATCGGTTTTGCGTTGGCCGGGTTGCAGGAGGGGCAGCGATTCCTGGTACTGGACCGGGGGGCCAATCGTGCCTTTGTTCCACGAGACCTTCCTCACGCCGGACGCGTCCGGATAAACATAATAGTACTCGTCCACCCAGCCTTCCCACCCCGTCTTTTCGTCCGGCTTCCAGGTGTTATCGTGCGAACTGACCGGCGCATACCTCCAATGCACGACGGCCCGTGAGGCGGTGTTCTCGATGATCCTCACGTGAGAGAAACGGCAGTGGCGGTCCTGCATGTGCTCGAAGCACCCCTCGGTGTCGTTCTTGCCGGAAGCCCAGGTTTCCACGCTCTGGTCGGCCATCCAGTTCTCGTTTTCCGACACCCACGCGGGACCATAGCGGGTTCCCCGCCAGAACACCAGTTTCACGGGGGACATGTCGAAGCAGACGACGACATCCGGGTCGTTGTCCACCGGCCAGGTGTTGTCCCAGCCCGGGAAATACTTCAATTTGGTATAATAAGCCCCGAACCGGCCCGGGTGTTTCTCTAACACCGGCAAGCGATGGACCGGGATGTCGGGCACGCCAACCGTGACTGCCGAATACCGCTCCTTGATCTGCTTGGCAGACATCGCCCCATCATACACCCGGACCTCGTCAACAATTCCCTCCAGGCCGTAATAGTCCGACATCGTGCCCCAGGTCCGGATGATATCGGATGGTTTTGCGGGGGCCGCCACCATCCCAAGGACGCCTTGCGCTTTTGCGGCGTGGATCACCGAACCATTGATGGGCACCGAAGCCGCCAACTCCCCGTTCACATACAGGCTCATTTCCTTTCCCCCGCGGCAGACGCCCGCCAGGTGCATCCATTTTCTGAGAGGCATCGTTTCCTCCGCGCTGGTACAGCAGATCCACTGCTCCCCGATGGCCACCTCCAGCGATACCTGTCCCAATGGCCCAATGGTCAGGCGGTAGCCTTTGACTTCATCCGATTCGGTGGTGATCACCGGGCACCAGTTCCACGGATATTCTCCGAGGGAAACCCATGCTTCGACCGAGAAATCGCTGCCCGGGTTCTTCAAGCCGGCCGCGCTGCGAACCACCCGGGTGGTGAATCCGTCCAGGCGCAATCCTTTCCCGGCAACGCCGGGCGCTTCCTCGAAATTCCCCTCGATCGTGTCGGCAATCCCGGTTCCAGGTTCGATGCATGTCCTGTTCGTGATGTTGTCGAAGTCCCACTGCATCAGGACTTTCTGACCCATTGCCAGGCACGGGGTGATCAAAAACAAACAAATGAGATTTTTCATGATCCGATGACGGGTGTGAAATGGTTAGGTGATCCGGCCGGGCGGCCTACCTCGAGATCGTGGCGCTGCCGGACTCAAGGCCCGCCATCGCTTCGTCCATGGATTTAGCTATCAGACATAATGTTAGTTGAGACTCCTCAGTTCGACGGTCCCGGTGGCGTTCTCGATGTCCTTGATGAGGGAGCGGAGTTGGTCGATAAAGGGTTGCAACCCCTTGGCCTCGGGGTGGACGAACAGGTCTTTTTCGAGTTGGCGGAGGCGCGGCAGCATGGGCTTGGCGGCGGCACCGTAGGTTGCGAGGGTTTTGAGGCAGCGCGGGATTCGATTGCCCTTGCCCCACTGCTCGATGTCCATGACCACGAAGCATAGCTCCATGCCTTCTTTGATGCGGTGCTTGGCGAGGATGTCGATCCCGGCGAGGCGGATGCCGGCGGCAAACATTTCTCCACTCGGCGCCGGTTCGACGATCGCCTGGCGGATGGCGGGAAGCAGTGGTTTGATTTCCTCATAGCCCAACTGCTGATAGATGCCGCCGATCGCGCCGCGGGCGCGACCGTCCTGATTTTGCAGTCCAGCGACCACTGCTTTGCGGAGCAGGGTCTGGTCCACGCCGGCGAGTGAATTTTTCAACATTTTTCCAAAGACATTGAAGCATAGATAGCGTTGCTCCATACCACGCGGATCTTCGGCAGAGGTCTTCCGAGCGAGTCGCTCCAGCAGGAACGGGGCCGTGGACATGGCGGGAGCGCCGATGCCCGACAATGTCTCGGCGGCTTTGACGCGCATCCAGAGATCGTCATGCTCAAGAAGTCTTGTTAGTTCCGGCACGGCGGGAGCGGCGGTTTCTTTCAATGACGCGAGCGCATCGCAGGCGCCGTAGCGGGTTTCGAGACGCGTGGCGGAAAGCATTTTCACGAGGGCGGTGACCGGCTGATCTCCTTTGCGGCGACCCAGTGCCATGGCGGCGCGATCACGCACAATCGGCGACCAACTGCCAAGGCATTCCAGCAGTTGATCCGGGCTGAGTTTGTCATAGGCGCTGTTGCGATCCTTGTTGGTCCAACCGCGACCATCGAGAACCAGAGCCTTGGCGGCGGTGGCATCGAGCTGCGGTGCCAGGTTCGGTTGTTTGCCGGTGAGCAGGATGTTTTTGAGCGGCATGGCGTAGGCTAACAGATAGCCACCGCTGGCATCCCATCCTGCATACTTGTCGTTCGCCATCTCAGGCGGTCCTTGATGGAGGAAATTTCCTGCCGAACCGCGTGCGAGGTCGAAATACCACGTTCCAAACTCGCCCATCCACGCCCCGGTGGCCTGTGGTCCCGACTGGGCAACCCCCGGCATGGACCAGAGGATATTGAAGAAATTGCCGGTGTGCCCGCAATCGCGCTCGGCGCCGTAAGAGGCGACGGACATGCGCGAAAAGAACTCCGCGCCTTTTGCCTCGCCGAGCAAGTTGAACATGACCGCGACCATGCCGCACTTGCCATTGTCCTCGTGAGTTTGCATCCATGGCTGGTGATCGCCATAGGGGATGCAGCCTTTGCCAATGTAAAATCGCAGCAACTTCGCACTGCGTTCGATCGCCAGATCCAAGGCCGGATCCTTCACCCCAGCCATGCGCGCCATCGCCATCGAGGAAGTGAGCGGCACGCCGGGGGAGTTCATCATCCCGTAGCCGAACAGCCGCCCGTCGGGCTGCGCGAACTTGTGGCCCCACGAGCCCACCGCGCTTTGACCGTGGGCGGCTTCGAGTGCCAGCCGTGTCAAGCCGGGCATCACCGAATCATCGCCCGTCGCGATCTTATATTCGGATAGAAACATCATGATGTAACCATAATACCATGTTGCCATCGCTTCGGTGGTGAAGTTCGCGGCCCATACGGTTTCCTTCTTTAACAGCGGAAGGTAGCTCGGGTCGCCGCTGGCTAACAAGGCGAGGGCATTGAGTGATCGGGGGATGGGGTTCAGCCGTTTCGAGTAGGAGGGATCCGCCATGCGCGCGGCGAGTTCCTTGCATCCTTGTTCGAGAATGCGTTTGGACTTCGGGCAATTATACGGCGCGGTGGCACTGTAGGTTCCGAGCACCGGAATTTTCACCACGACCTCCGCCGAGCTGCCTGCACGCCAGCGGGTCAGGGTGAGACTGCCTTTACCGGCATCCGCTTCGGCGAGGGTCAGAGCCTTGCCCATTTCGGTGCGTGGATCATAGGAAAATGGCTTGCCGCCGACGCCGAGAATCACGTCGCCAACTGCGAGAACGCCAGCGGCTGGGGAACCCTTGTCCACCTTGGTAATGGAAATTTGGCGGGCATCGGAGGTGACCATTTTATCACAATACATCCAGCCACGCGCGCCGGTGGCTCCGAGGTTCCAGTCGTGGGTCGCCCCATCTGGGATCCGTTCGCCTTTGGTGAAGTCGGGAAGGGTCATCGCCGTTTGCTTTCCCGCCCCGAAAACCGGGTCGGGCGTGGCGAGAATGGCGACGACTGCTAGAGAAATGAGTGCGGTTTTCATGGCTTTGTTTTTTTGAGTTGTTTGAGTTCCGCCATCGCTTCGGCAAGTCCTTTGCCGATGCCTCCGAGGATTTTGGCCGGGCCGAGATAGTGGAACTCAAGGTTGGATATGCCTTTTTCCAGCACGAGGCGCTCGCGTTCGCTGAGGCCATCCAGGCGGAGTTTTTCCAGCGTGGTTTTCTCCTCTGCGGGTTTCAATTTGTCCTCGGCGGCGAGCTTCCTGGCCTTTTGTTTGATGGCGTTGTCCTTCGCTTTTGCGGCGGTCAGTTCGAGGTCCCAATAGTTCTCGGTCCGCACCGCGGCGACGTTTCCCTTGAACTCCGGCAACTGCGCCGGGGCTGCCATCGCATCGCGGAAAATCTGATGGGTCGCCTTGTAGCGCTGCTGATCAGGACCATATTTGTCCGTCGGCCCGCCGACACCGAGCACGCCGATGACAAATGGCATTTTCGGTGCGTTCAGATCCTTGCGCACATCGCGGATGAAGTGCGCCATCGCTGTACTGTAGGCATCGTAGCCGCCGGGCTTGTCGCGTTTCGCATAGGTGCCGCCATCCACGAGGTCGTTCCAGCCTTGGAACCAGACAAAACCGGCCAGCTCGTAACCCTCTGCGGCAGCGTAGCTCGGGACGATGCGCTTGATGTCGCCGAGTACCGATTTCACATGCTCGACCATGAGCCGGTAGTTCACGCCCGTTTCCTTCGCCTTGGCGGCTTTGATGGCCTCGATGTCCTTGCCCTGCTTTTGGAAACCAGCGAGCTGTGTCTCATTGAACACATAAGGACCGGCGCTTGGCGGGCGGAAGTCGGTGTTCAGGCTTTTGCCGCCCCACGCGGTCTTGATGAGCAGGATGGGCGCATCCGTGAACTGCTCCATGTAAATGCCGAACGTGAACTCCGGCCCGATCTTCGGACCATTCTGGCTGGCGCCAAAGCCGGTGGTCAGCTTGCCCGTCTGTTCGGTGTCGGCGCTACCGAGCGATGAGATCCACACCCGCTTGCAGACTTTCGGCTTGCCGTCGGGGTTCTGCATTTCGGCCAGCATCGGCTTGGTGGCCGGGTCCATGCCGATGTGCTCGAAGGTGGTGACCTTGGCGTGGCCTACCATGTTCGACTGGCCGGCGAGGATGAAGACCTGGAGTGGTTTCGCCTGTAGCGGAACCGCGAGGATGAGTGATGTAAGCAAGAGAAGAACTCGATGGGTGAGGAGGCGCGTAGGTTTCATGATTACGGAGTATGTTTGACGATACGGATCGAGATAGCAGTTCTTATCACTCTGGCTGCCGGGAAAATCGGGGAACGGGCGGCTCGCGCGTTGGCCAATGGAGATCGCGGGCGGGCCGTCCGAGCCCCTCTTGTGAGAAGAGAGGCCGCATTCTCATGGCATGGGAAAATGCGGACTATTGTGCTGGCGAAGAACTCGGGAGGAATCGCTGCCAGCGCACGGGCACGTCGTTTTGTTGTTTCGCACCGGGCGTGCTGCGGCCTTCGGTCACAAGGCGGGTCATCGTGGTTGTTAGTTCGGCGACGAGTTCGGGCTTATCTAACCAGATGTTTTTCGTTTCTCCGAGGTCGGCGGCAAGATCATAGAGCTGGCCGGATTCTGCCACGCCGGGTGCGCCCCCGAAGCCGCCTCCCATTTGACCGAAGATGATTTTCCATGAGCCTTTCCGCAGCGCGGGCAGGCCGCTTGATGCGTGGCTGACGGCGTATTCGCGCGTGGGTTTATCACTGCCTTTGAGCAACGGCATGAGGCTCACGCTGTCTTCGCCCACGTTGGCGGGGAGCTTCGCGCCGAGCGTTTCTGCGAGCGTGGCCATGATATCCGTCTGTTGCACGAGCGCGTCGCAGCGCGTCGCGGGCTTCACGATGCCAGGCCAGCGCACGATGAACGGCACGCGGTGCCCGCCTTCCCATGCGTCCGCTTTGTAGCCGCGCAGCGGGCCGCTTGGGAAATGGCCTTTGGCTTCCAGGTCCTTCACTCCGGCGTAAGGAGCGCAGCCGTTGTCGCTGGTGAAAATCACCAGGGTCTTGTCGGCGGCACCGCTTTTCTCTAACGATACGAGCACACGGGCGACCGTCGCGTCGGTCTGCATCACGAAGTCCGCATAGTCGTTCAGTCCGCTCTTGCCGCGCCATTGCTCCGCCACGGCGATGGGCGTGTGCGGAGCCGTGAGCGGCAGGTAGAGCAAGAACGGCTCGGGCTTCTTCGCGGCGTCCTCGATGAACGCACACGCGCGGTCGCCGAGCGTCGGGAGCACATTCTCCAGCTTCCAGTCCGCCAGCGCAGGGCCTTGGAAGCTGGCTTGGTTTTTCCGCAACGCATCGGCGGCTAACAGCTCGCTCGGGATGCCCATGGTGCGGTCATTCTCGATGAAACAATACGGGGGCCAGTTCGGGACATCGGTGCCGAAGTATGAATCGAAGCCGAGGGTCACCGGACCGCCGCGAAGCTGTCGCGAATAAATCGTGCGCCATGCGGTTCGGTCCTCGTCCGTCGCCACGCCGATGACTTGCCTTCCGCCAACTGGCTTTCCGCCGTAGCTCTTGAGCAGTTTGCGCTCCTCGTCCGTAAGCTGCATATTCCAGCCGAGATGCCATTTCCCTATGATACCCGTGCGGTATCCGTGCTGCTTGAGCAGGCCCGCGAGCGTGAGCCGCCCTGGTGGGATGAGCGGTGATCCGAGATAATCCACGATGCCCTGCTGCAGCCGTGACCGCCAATGATAGCGACCCGTGAGCAGCGAGTAGCGTGTCGGCGAGCACACGCCGCTGGACGTGTGCGCGTCGGTGAAGCGCATCCCCTGCGAGGCGAGCCGGTCAAGGTGAGGCGTGGCGATTTTCCCGCGCTCGCGGTTGTAACACTGCACATCACCATAGCCGAGATCGTCGGCTAGGATGATGATGACGTTTGGCTTGGTGGGAACAGGCAGGCGGGCCTGGTTTGCATTCGATGGCACGGTGTAATTCACCGTTTTCATGAGCTGGCCCAGATCGGCATCGAGCTTTGATGTTAGAGCGGTGTCCGACACCAGGTTTTTGATTTCGTATGGGTCGGCGGTGAGGTCGAAGACTTCGGTGAACTCGGGGAGATTCGGGTATTTTATGAGTTTATGGGTGGTGGTGCGGATGGCGAAGCACGTCGGCACGTCTCCCAGTTCCTTGTAAACCATGGGAAAACGTGCCCGCTCGCCCTGTTCACGCTGCACGACGCCCATCGCGTCCCAGCGATGATCGTCCGTGCAAATGAACAGGAAGTTAGGCATACGGTCTGCGGCGCTGGAATGACCCGAAAAGAAAACAGCGAGCGCAAAGAATAGCACCAGGTGGATGCGACAATTGGATGTCATGTATTTGTGTTTTGTAAGCGTTTGGAAATCAGATCGGCGGCGGTATTTGAGATGGATGGCTTCGATCTTACGATGAATCACGGGCGTTTCTGCTGCTGCTTCATCATGGCGAGCGTGGCCTCAGCGAAGCCTTTGCCCAGCAAGGGCTGGGCGTATGCGATCAGCCTGTCAGATAGCCGGCCCCTGTAAAGTGTACATTGTCACGACCGGTGGGCATCGGTCTTTTCCGCCGCCGGTATGTTGGCAGTGTCCATGGCCGCTGGTTCCGCCGCTGGTGTGCCGAGTGACAGTTTGCTGATATCAATCACTCCCCGGGTCGTGCCGGGATCACCCGCCACTGCGGATTGAACTGCGGCGGGCAGACCAAGGACAACCAGGCAGGGCGGTGTTTTTTCATGATTCGATGACGCGAGTGGATTGGTTAGCCGATCCGGCCGGGCGGCCTACTTGGAGGTCGTGGTGTCACCGGACTCGAGGCCAAGCATTGCGTCGCCCATGGACTTGCCGATCAGATACAAGGTTTCCCAGTTTCTAAGCCAGTGGTAATCCTGCTTGGATGGCGACTCCTCCCGCTTGCGCTGGAAATCACGGGTTTCCACGCCCGCGACGTTGCCCTTGAACTCCGGATACTTTTTCGGATCCGCCAGGGCAAGCTGCGCGTCCATGAGTTTCTCGACTTTCGCCTTGTATGGTGGGGGATTGTCCCAGCCGCCCATTCCGGTATTGGCGATCACGAAGGGCAGCTTCGCGATTCCCAGATCCTTTCTCATATCCTTCACGAAGTTGACCATGTTCTTTTCGTAGGCATCCACCGCCTTCTGGTCGATCCGGTCGTTCCAACCCTGATGCCATCCGAAACCCACAATCTCGTAGCCCTTGCCCGAATAATCCGGGAAGCATTTCTTCAAGTTGCCGGTGATCTCCTTCACGTGCCGGAGGACTTCCGCGTATTGAAATCCCTTGTCCCCGTCTTTCTCAGGTTTCGGATAGACCTCCGAACCCGGCGACAGGAAGTTATGACAAAGCGACTTGCCGCCCCAGGCCGACTTGATGATCAAAACCGGATCCTCGTAGGCGTCTCCGACCACGAAGCCAAAGCCATACTCCGGCCCGATGTGGCCTCCAGGCGCCCCGTAACCGGTGGTCAGCCAGCCCTGCGCCCGCTGCTTCTCGTCGGACAGGTTCACGATCCACACGTCGTCGCGGACAAGCGGTTTGCCGTCCTTATCGACCAGGTGACCATAATCCTTGGGCTTGCTCTTGAGATAGGTCTCCATGGTCCCCGGGCTGCCCGCAAGTTGACCGAAGCCGATCATGTTCGACTGCCCTGACATGATGAAGATTTTCAGCTTGCCATTGGCCGGAATCGGTGTGCCCAAGGCGGTGGCCCCCAACGCGAGCGCCAGGAGAATGGTGGAGCGGATTAGTTTTGTCATAGGTGGTGGTGGTGGTTGGTTGGTTGATGGATGTTGGAGGTTTCATGGAGGATGGTGATGAGTTTGGTGCGGGTTGTCATGATCAGTTGATGGAAAGGGATACGAATCCACGGTTTAGAGCAGGTCAAGAATCACTGGCGGATTGCCAGCGCAGCCAGGACCTTTTGGCAGGCAACGGTGACCGGGGACCCGGGATCTCCGCCTGCCAGAAGTTTGAGAAACTGGACGGCCGGAGCGGTGGCGTCTTCCTGCAGAATCATCACCGCCCGCATCGCCCGCCGGTGTTCTGATAGAGGAACGAGGACCGGTACGGGCGCCGATGGGATGCAATCCGGGAAACCCGGAGGAGGGCCCTCGGGAAGCTTGGTGGGGAGGCCGTCCTGGCGCAGGGTCTCGTAAGTTTCCGGAGTGATGGAGTGCCCGAGATCGAGCAGCTTGCGGGCGGCGGTCTGGCGGACCTCGTCACTGCCGTCGGTGAGCAGGGACTGGAGCAGGCGGAGTTCCGCGGGCGCGGGTTGTGCCGCGGGTGTTAGATGGTTGGTGAGAAATGGGATGAAATCGGACTGTCGTGCGAGCGCCCATGCGGCGAGCCAGGCCTGCCAGTGGTCATCGCTGCCCATGAGCTGCCACAGGGTTGCGGAGGTGGTGCCGGCTGGCAGGTTGACAGGCGTTAGGGAAACATAGTGGACCCCGCCGGTGGTGGCGGCGACGAGGGTCTTGCCATCGGGCGTGAGAGTGAGCGCCTTGATTTCTCCGGGACCGAAGTCGATCTCCCGGATGACGCTCTGGCTCATGATATCGAAGACGAGCACCTTGCCCTGATAGCCGCCGATAAACAGGAGATTGCCGTAAGGATGGCGGACCGACGGCAGGTTGCTACTGTTAGCCCGATTCACCAGATGCCGGGTTGGCAGGTTCCAGACCATGTCGCCGATGTTGACGAACTCATGCCCCCGCGGGGGAATCGGGGCGGAGATGCGGAAATCCTTGCTGAGTTCGAAAGTGCATGCCTCGGTGTTCCGTTCGAGGTGAATGGCACCGAAAAGTGACTGGGCCGTCCACCAGATGAGATCGGGATCGGCCGGGTCCGCGCGGAGCGTGCGGATTTCAAACGACCCGGCAGTCTGCGCTTGGTGCAGGAACGGAACGGGGATGGCCTTGATCAGTCGGTCGGCCACGACGTCCCATTGGAGGATCTGGTTGGCGGTGGCGATAAGCGCCGTTTTCTGATCGGATCGAAACAGGATTTCCGCGAAAGTGGGTGATGGCGGTGACAGGAAACGGCGGATTTCTCCGGTGGCGAAATCGACGATGCGCACTTGTCCGCGTCCGTACCGGGGTTGTTGCTGGACGCCGATCATGGTGTTCGATGGATCGACGGAAAGGGCATTGATCGGCCATTGGCCCTGCGGCGACGGACTCTTCCAGAGCACCGACTTTTTCTCCCAATCCCAGAGCACCATTTCCCCGGCAAGAGATCCGGTCACGAGATGGCGACCATCGGACGAAAACGCCAGGGCGGAGGGGGGAGCACTCAAGTTCGGATCGGGATCGATCTGCTTCCAAGTGCGTGTGTCCCAGAACTTGATGTGATCTTCAATGCCAGTGGCGAGCGTGTTGCCATCAGGGGAAAAGGCGACGCTCCAGATGTGCTCGTTGACGCTTTCCCCCTGATGGCGGAAAACCTCACGACCGGTCCGCGCATCGAGGATTTCAAGGTTGTTGAGGCCACCCGCGGCTAGCAGCGAACCGTCCGGCGAGTGGGCGATGAAATTGTAGCCGCGGCCACCAAGCTGATAGATGAGCTTGTGTTCCGCCACATCCCAGAAGTAGAGCGTTTCACTGCGCGCGAGGGAGCAATACACCGCGAGGATTTTCGAATCGGGAGAGAATGAAAGCACGGCACCACTGCAGTGGTCACTCGTCGCGTTTCCCGGCAACCGGACGGGCGGGGCATCGCCGTCGAGATGATAGAGAAGGAAACCCTCTTCCTGGTTCTTATCCACTCGGTTGTTGCCAGCCACCAGGAGCTTGCCGTCCGGGGACAATGCGACAGCCATGATGTCAGTCTGCCCTTGGGAAATTTTCCTGACGAGTGCGCCGGTTTTCGGGTGATGGATGAGAATCTGTTTGCGGTCTGCAATGGCGATCAGATCCTTGTCGCGGGCCCAGCCGGGAAGAACGGTAAGCCGTTCCTGCCTTTTGATGGTGTAAAGGACTTTGCCGGTGCTGGATTCGTGAAGGTCGATCTTGTCTCCGTTGTTCAAGCGGGCGAACAACGAGCCATCCGGAGAAAAAGAAGCGCGCATCATCGTCTCGTTGTCATGCTCCTCCCAGATCACCCGTGGGATTTTCCTCCGCCAATCGACGTCGTAGACCTTGTTCGCGACGGCGAAGAGCCTTTGGCCGTCGGACGAGAACTTCAGGTACCAGACCCGCCCCGCCAAGGCGACGGGTGGCTTGCCAAGCGTCTGCTGGTCCAGGAACCCGGGCGGGAAAACGTGCCGCTGGGCATTGAGGGAGGTGGCAAGGACGAGTGATATGACGCCGATGCAGGCAATTCGCAAATGGGGCCTGTCCTTTGGTATTTGCATTTCTTGGAAATCCGCCGAGTTGGTATGGCGGCAGCGGCGTTCGGTTTTCCGTTATTCTGGTAGAAGCCCGAAGGGCCGACTAACGGGATTAACCGGATGGGATGTACGGGCGGGGTGGCAACCTGTTCGCATGTTCGGAAATGATATCCCATGCCCTATTTGATGCCGATGAGTTCCGGTTTGTCCGTCGAGGCTTGGATCGCACGGATCGTCTCGCGGACGCACTTGGCCTTCATGAGCATCAGATTTCTGGGAAAGTCCTTTTCGTCCTTTTCGAAATAGTCGGCAATCCGTGTCAGTTCGGGAATGACCGACTGCGCGTGGGCACCGTAGCTGAGCAGGATCTCCATCAGTTTTGGCGTGCGCTCCTGGCTGTCCCATGGATTCTGATTGCGCGTGTAATTCACGCATGCATCAATTCCTTCCTTGATCCGGTGTCTGGCGATGAGGCGGAGCCCCTCCAAGCGGATTTCGTCGGCGAACATCTCACCACTGGGGGCCGGTTCGACGATTGCCTGATAGATGGCGGGCAACAATGGCTTGATTTCCTCGGCGGAGAGATTCCGATAGACCGAGCCGATGGCGCCCCGGGCGCGGCCGTCCTGGTTCCTGAGCCCGGCACGCACCGCTTGATAGAGCAACTCACGGTCCACTCCGTCAAGGGAACGGTTGAGCATTCCGGCACCATGCTCGCCACCGCTATCGAAAAGGGCAAAGGAAAGATAGCGCTGCTGCATGCCGCGCGGATCGTTCTCCTTGTCGACGTGAGCGAGCAAAGCAAGGAGTTCGGGCACCGCTTGCATGGCCGGGGTGCCAATACTTGCCAGGGCCTCGGCCGCCTTGATGCGCAACCACAGGTCTGGTTGCGCCAATGACTTTCGCAGTAATTCAATGGCCGGCGTGCCACGCCCGCGCAGGGCGATGATGGCCTGGCAGGCACCGTAGCGGGCTTCGAGGCGCGGAGAATCGAGCAGCTTCACCAGGGCGGGAACGGGGGCATCCTGGCGGCGGGCCAGTGCCATCGCGGCCCGCTCGCGGACGACCGGCGACCAACTGCCGAGACATTCGAAGAGCTGGTCACCACTGAGCTTGTCATAGGCGCTGTTGCGGTCCTTGTTGCTCCAGCCGCGGCCATCGAGGATCAGGGCCTGCGCGGCGGCGGCATCGAGCTGCGGCGCGACGCCCGGGCGTTTCCCTGTTAGATAGATCTTCTTGAGTGGCATCGCGTAGGCCAGCAAATAGCCGCCGGTGGCATCCCAACCCGTGTAGCTGTCCCCGGCCATTTCCGGTGGGCCTTGGTGAGGGAAGCTGCCGTCCCAGCACCGCGCGAGGTCGAAATACCAGGCACCGAACTCCTGCATCCAGGCTCCGGTGGCATTGGGGCCGGACTGGGCGACGCCCGGCAACGACCACAGGATGTTGAAGAAATTGCCGGTGTGCCCGGTGTCGCGCTCGGGTCCGTGGGAAGCGACGCTCATGCGTGAGAAGAACTCCGCGCCTTTCTCCTCACCGAGCAGGTTGAACAAGACCGCTGCCATTCCGCACTTGCCGTTGTCGTCGTGGTTCTCAATCCACGGGTGATGGTCGCCGTAGGGAACCGCGCCCTTGCCGATGTAGAAGCGCATCAGACGGGCGCTCAGCTCGATGGCGCGGTCCAGCGCCGGGTCCTTCACCCCCGCCGCGCGGGCCATCACCAACGAGATGGTCAGCGGCAGGCCCGGAGAATTCATCATCCCGTAGCCGCCGAGCCGGCCGTCGGGCAGCGCGAACTTGTGGCCCCACGAGCCCACGGCGCTCTGGCCGTGGGCGGCTTCGAGTGCGAGCCGCCGCAGGCCCGGCATCACCGACTCGTCGCCGGTCGCCATCACATACTCGGAGAGCAGCATGGTGACGTAGCCGTAATGCCAGGTCTGCATCCCGTCTTCCGAGTAGTCCGCCGCCCATTGGGCTTCTTGCTTGACCAGTGGGAGATATGCGGGATTGCCACTCGCTAACAGGGCAAGGGCATTGAGGGATCGCGTGATGGGGTCCTGGTTACGACTTCGGCTGTATGATGGGTCCGCAATCCGGGCCGCGAGCGCCTTGCACCCCTGTTCGAGAATGCGCTGCGATTTCGGGCAGTCGTAGGGCGCGGTGGCGCTGTAGCTGCCGAGGACGGGCAGTTTCACCACGACCTCTTCTGTTTTGCCGGCGTGCCAGCGGGTTATTGTTAGATTCCCGCCGCCTGCCGCGGCTTCGGCGCTGGTGAGCGCCTTGCCGAACTCGGTGCGCGGGTCATAGGCAAACGGCTTGCCGCCAACGCCGAGGATCACATCGCCGGGAGCCAGGATTCCGTCGGCGGGGGAGCCCTTCTCGACCTTGGTGATCGCGATCTGGCGCGCGTCGGTAGTGACCATCTTGTCACAAAAGATCCAGCCGCGGGTACCGGTGGCGCCGAGGGTCCAGTCGTGGCGCGCCCCGGCGGGGATTTTTTCGCCTTTGGTGAAGTCGGGAAGGGTCAACTCGCCCTTCCGGGCGGCCGAGGCGGAAGTCGCCAGAGCTGCCGCAATGGCTAGAGTGGAGAGGGTGGTGATGAGATGGTTTCTGGTAGTCATGGTTGGTATTACGGTAAATCATTCGAACTCACGGCGAGAATCCGTTGCTTTCCAATCACTTGTTAGGTTATGGATGGTCGCCTTTTCCTGGTTCACATTGTCATGGCGTTTGCAACAGGGCAACCCGAATACGGCGGCGATGCGTCTCGCCATTCATAAAATCGCAGGAAAAGGCACAAATGGTCAGGGTCAACGGCGATACGATTCTGGCGGTCCCGGATAAGTATCCTTTGGCGGGGAGAAATCCAGAACGGGTTTGTCGATCACGATGCCCGGATCGACCATCCACACCGTCAGCGAGTGCTGACCTGGTGATGCGATCTTCACCGTGGTGGTCAGGCGGCGGAGGTTGGCCAGCACAGCGCCATCCATTCCTGATAGGATCAGCGGTGCCGCGCCGTCGAGGCTCACCGCCAGCCGCACGCCCCGCTTCGGCGCGACCGGATGGGTCGGCAGGAAATCGATGATCAGCTTGCGAAAGGTGGCAGGTTCGAGATTGGCCGCCAGCGCCGCGGATGCCATGCCCATGGCCGGCGAGCCGTGCGTGTCGGGCAAGCTTTGCGGATGCTCACCGATGACTTTTGAGTGTGGGAGGGCTTGCTTGCGGTAGTCGCCAGCGCTGTAAGGGCTTAGGAAGTTAGCGATGCCAGCGGCACCTGTCCGGCCCATGTCCGCCCAGTCGTCCGGGCCTCCGCCGGGTGAGTCAGCGTACCAACCGCAGCCGTTGCGATGCGCAGGTTGGAACAACTTGCCACCTGCTCCGGTGATCTTGTCATTGATTGGACAGGACACCTATTTGGTGGCGGGCGCGTTGCCGGGTTGGACTGATGCGCCTGCCCGTATCATCTCACCCACTTGTTTGAGGGTCTTGACGTCGATGTCACGGAGTTTTCCCTGGTAGTTCGGGCCGACGTCGATGGAGAAGATATTGCCGTTTTGCAGTGCGCCCTGATAGTCCTTGAACAGCTTGTCCGCGGGATGGCAGAGGTTGTCGTGTTTGGGCAGCGAGTAGAACCACATCGCGCCGCCCTGGTGGTCAGGCAGGATGGGATAGGTGAACTCGGCGACTTGATAGCCCTTGAATGAGGCCTCGGCATCCTTGTTGTAATGGGACGCGTCCTTGTCACCGAGCTTGCCGGGCTTGCCCATTTCCCGCAGGCACAGGCGACCCGCCGGCTCGCCGTGGTTGAACCCGACAAACGTGTTAGGCTGGAACTGATGCATCCATTCCACGGTCTCCTGGTGCGAGAGACCGCCGGTGCCAACCGCATGGTCCATCCACCAGAATTCGACCGGGCCATATTCCGTTAGAAGCTCCTTGAGCTGCGCCTTCTTGAGTTCGGGATTGCTGCCGCCACCGGTGCTGCCGCCTTTGCCATCCACCGCGCCCGGCCAGTTCCAGTCGCCCTCGGAGAAGTAGAGCGCCAGCTTGATTCCGAATTTGTCGCAGGACTTGCGGAGCTGGGCGAGCACGTCGATGCCGAGCGGGCTGTTGGTTGCTTTTTTCTCAGTGGTCTTGGTATCCCACAGACAGAAGCCATCGTGGTGTTTGGTAAGAAACAGGATGTAGCCCATCCCGGCGTCCCTGGCCGTTTGACACCATTGGTCGGTGTCGCAACCGGTGGCCTTGAAATAAGACGCGTCCTTGTCGCGGGTCGGGGTCCATTCCTGACCGTAGAACGTGCTGAACGACCAGCAGATGAACATGCCCCACTTCATGTCGCGCACCTGTGCGGCGCGGACCTCGTCGGGGAGCCGGTTGTGATTGATTTCAGGAGCGGCAGGACAAGCGGTGTTCATGACCGCCAACATCAGGAAGGTTGCGATTCTTGTTTTCATGGGGCTGATCCATACGCGCCAAATGGCGCGAAGTTATCGTCATTGAGGAAATCCGGGACTTCATCCGCGCAAGGCTAACCTCGCTTTCGGCGTGAGCCGGAATACCGCCACCCCGTGAGCCGGGATTTCGGCGCCGAGGGTATCGGCGGCAGCGGGCAGGTCGCGCTGCCGCCAGGCCTCGCGCACCCCGGCCCCAGGTTTCAGGCGCAACGCCTCGAGTGGAATCTCCAGCCGCTGCGGTTGATCGGTTAGGTTGAACAAGCCGACCGCCAGCGCCCCGTCTTCCAGCGGTTTGGCGAGGACCAGTTGCCGGGCGTCCTGCTTGATGATTGCCGCCTGTTTGCCGAGCGGATCCTGATCGATATCGATCAATTCCGGGGCGCACAGCACACTGAGCGTGAACTCATCGAGCTTGGCCATGTCGCCACTGAAAATCAACGGCGACGCCATCAGACACCACATCGACATGTAGGAATACTGCTCGTCGGCGGTGAGCGTGGTCGGCTTGCCTTCGCCCATGCCGTGGGCGTCGCCGACCCAGCCGATGAGCAGGTAGTCGGGGTCGTTCCACGCGCCTGGGCGGGCGTGTTCCCAGTGAGCGGCGTTGCTCATCCCGATCTGATAGAAACCGGGCAGTTTGCTCCCGCGTTCCAGCCCGAGATCGCCGGTGGTACGCCAGCAATTGCCGACCTCCGCGCCCCATTTCCAGACCTCGCCCATGCCGTATTGACAGAGGTTGAGGACGATGTCCCGGTCCTGCTTGCGCAGCTCGTCCCACATTAGCTGATAGGGTTTCTTGAGTTGGGCCAGTTCCTTGCCTCCGGCCACCGATTCGTAGCTGCACCAATCGTATTTGAGAAAATCAAAGCCCATCCTGGCGAACCAGCGGGCGTCCCGGGCCTCGTGCTGCCAGGATCCGGCGTAACCCGCGCAGGTCCATGGTCCGGGCGATATGTAGGTGCCCGCCCGCAAGCCCCGCGAATGAATGTAGTCCACCATGCCCTTGAGGTCGGGGAACTTGTCGTTGGCTAACAAATCGCCGGTGGCGTCACGAAACGGCGGCTCGTTTTTCGCCTTCATCCAGCAATCGTCGATGTTCACATACTGGTATCCGTAGTCGGCCATGCCAGTTTTGATCATCTGGTCGGCGGCCTCGCGCAGGTGCAGTTCGGTCACCCGGTTGTAGTGGATATACCAGGAGTTCCAACCCATCGGCGGGGTGAGCGCAAGGGTGTCTCCGACCACGATCTTCAACTCGCGGCGGGTCGTGCCGTGCCGGTTGGTGGCACCGAGGGTGACCTTGTGGCTGCCGGCGGCCGTGCTGGCACCGCGCAGGATGCCGGTCGTTGAATCAAGGGTGATTCCCGGTGGCAGGCCCTCGGCCGCAAAGGTGAGCGGGCGTTCACCAGTGCATGGAAGGCGGAACAAAAACGGTTTTCCCGGCCGCACCCCGGTGATGCGGGGGCCGTTGATGCGGGGTGCCAAGGGGGCCTTGGGGGTGAGCAATGGAGCAACACCGGCCACTGGCACCGGATCACTAACCGGGGTTTGGGCTGCGGTAAATCCGGCGAACGCAACCCAAGGCAGCGCCACCCCAATTCGCATCTGTCGGTTGATTCTCATCACTACAATACGCTGGGGATGGCGGCGGTTTGTCAGAAATCCGTGTCGACGGGACGCCGACAAATCGTCTCATAGGTTGCCGTCACATTCTGGTGGCGGGCGGGATGCCTGGTTGGGCCGCAGCGCCTGACAGGGCCTTGAGCTGTTGTTTCAGTTCATCAGGGAGGGGTTTGTTAGAGAGCGGGCCGAGTCGCTTGCCCGCAGTGCCAAACGCGGGCGTCCCGTACTTCTCCTTCAGTTTGGCGAACAACGCATCCAAGTCCTTGCTGGCGCCTTCGGCCAGGAAGAAGGCATCGTGAAGCTGTCCCCAAGTGCCGTCACCTTGCGCTTGGGTAAGGCATGTCATGTCGTCCGCCCCGGATCCCAGCCACAGCCGGTAAAGTGCGAGTTTCGGGACCTGGCGATCCGTTCCTCCGAAATTCTCCAGGAAGGAGGCGAGTCCGCCGCCGCCGAGGCTGGCCACGCTTTTTTCGCTCTTCTTGTCACCGTTGGGGTTCGTGATGGTCGCGCTGTGCCGCCATTTTTTCGCGGTGGGGTCGTGAATGTAGTAGCGGGTGTCGGTGGTGCCCGCCTCGGTTCCGGGCAGTTTGCGCACGAAGAAGCGGAACGTGTCGCCCGCCTGCCATGGCCACAGCATGTGGGTGTGTCCGCCCTCGCCTTCGCCGCCGAAGCGGTTGTGGACCGTCTGCGGGTCGGCCGCTGTCACCTTCGGGTGGAGCGTCGGCGAGGTGTCCCAGATCGAGAAGATCGTCCGCCGCTCGGTCGGGCTGTTGTGCTGGATGCCGCAGTAACCGCCCGCGGGCTCGCCGGGGTGCCAGTTCGCACCGCAGTAGTAGATCGGGTGATGGGTCGCCAGGACCGTGATTTCACCGTACAAGCAGGTCGCGTTGTCCAGCTTCATGGTGTCCCACCACAGGTGTTGCGCCGCTCCGTGGCCCGTGATCAGGAACATGGCCGCGGCCGCCAATGACATGGTATGCAGGTGTTTCATTTTGGTTTGTCTGCGAGGTATTGTTATTTTCGTGAATTCTCATTCTTGGGCAAAGGGGGATTCAACGGTAGTTCCAGCCATGCCAAACCAATACACCGCCGCATGTGGCAGGTGTCTCCCTTCAATTCACTGCCGTCATAGAACACCGCGAGCTTGTGGCCAACCGGCAGCACCGAGGGCAAGCCGATGATCGGATCGGACCATTTGCAGTTCTCCCGATCCAACACCAGCGCTTTGTTGGTTGCATCCCACCGGTTGAGGTCCTTCGTCCAATACACCCAAATTGCGTCCGTGAACTCGGGCCCGCCGGGATAATTGATCCCCACATGGTTGGTGAAGAGAAACCATGTCTGGTTCGTAGGTTCATAGTACATGGAGGTGTTCTCGAGTTGCTCCGCCAGCGGAACCATCGGTTCGGGGTCCATCTTCCATGATCCATCGAGATTCGTGGCTCTGGCAATGCCGATGGAACGTTTCCCTCCAGCAGCGACACTGACAAACTGCAGGTATTCGCCACCGTGTCTCACGACAAAACCGGGGCTGGCGGTCTCCGCATAATACGATCCCGGCTTCAGGGCGATCGGCACCACGTCATACTGCTTGGTCCACGGACCGGTCGCCGACGCGCCTTTGGCCTTCATGGTGAGATACGGACCGGCCGGCACGCAATCCGGCGGCTGCGTGCAATTCGGGCAACCGACGTAGAACATGTGCCATTCCTTGCCATCAAAGTAGGTCGTTCCATAAGAAGCGGTGGCGGAATCGCCCTTGCCCGCCTCGCCTTTGTCCAGAACCGGTCCCTTCTTCGTCCAGTGGACCAAGTCCGGACTCTCCGCCAGACAGGCCAACCAACCCTTGTGACCCGCGCCGTCGTAATGCATGTAGTACTTGCCTTGGTTCTCGTACACCCACACGTCGCGCGCGCCCAGGTAATCACACTTGTCAGGACCATCCCCGTAACGCAGAACAATGCCCTGATCCTTCGCGTCCAGCCGCACCTTGCACGCCGGACGACCGTCGGGATACGATTCCACAGCCAGCACGCTCCCGCACAATAACAAGCACAGAATGGGCGATTTCATCTTGTATAAGTGTTGTCTGTTCTTTTCACATGCCGGTCATCGCTCGGCCTCACTTGACCCCGGCGCTCCTTGAGGAGAAATCCGCCTGTTCTTGCGTCATTCATGTTAATCCGGTTTTTCCACCATCACGCGCACCGGTCCTAACAGGCCGGACTCCAGCAATGCCTGATCCTTCGGGAACGGCTGATAGGTGGACCAGGTGAAACGCTTGTCCTGGGGCAGCGCGGCGTCGCCGATCATGCGGTTCGGCCACAGGTTGGCCACGATCAATTCCAGGTCATTCCTGCCTCCACGCAGCACGCCGGTGATTTCGATGCGCCACGGGTCGCACCAGACGACGCCCGCTGGCTTGCCGTTGACGCGGACTTCGGCCATGCCCTGGATCCTGCCGGTTTCGAGGAACATCCGCCCGCCATTGCCGTGGGCGGGCAGTTCGAACGTGGTGCGGTACACGGCCTTGCCGGAATAATGCCGGATGCCTTCCTCGGGATGTTTCGCCCAGTCTGACAATTTCTCAAACACCACCGGCTGCGCGGGGCCACCCCACTTCGGATCGAACGTCACGGTCCACGGGCCGGGAACTTCGCGCACCGGTTCGTAGGTCGGGAAGTTGCGCCCGTCGGCCTTTTCGGTTAGAGCCGGCTGGCGGAACACGACGAAGACCGAGCCGCTGGGCTCGAAGCGCAGCGGGATGGTGGTGCGGCCGTCCTGTTGGGAGAAGGCCGCGGCCGGGCGCGTCTCGCCGGTCAGGGGATCCCACAGCTCCGGCTGTTTGCCGGCGACGCGGAAGACGCAGTCCGCGTCGAGCGTGCCGGCGGAGTGCATACTAGAGACGTAGTAGATGTCGGCATCGCCGTCGCGGCGGTGGATGTAGCGGAGCGGGTGCTTGCTCTCGAAGTCCGGCGGTACCCCCATCGTGGACAGGACCCCGGCAACCATCTCGTAACTCGGATAGGGTCCCGAGTTCCCGATGTAGCGCGAGATCAGTCCCCACGGCGCGCGGCCTAACATGCCGAATTCCTTCGCCCTGGTCCATGGCTTGGCGGGGTCCGCAGCCGGCTGGTTGGCCTGCGTCTTCCAATCGTCCCTGACCGCGACGGTGGTTTCCCACGTGGCGTCGGTGTTGAGGCACAGGGTGCCGCCGTCGGCGAAACGGATCGTCAGGGAGCCGATCAGGCCGGCCGGATTCGGCGAAGCATCGACATTGTTGCCGGCGACCGCGAGCAGGTTGGCCCCCGGCACCAGTGACGCGGCGACATCGGCATACCACACGCGATGGAAATCGCTGCCAGTCAGCGCCAGTTTGCCGTTGAGCCACAATTCGAATCCGTTGTCGGCGGTCATGGCAAGGCTGGCAGATTCCACCTTGCGTCCCGCCGGAATGTCGAACGCCGTGCGGAAATAGCGGAATCCCACGGCCGCCGCCACCGCGGGATCCTCATCGCCACCCCAAATCCACCTGGCGTTTGCGCGGAAGTTCTCATAGGCCTCGGCATCGCCCGAGGGCGCGCGCACCACATGGCCCTTACCGCAATCGCGCTCCTTGTGATAGGCCCCCGCCGAGGGATCGCCCCAGAGGTCGGTCGCCAGGCGCTTGACCTCTTCGTCGCACTGCGGGAAACCTGATAGACCCGGCGACTTGCGCGGCGGCGAACCGACGAGCGTGGCGCCGGCCTCGACCAAGCTCTTGATCTTGCCGAGCAGCGCGGGTGTCATCGTGTCAAACTCCGGCAGCACCAACACGCGATAGCTGGTGCCCTCGGGCAGGACGAGGCAGCCATCCTTGACCGACACGCGTTGCATCAACACTTCCGGCGCGATGCCGTCGAAGTTATACCCTAACCGATCCGGCGGATTGCCCCGCAGGGCGGAATTGGGCGCTTGAAACACGCGGGGCGCGCCCTCGGCGTTGAGATAGAGGATGTCAGCCGTGGGCAGGCCGCGGCGCAGGACCGCCTGGCAGCGCGTCACGTAGCGATGGAAGCCGGTGGACAGGTCCCACCACGTCTGGGTGCGGTCCCAATGGACGCCGTGCGGTCCCATGGTCATGCCAGGGTATTGGTCGAGCCGCGGCTGATGGGTGAAGCAATGGAACGTGATCCGGTTGATGCCGGCGCACAAGGCCCAATCGACATGGGCCTTCATGACTGCGGGGAATTGCCGCCAATCCTCGCCAGCCCCGGCGGTGAACGACTCGGCGGCGATGATCGGCTTGCCGAGCGTGTGGCCGATCGAGGTGGCCTCGACACAACTGTAGGTCGTGTCGAACCAACCACCCCAAGTCCAGAATTCGCCCATCGGCACGTCGGCCGCCCCGCCGAGTGTTAGATCGGCGCATGGGTTCAGATCGTAGGGTTCGGTGGATAGACTCAGGCCCCACCGGCGGCCGAGTTCCTTCATCCGCAGCAAGTGGTTTTCGACGACCAACTCTTGCGCGGTTTGGCGCAAATCCCAGAGGAAACGCTCGGAGATTTCGAGACTGTCCACGATGCGACCGTTCATCGCCGGCACGAAGCGCACGGGATCATACCCGCGCCGCAGCTTGAATTCCGCGGCAAACGACTCCGACCAGTTCTGGGCGGATAACTCCCAACTGTCGAAATGCAATGTCGTTAGGCCGCGCTGGGGTTTCCTGCCGGGGCTGGCCGGGCCGGCGAGCGGCTCGATGTAAGCGGCGAAGTGGGCGTCGATCGCGGCTTTGTCGAACTTGCCGCTCTCGAAGCCGAGGCCCGCCGCCGGGGCCGGCCGGGTTGTTTGGCCGGTCAAGGTGCGGCCGAAGCGCATGATCGTCCAATCGCCGGCCGGAACCTCCCACGTGAGCCGTCCGGCGGGAGCCAATTTGCTGGTTAGATCGATGATCTTGGAAGATGGGATGCATTGTTCCGCCGGCAGGGCCGGGTGCTCGGCCGGCGCGGGCAAGTAGGGTTTGACGCCCGCCTGCGAGGAAAACGGGGCGCGATGATAGATCGCCTTCTCATCGACGTCGGCGATTCGCGCGTTGCCCTGCGGGGTGGGAAACGCCAACACCGCGACATCATGATAGAACTCGTGCCATTCTTTGTATAACTCCGGGGTCATCGTCTGTCCGCCGAAGAACGGCCCGCGCGGTTGGGGTTGCGGCAGGACCGCGTCAAACTTCGCCGGCCCCTTGACCGCAGTCTCGGCCCCCACCAGGTGCTGCATGGCATGTTCCGGCTTGATCCACGGTCCGCCCGCGCCGGTCCACCCGGGTCCGGTGGACAAGGAAAACTCCAAGCCGAGCCGGTCGGTTTCCGCGATCGCGTGGCGGATCAGCTCCACCCATAGCGGGCTCATGACCGGCACGGGGCCCGCCGGGATGCTGGCTTCCACTTCCATGAAGATGGCGCCGCCGAGGCCGGCGCGCTTCATCGCCTCAAAGTCCGCCGTGATCCCTTCGCGGCTCAGGTTGCCATTCGCCACAAACCAATAGACCCACGGGCGGGTCTCGTCGGGCGGATTGCGGAACATCGCCTCGGCGGTGGCCAGCGGCGGCTCGACCGCGGCGGCGAGCATGAAGGCCGACAGCACCCAGCAGGCAAGCGGCATGAATTGTGATCGTTTCATCGTCGTTTATCGGGCGGCGGCCGTCAACGGCTTGCTGGTGAGCAGGCCGATGCAGCGGCCCTTGTCGCCGGTGGCGCAGTAGAACATGTAGAACGTGTCGTTGGCCGGGTTGTGGACGAGGGAGATCTTATGGGCGTATTGGCGGTCGAGGCCTCCCGGGTGTCCGCCGGCCTTGTAGAGCGGCTGCGGGTGTGCGGTCCAATGCTCAAGGTCGCGCGAGAACGCGACCATGATGTGCGCCCCGAAGTGGTCGCCGCCGAAGTTGAACCCGTGGCCGACGCCGAAGTAGAACATCACCCAGTGGTCGCCGGCGCGGAACACCTTCCCGTCCGAGCAGAATCTCTCGTCGTATCCGCCGGGCCGCACCCGCACCACGGGGTTGCCGGGATAGCGCTTCCACTTCAGCAGGTCGTCGGAGGTCGCCATGCCCATCTGTTCCACCCCTTCGGGCATCATCCGCTTGGCGTTGTAGAAGTTGTAGAACCGGCCGCCGTGCTCGAGCAGCCACGGCTGATAGATGCAGTCCTTTTCCCAGTCGCCGCAGTCCGCGTCGTGCACCGAGAGGATCGGCTTGTCGCCGACCCGCGTCCAGATCAGCCCGTCGGCGCTCGCCGCCACGCCCTCGTAGCCGGGATCGATCTCGTAGCCGCCTTGCTTGGCGTAGCAGCCGTAGAGCGTCCAGAACTTGCCGTCGCGTTGCTTGAGCATCCGCGGCGCCTTGATGTCGCAGGATTCGTAGAGGTAGGCACCGAGAACGCAGCCGCCGAAATCGAACTCGCCCTCCTTGCCGAAGCCCATGGCAAGGCGCGGCTTCGTCCACTCGACGAGGTCGGTGCTCTCAACCACGAAGCTGTTGTAGCCCTGGCCGTTGAAGCCGATCAAGCTCATGAACCAAACCCCCGGACGCCCCGGGAGCTGATAGACGTTCGGGACGTCGAAGCTCCGGAAGCCCTCGTGGCCCGGGATCTTCAGATCCGACGGGATGACCGGCCCGGGATGGTAGTGCCAGCCGCGGTACGGCTTCGACCACTCGTCGAGGGTGGCCTCGTCGATCGGCGGCGGGGATTCCGCAGCGGTCAGGACGCCGGCAATCAGGAGCAGGGAGGCGTGGAGCAGCAGGGTGGGCGGTTTCTTCATGGCAGGTTTCGGTTAGGATTGCGGGTGCAGCACGAGGGCCCGGAGCCGGCGGCGGCCAGCCGCAGGCACCGTCCGGGAGCGCGGCATGCCTGCTTCCTGATCGTGCTCATCGCAACGCTTATAATATACCGGGCTCATTACAAAGTCCATGCCCGGATCGGCGGAAAGTTTTTGATTTTCTGAATCGGCGCATCCATCCGGTGCCGGCCGGCCTGGTCGCTCTATGGGCGGCGGCCGTCACCGGCTTGGTGGTGAGCAGGCCGATCATGCGGTTTCATCGTTCGCCAACGGCGACTCGCCGCCGCCGATCATTCATTTGTCCTTCCAATTGTGCAATTCGGGAGAAATCTCTCCGGCAGTGTGCATGGCGACCACAGGGTTCAGGAAATCAAACATTTTCCGCCGATTTGGACATGGACAGCGGGCGGGCCTGAAGCTAGAGTGCTTGAAAAGTGAAATTCGTGCTGTTTGAGTCAAATATCAGCATTCAAGAATCAACAATCGAGAATCGAATCGCTTAATACTTATGCAACAACGAATGATCGCATGGGCGGCGGCCGCTGGTCTCGGGGCCGGGACGGCGTGGGCTGCGGAAGCGGCGGTGACCCTCGAATCCCTGCTGCGGGAGATGACCGACTGCGCCGCGGTGGCCCGCTGGCCGCAGCCGGAATACCGGTGCAGGCACACGGGCAGTCCGCCGTGATGCCCTCGCGGCTCAGGTTGCCGTTGGCCACGAACCAATACACCCACGGCCGCGCGTCGTTCGGCGGATTGCGGAACATCGCCTCGGTGGCTGCCAACGGCGGCTCGACAGAGGCGGTGCGCACGCAGGCTGACAGCACGCAGCAGGCGAGGGAGAGGAATCGTGAGAGGATGTCATGGTGATTGATGTTAGATCAGGTCGGGAAGAGCGCCCGATATGTCAGCCCGTTGAGATCGTGTTCATTTGGCGCCGCGCGATTGGAACTGGTAATGTCCCGATTGCACCTCGAGCACGGCGTCCGCGTCGGCCATGCGCAGGAACTTGACTCCTGCGGTTCGGCCGGCGGGTTGGCCGCTTTCCGTGACTGCCGCGGCGTCCTTCGCCGGAACGTGAACCATGGCGGTGGTGTTCGCGGGGATCACCACATCTAACAAAATGATGCCGTCCGCGCGCGTCCATTTGACGGCAATGCGGCCGTATGGCGAGGCGTGGCTAACCTCGGCACCGGTGAGGTCACCCACCATCTGCGGCTTGAGGATGATCTTCTTGAAACCCGGGCCCGCCGGGTCGCACGAGATGCCGCCGAGACTGCGGTAGAACCATTCCTCGATGTGTCCGAGCATGCAGTGATTCTGCGACGAAATCGGATTGGTGTCCCATGCTTCCGTTAGAGAAGTGGCCCCCATCCTGAGCTGGACATTATCGCCGACCTTCCGGCCGTTGAGCCGCAGTTCGTGTTGTCCGAGGCCGCAGACAAACACCACCGCGCGCCTGACATCCTTCTCCACCAGGAACTCCTTGCGAAGCTGGATCGTGGACGAGGGGGCGCGTCGGCACCTGGAGTCGCGCGGGCGGCGGCGTCCCCGGAGAAACGCCTGCCGTCTGTTAGATAGGTCTTGGCCCAGCCCCAGTTCTCGACGCTGTCCTGCGCGGTGACGGGTGCCTTCAAAGCGGCGTTGCTTCCGTTAGAGAACACCTGCAACTGAGCCAGTGCGAAACAATAGGGCGTATCACCGCGGTGCCGGTTCCAGAGTTTGGTGGCCGTCACCCGCACGTGGCGCGCGGTGACGCCGTCGGATGTGAACGACACCGCGACATGACCGGGATTGGGGTAATCGGCGGCGGTGTGATCCACGATCACTTGCGAGGTTTTGAAGTCCGGATCATCCGAGGCATCGATGCGAAAACGGAGCGGAAAGCCGAAACCCTTGAGAGGAATCCCGCCGTCACCATGATTCAGCGCATGCAACACGACGCGGTTGATCGGGACACTCTTGCCCAGGTCCACCTGCACCCACTTCTTCTCTTCCTCGCGGGCTGCCTCAGCGGCGTGATAGCCGAGGTGGTCATCGGCCGCCGGTTCGGGTTGCCGCGGCGTGGCTTCCGCGCCGATCCATTGGGCGTGCCAGTCGTCCGGCGCGAGCAAGCCCATGGTCCACGTTGCGTCCTGGCTCCAACCCGACGGATTGCCATCCTTGTCCCAGATCCGCACCTTCCAATAACAACGCAGCCGCGATTCCAACGGCTTGCCGGCGTAATCTATCAAATGCTGCCGGTCCGAAACCACCTTGCCGCTGTCCCACAAATCGCCTTGGTCCTTGGACAAGGCCTCGGCAGTCCTCGCGACTAACAGATGATAGGCGGTTTGCCGTTGCCCGCGCACGGGGCTTTCCATCAGCCAGCTCAGGCGCGGTTGGGGCGTGTCGATGCCGAGCGGGTCCGTGCGGTATTCGCAGCGGAGGCGTTCCGGCACGGGCGCGACGGCCAATGCTGTTTGGCTAGCACTTACGATTGATGATTGAAGGCTCCGGGCAGAATGCCCGGGCCACTGTGGCGCGGGCATTCTGCCCGCCGCCTCTCTTTCCTCCACAATCTCATCGCCTAACCGAATGGTATTGGGCGCGGCGGTGGTGGCCGGATGGCTGGCCAAGGTGGCCGCGGCGGCGATGAGGATTGTGACAAGCTTACGTCGGACAGGATCTAACATCGAGGCGGGTGTTTGGGTGTGTTTCACGGGTTGCGGCGCGTTCCTGATATCTCGACTTCGCGGTGGCTGGGCCAGAAGCCATCGGACACGCCGGTGTACACGATCCGCAGAAAGCGGGCTCGCGTGTTTGTCGCAATGGGCACGGTGCATGCCAGTTCCGCGTCCTTCCTCGTGCCCAGGCCAAAGCGGAAATCCCGATTAAACGGGATCACTTGGCAGACCGGGGCATCCGGCGTGTCCGTCATTGAAACGACAGGCGGGACGCCTGTCTTCCCTGACAGCCGGGACGGCTGTCCTCCGGTTGGCGCCGCTTCCGTCGAGACCCACACCATCGACCACAGGGCGAGCATCGTCGCTCGTTCTTTGGCTCGTCCGCGCGGCTTGTGATTGTTCATTTCTTCCGGATCTATTTGGTGGGCCGCAGCGCATCGATGCTGACACCGGTCAGCGGGGCGTCGTCCGCGATCCGCTTGTCGGTGAAGCCAAAGCACCGGATGATGCCGTTGGTGTCGAAGACGGTTGTCCAACGCTGGTGTTCCTGGACGCCCTTCCCGATAACTTCAGCGGCCAACTGATAGAGTTCATCGATGGTTTTCGCCGGGGCACCCTCGCGGTTTTTGCCCAGCTCCGCGGCGGTGGTCTCCTGCCACCCGGTGGTGCCGGTGTCGGCAGCCGGCGGCGCTTTGCCAGGCTCGGCCGGTTTGTTAGAGCGTTGCTGGAACTTCCGGGCCACCACCTTGTTGTCCTTGACGACGATGGTGGTGGTGTGGGACCACCCGACCCAACTGGTGAACTTCACGTCGTATTCGTAATTGCCCTTGCACTCGTCGCGCAGTTTCCGCCAGGCCAGCTCGCTGGCTGCCAGCTTGCGCTTGAGGGCTGCGGCGGTGACGGCGGTGGGGGACTCCGACGGGCCCGGTACGGGTGCCTCGCCCGCGATCAGGTTGCCGGCCGCCAGCATCAGGCAGCCTCGCATCACTAACGAATGGAATGTCTTCATGCTCGTGTGATATTATGTTAGGGATTGGGGTGGGAGATGATGGATCATGGGAAAGGAATCGCACGCGTCACGGGGCGGGCGGGGTCAGGGCGAGCGCTTCGCCAACGGCGGTTTTGAGCTTCAGGCGTTCGCCCGTGACGGTTTCCGCCTGGCGGCCGTTGCGGGTGACGACGACCGCGCGTCCGGGCCACGGGTTTTCGATGACGAGGTCGCGGCCGCGTTCGCTGAGCACCGTGACCGGCGACACCACGCCCTTGGTGATCGCGGCCGACACGAGGAAGGCGCCGCGGGCGCGCAGGTGGGAGAAGCGCCCGTTGTGTCCGCGCGGCCAGACGCGGAACAGCCGCAACACCCCCTCGTGGCTGAGCAGCATCATCTCGTTGATCGTGTTAGGCACGATGCTGCAGTTCTCGATTCCGTGCGGATTGCCGCGGGTGAAGCCGTTAGGCGCCCCGAGCGTCCTGACCACCTCCCCCAACTTGTTCCAAATGATGTCCGGATCGTAGCCCACGCGCACCGCGGCCGGATAGAAGCTGTTCATGCCATTCTGGTCGCCCCAGCGGCCCAGCGCGGTGATCGTGTCGCGGCTGATTTCCAACAGCTTCGGCGTGCTGTCGAGCCCGATGGCCGCGGCCGGATAGATATGCTGGATGCCGAGGGTGTTTTCCCAACACCAATCCATGCCCTTTTCCGAATAGCGAAACACCGTCTTGCCGTCGCGTTGCTGGACGGGATAGTCGCTGAGGTGCTCCAGGATGTGTTGCCAGCGCGGGTGCCGCCCGGCATCCACTCCCAGTTCGCGGCTCATGTCCAGCGCCAGCGCGAAGGCGTTGCGCACCAGGCCGAGCGAAAGGACCGGGTTGAAATCCGGCCCGGACCCTTCGTGGATCGAGTCGGAATAGATCACATGGCGTCCGCCTTCGAACTTGAGATAGTCCTCCCAAAAGTCGGCCACCGCGAGGACCAGCGGATAGAGCGTGCGACCATAATCCGGATCATAGGTGGCATACCAGTGCTGGGCCACGTTGACGAGCGCATAGGCGGCGTTGCTTTTCTGGCCCATGAAGTAGCCTTCGCCCTCCACGTGGCGGTTGTGCTCGCCGATCTGCGGCCGGCGCTCCGCGATGACCCGATTCGTTTCCAGCCCCAGCGGCCCGATGCCCACCGGCAGGTACACCCCGCGGATGCCCAGGATGCTCCGCGCGTAAAACCGCCCGCGCTCGAGGAAATCCAACAACGGAGCGTGATAGGGCAGCGCCTGCTCCAGCCGGTTCGAGGAATACAGCCCGTAGAACGGCGCCATGTGATTGTAGTTGAGGTGGTAATCGCCCTGCCACTCCGGCCGGTCGGTGGTGATCCAGCCGAAAATGTTAGGCGGGAATTTCGGGTCCCGGCTGCAACTGCCCATGACGTAGTGCGAGAGGTAGTAGCGTTGTTCGATGACGGGGTCGTCGAGTTCGACGGTCGAACGGCCCCAGTACTCGCGCCACCACCCGAGGTGCCGCGTCCGCACGGCCGCGATGTCTTCGGGGGTGGCCTGCTCCACGCGCCGGGTGACGGCTTCGAGATACCCGGGATCCTTGAACTCGCTCCGCACTGCCACGGCAAGCACCAGCGGCCGGCCCGGCTCAAGGGTGAAATCAGGGAGCTTGCCGTCCACCAGCCGCACCGCACATGCCGCAGCGCTCGGAATGGCAACGTCTCTAGCAAACCGACGCGCCGCACGCTGCACCTGCGGCGTCCGCTCGACGCTCGCTTCATCCGGCGGCTCTGGCACCGCCGCGCATCCGGCCTCGCGGCCATCGACATAAACGGTCAACCGGCGACCGTCGAAAGTACCGGCCAGATGCACCCACCGGCCGACCGGCACGGGCTCGGCGCTTTGCGCGAACGTTTGGTCCACGGCCAACCTCAGCTTGCCTCCGGAAATCCCGAGGCTGCACCCTTGGCTCCATTCACCCATGCTGAAGAGGTAAGCCGCCTGACCCTCCGGCACCGCGGCATCTAACAACGCCCAGGCGCTGATCGTAAACGTGCCGGGAATCGATAGCGCGGGACATTCGATATAGGCGTCGCGACCATTGAGGCGCACGGCCCCGCCGCGCACGCCTGGCGTCCGTGCGGCATTGCGCAACACGCCGGCGCCGCCCGGACTGGCACTGTCCCGCGCCGCATCGCCCTCCGTTTCATCGAAGGCCCAATGTCTAACAATTCCGTCGGGTGCGTTCACGCGCTCCCGCAGCGCGTGCAGCGCGTCGGCCGTGAGCGCGCGGTCGAACACCTGCACCTCGTCGAGACACCCGTTGAGATACCAGCGTCCGCCGCCATACTGCTCACGACCCAGATGAATCGGTCGCGGCGGTCGCGGTTCAGTGATCCCGCGGGCGATCAACTCCACCCGACCACCGAGGGGTTTGCCATCCGCATTGAGTTCCACCACCAACAGATTTTCCGTCGCCGCCACCCAGGCGCGCAGCCGCAACACGCGTTCGCCCTTGGTCATGCGCAATGTCGTCACCGCCGTGGTGAACTCTTGCTCCGCCTGCCACCCGCCACCCGCCAATTCCGGAAACCGCAGCGCCAGGCGGGCCAGCGGCCGTGGCCCGCCAAGAAATAGCCCCTGAGTGAATTGCCAGAAATCATTCGTCGAAATCCAGAATTCCGGTTCGCCACCGGCACCACCGAGCGCCGCCAGCAGGTCGCCATTGCCTAACAGCGGAGCATCGACCGCCCAGTTCGACGGCGTGCCTCGCGGCGCCTCGGTGAACACGCTGTTATGCTTCGCCACAACCGCCACGGCGGCGTCTGGGATCGAAGGCGGCCCGGCAATTGCCGCGGCGGCGCACCACGCAATGACGATCCAAGCGGCGGCGAGCGGCGGCGCAAGGAATGTTAGACGGGGCTGGCACATCGTGAATTGTTTCTTGGCGGTGAGACCTGCTTCGGGAAAGACGCGTCAGAGGCCCGGCACTTGAGGGATGACCGCCCGTTGACCGGGTCGCGCCGGGACCTGTCAAGTCTCGCCTTATCAGGCTGACCGCTCCCGCTTATAGACGCTCCTCATCCCAAAGTCCATGCCCAGATCGGCGGAATATGTTTGATTTTCTGAACAATGCGGGTTTGCTTGCGCAACGGGTGCCGATGCCCAACCCCGGCCCCGTTTGCCGCCGATGAAATCCCGATCCGTGATCCGCATTGCCGTCCTGTTGCCGGCGGAACCCGAGTATGCCGGACGCCTGCTCGAAGGGGCCATCCTGTATGCGGAGGAAATGGGGGGAGTGGAAGTGTTGGACCTGCCGTACTTGAGCGACCGCGGCTGTCCCGTGGTTAACGAGTTGCCGGCCTTCGACGGCGCGCTGGTCTGGCTCCGGCCGCGCGATACGTGGGTCGGGCACTTGCTTGCGCGCGGGGTGATGGTGGTCAACACGAGCGGGGATCAACCGCCCGAGGTGGTTCCGATGGTGGCGTTCCAGGGAAGTTCCGTGATCGCGACGGCGGTGGCGCACCTTGGCGTGCTGGGCCGCAGCCAAGCCGCCTACGTCGGTGCCGACATCGCCACCAGCACGGCGCTGAAATGGCGGGTCGAGCGCTACTGCGAGGCTTGTGCCCGCGCGGGGATGCGGACAGAAGTGTTAGACCTCGGGGTGCTCGCGGGAATCGATGACCGGATGACCCGTCTGAGTGCCTCCCAGCAGCGGATGCTTGATAGGTTCCTGCGTTCGCTCCACCTGCCTGCGGTGGCATGGTGCGACGACGACCACCTCGCGCAGCACCTTTGCCAACGCGCGATGCACTGCGGCCTCGAGGTGCCCGGCCACCTGGCGGTGCTCGGCATGTTCGATTATCGGATCGCACGCAGCAGCCGCCCGTCGATCTCATCGATTCCGCAACCCGGGCAGTTGATCGGGCGGCGGGCGACGCAGTGGATCCATGAATCGATCCGCGACGGGCGGCGCTGCGAGGGCCTCATCGCGCTGCCCTCGCCGGCGGTGCAGGTGCGGGATTCGACCCGTTGCGAGCGCCGCGGGAACACCCCCTATCACGATGCGTTGGAGGCCATCAGGAACCATGCCTGCGAAGGTCTTTCGGTGGGCGAGGTGATGGACGGCATGCGGATGTCCCAGCGGACGTTCTCGCGGCGTTTCGCCGCCTTGTTCGGGCGCACTCCGGGGGCGGAGATTCGCCGGGTGAAGGCCGAGCAGGCGAAGACCTACCTGCTTTCCACCGGCCACTCGGTCGAACGCATCGCCGACCTTTGCGGGTTTTCCGAGCAGGGGAAATTCAGCAACTTCTTCAAGCGGGAAACCGGGATGACCCCAACCGGCTTCCGCAAGTTCGGCGAGCGCCAGTGACCCGCCGGGCATCCCGGCCAGGTTCAGAAAATCAACAATCTTCCGCCGATCCGGGCATGGACAGCCCTGCCCGGTTTTGCTAGTGTGCATTCCTGATTTCAATCCGGCACAGCCGAAACCGGTCTGGCGGCTGTGCCGGAACACCCCCCTCCCAGATCACCCTTGATACCATGACACCAATCAGAGCATCGTTTCTAACACTATTGGCGGCCAGCTCCCTGCTTACGGCGGTGCGGGCCGAGACCTTCACCGACAGTTTCGACGCGGACCATAACTACGCGACTGGCGACACGACGGGAACCATCTGGGATGGCATCCGTGGCACGGCAAAAATCAGCGCCATGGACGCCAACATCACCAATGCGGGTGAATTGCGCCTCTACTCGCCGCAAACATCGAGTATCAGCAATGGTCCGTTCTTGTACAAGAACCTTACCGGCAACATGGACTTCACCTCCACCCTGCATGTTTCCGCCGCCGCCGGAGATGGTACCATTGGACTGTTGGTGGCGAATCCTTCTAACAACTCGAACTACATAAGCGCCTACGGGGTGCCGTCAAACTCGTTCACCTATTTCGAGGCGAATGGCGCGGCCATCCACGGCGTGTGGGGAACCATGGGTGCCTCGAAGTGGTTTCGCCTGGTGCGCACCGCCGGGGTGTACACGGCGTTCCGCAGCGATAACGGCAGCACCTGGACCCAGTACACCGGCAGCCACAGCTCGGTGGGCTTGTCCACCGACGTGCAGGTGGGCTTGTCCTTCCAGAGCTGGAGCGCGAATACAGTCACTAACCGTTACGGCAGTTTCACGCTTGAGGTCTCGGACCCGCCGCCGCCCGGCCCGCTGATCCCCGGCCAGCCGCAGCCGGTCACGATGTACTTGGGCGGAACCGCGACGTTTTCCGTCACCGCCACGGGTACCGGCACGCTGCTCTACCACTGGCGGCTGAATGGCTCGGACATCGATGGCGCAACCGGCGACACCTACACGATCAACTCCGTCGGCGAGGAACACGCCGGCACCTACAGCGTGGTGGTCACCGACGACAACGGCTCGACCCCCAGCAACGACGCCGTGCTCATGATCGGTCCGCCCCACCTCACCGGCCAGCCGCAGTCGCTGCGAGCGGACTTGGCTGGGACGGCGACATTCTCGGTCACCGCCACCGGTGCCGCCCCGCTGCAATACCGGTGGCGGAAGAATACCGTGGACATCGATGGCGCGATCGGCGACAGCTACACGATCAACCCGGTCAGCGGGGATTCCGTCGGCACTTTCAGCGTGGTGGTCAGCGATGCCCACGGCACGACGCCCAGTGACAACGCCACACTCGTGATCGATGTGCCCGTGATCACCGTCCAGCCGCAGCCGCTCAAGGCGGTCCCGGGCGGCACCGCGAGCTTCTCCGTCATCGCCACCAGCCCTCACCCGATGGAATACCAGTGGCGGTTGGAAGGCACGGATATCGACGGCGCGACCGGCGACAGCTACACGATTCCCTCCGTCAGCGGGGACCATGCCGGCAACTACAGCGTGGTCGTCACCAATTCGAACGGCCCGACGACGAGCGCCAGCGCCGCGCTGGAAGTCCTGCCTGCCGGCAGCGTCTATCAGGACAGCTTCCAGATCTATCATGACTTCGCCGGCGGCGACGTCACGGGCACCATGTGGGATGGCGTGCTCAATGCGCAGAATCTGGATCCCGGCACCGACACCACCGGCGGCGTGCTGCACCTGCCCAACGGCGCCGAAGGGATCGGCAACTGCCCGACCCTTTACAAGACGGTGCCCGCCGGCGTGGACTTCGATGTCCAAGTGTACATCCCGTCGATGCCCGCCGGGGTGTATGCTTCCGGCGGCCTGATCGCGCGCACGGCGAGCGCCTCGCCGCTGAACTGGGTGGCGGCATACACCTTGCCGGCCAACCAATCGCATTACTTCTATTCCAATGTCAACGGAGGAGGAGCGACCGAGCAGTTCTGGGGCAGCTATCCTCCCTACCTCCGCTTGCAGCGGGTCGGAACCACCTTCAATTACTATAACAAATCCACCGCAGGCGGCACTTGGTCGCTCGTCCGCAGCGTCGAGCGAACCGATCTAACAGGAGAACTGCTGGTCGGCATTTGGCATGATAATGCCGCGGGCAGCACCGACTGGCAATTTGACAACTTCAGCGTGTGGATGGCACCGGGGGGAGTGTCGTGGATTCCCGTTCCCGTCCAGATCCAACGGGCGGCCAATGGCGCGGTCACGCTTTCCTGGCCGTCCCAAACCGGCATCGCCTACAAGGTGGAAGTCAGCGCCGACCTCACAAGCTGGGCCGAATACGCCACCGGCATCCCCGCGACGGACCCGGTGACGAGCTACGACATCCCGCCGGGCAGCACCCCGGATCCGGCGACCGCGCCGAGGTTGTTCTACCGCGTCCACGGGGGTGCCACCGCCCCGTGACGGGCACGCGCCGCCTTGCGGGAAACACGGCGTTTGGCCGCAGGGCGAAACGCCGTGCCGACTCCCGAAGGCCGGCCCGGTATTCTTGTTAGATAGACCTGTCGCAACATCCGCCGCTTCCCGTGAGTAGCAGACGGACCCCGCAATGGCAACCATGGCAACCCTCACCCGCAAGACCTGCCCCGCAGTCTTTCGCTCCCGGCGGGTGATGGCGTGGTTGCTTCCGCTGCTTGTCGGCCCTGGGTTGGGGATCGGGTGTCCGGCATGTGTGAGCGCCGCGCCCGTGACCACGTTGGGCGTCGAGTTTCCCGGTCCGCCACCTGGCAAGGCGCGGGCGACGCAACGGGACGGCGCCATCACTCTCGGGAACGACGTCCTCGCCGTGTCGTGGAGTGCGGCGGGCAACATCCTCCGTCCCGTGAGCCTGTCTAACAAACTCACGGGCCAGGCATACAGCCAGGACGGGTGCGAGGTGTTTCGACTCGCCACCGGGGCGCCGACACCCAAGGTTCCCGAGGGAGTTGCGGTGACGATTCGACTTGCCGCGGACGCGCTGCGGGTCCTGGTCAGCCGTGACGGGCTGGCCTGGAGCGAGTTGGCCACGTATCCGCGGGCGGAGTTTCCCGGTGCGCCGAAGTTGGTGCGCATCGGCAAAATGAACCGCCTGGCCGAAGCGAAAAATTACTCGACCGACGGCCCACCCGGTGAGGGGTGCATCAGCGAACTATCGCCCCGGCCGACCTCCATTCCCACCGGCCGCTTTGACTTCAAGGCCAGCGCCCACGAGGCCCGAACCGCCGAATATCCGTTCCCGGCCGGCAGCACCGTGATCGGCTGCCGCATCGACAAGGGGACCGATCAAGGCCTGACCTGGGGGCCGGCAATCGCCCTGATATGGGAGGAAGGCAAGCGGTTCCTCTTGGTCGGCGTGCGCGACAAAACCCCGGTCTTCAATCTAAGCACCGCCGCCGGCGAGCGGATCGTCGCCGCCAATCTCGGGCTCTATCCAGGTCTTGACCTGCCGGCTTCGGCCTTTCGCCTGACCGCGGCACCGCGGGTGATTCAGTTAGATGCCGATCCCGCCGGAATCCGCTTGGGGGAACGCCTGGCGGGCCTGGCGGTCGAGGCCGCGGCCGTCAGTGACCGGGGCCTGCGCGTGCGCTGGCGGGCCGAGTTGCGCGATGGCTGCGGCTACCTGCGCCAGACGCTCGAGCTGACATCGCCGCAGGCGGCGGTGCCATTGTTAGGCGTGGAATTCGCGGATCTGCGGGTGCCGGAACCGCGGACGGTCGGCACCTCACCGGGCTGTCCCGTGGTCGCCGGCAACCTGTTCTTCGGCGTCGAGATGCCCGGCGCGCGCAACGCCCTCAGCGGTTCCGGCGCCCGCATCGGCTTCTCGTCCAAGCTGGAGCTTGCTCCCGCCCAATCGTATGCGTTCGGGGCGGTGTGCGGCGTCGCGCCCGCCGGACAACTCCGCCGGGCGTTCCTCCATTACCTCGAACGGGAACGCGCCCGTCCGTCCAAACCCTTCCTGCACTACAATTGCTGGTATGACCTGGGATACGGGTTGAACGCGACAGATATGTTAGACTCGCACTGGGTGGGCGGTGATCCTTTGAAACTGGAGGTTTACGGATACGCGGCTTGGAACCGGCGCAAGGCAACCCTGATGTTGCGCAATCCCGACGAGCGGCCACAGACCCTCACCCTCGACGCGGCAGCAGCGTTCGAGTTGCCGGCCGGAGCGCCCGCCGAATACCGGCTCACCTCGCCCTATCGGGACCAGCGGGTGCAGGCGGTCACGCTCATCGCAGGCCAGCCGCAGGTCATCTCGCTGGAGCCGTTTGAAGTGCTGGTGTTCGACGCATTTGGGAAAGGCCCTCAACCACCATGAACTCCATGAAAACAAGTCTCCTCCTCGCCCTGTTTCTAACCGAAGCGGCCGCCGCCGCCGGACCACCGGCGGACTACCCGCTCCAACCGGTGCCGTTCACCGCGGTGCGCGTGGCCGACGGTTTCTGGTTGCCGCGCATCGAGACCAACCGCAAGACGACGGTGTGGTATGACTTCAAGCAATGCGAGGACACCGGCCGCATCGACAACTTCGCCAAGGCGGGCGGACTGATGCCGGGCGAGTTCCGCGGCGTGCCGTGGGATGACTCGGATGTTTACAAGATCATCGAGGGCGCGGCCTACACGCTGGCGACGCAGCCCGACCCGAAACTCGACAAGTACCTCGACGAACTGATCGCCAAGATCGCCGCCGCGCAGGAACCCGACGGTTACCTTTACACCGCACGCCGCCTGTTTCCGCCGGACAAAATGCCCGGCATGTCCGGCCGCACCCGGTGGTCGAACCCGGGCTCGAGTTGCGAACTGTACAACGTCGGCCACCTTTACGAAGCCGCGGTGGCACACTTCCAGGCGACCGGCAAGCGAAGTTTGTTAGATGTGGCGCTCAGGAACGCGGACCTCCTGTGCGTGACCTTCGGTCCCGGCAAGGTGCAGGTTCCGCCGGACCATCAGGGGATCGAGATCGGACTGGCCAGGCTCTACCGCGCCACCGGCAAGGAGCAGTACCTGAAGCTGGCAAAATACTTGTTAGACATCCGCGGCCGCGCAGAAACCCACGCGCTCTATGGCGCCCAACAACAAGACCACCTGCCGGTGCTCGAACAGACGGAGGCAGTCGGCCACGCGGTGCGTGCAGGTTACATGTATGCCGGCATGGCCGACGTGGCCGCGCTGACCGGCGATGAGGCGTATGTGCGTGCCATCGACCGGCTGTGGGAGGATGTGGTGTTCCACAAGCTCCATCTAACAGGTGGAATCGGGGCCGGCCACGGCGTGGAGGCGTTCGGCGGGCCGTATGACCTGCCTAACGGCGATGCGTACTTGGAAACCTGCGCGGCGATCGCCAACGCGTTGTGGAACCAGCGCATGTTCCAGTTGCATGGCGAGGGGAAATACGTGGATGTGCTCGAGCGCGTCATCTACAACGGGTTTCTCGCGGGCGTGTCGCTGTCGGGCGACCGGTTTTTCTATCCGAACCCGCTGGAGAGCGACGGCGGATGGGGTTTCAACCATGGCCGCGCGGAGCGTGCGCCGTGGTTCGATTGTTCGTGCTGTCCGGTCAACGTGGTGCGCTTCATCCCGTCGCTTGCCGGCTTCATCCACGCCACCCGCGGCGACGAGTTATATGTGAATCTCTTCATCGGCGGCGAGGCAAGGACACGGGTGGGCGGCACCGACGTGGTCATCAAACAACAGACGCGCTACCCGTGGGACGGCCGGGTGACGCTCAAGCTGGAGCCCACCACAGCACGCGAATTTTCCCTGCTGGTGCGCATCCCGGGCTGGGCGCGCGACGAGCCGGTGCCGGGCGACCTCTACTGCTACGACGACGGGGTGAAGCCGCAGGTCGCGCTGGCGGTCAACGGGCAAGCGGTGGACCCCGCGCCGGTGAATGGATACGCGCGCATCAAGCGCACCTGGCACGCGGGCGACACCGTGACCTTGGACCTGGAGATGCCGGTGCGCCGCGTGCGGGCCCATGCCATGGTCAAGGCGGACCGCGACCGCTTCGCGGTGGAGCGCGGGCCGCTGGTCTATTGCGCGGAAGGGGTGGACAACGGCGGCAAGGTGTTGGAGCGGATGTTTCCGGGGCCGGTCGGATTCACCACCGAGGAACGCCCGGAATTGTTAGGCGGGGTCACCGTGATCCGGATGACGCCCGCCAATGGCGACGCGCCGCTGACCCTGGTTCCCTATCACCTGTGGTGCCACCGCGGGCAGAACCAGATGCGGGTGTGGTTTCCGTTCCGCCCCGAAATCAAGAGGGCGTCACACTGCTGGCCGTCGGACAACGAGGACGGCTGCTTCGACGGCGCGGATCCCAAGAACTCGGCCGACCTGAGCGTGCCGCGTTTGACGTGGTGGGACCACCGCGGCACGGCCGAGTGGGTCGTGAAACGCTTCGAGCGACCGACGCGGGTGTCGGGCGTGGCGGTATATTGGTTCGACGACACCGGCACCGGCGGGTGCCGGGTGCCGGCACATTGGAAGTTGCTCTATCGCGACGGCGAGGAGTGGAAACCGGTGGCCGCGACGGGTGACTACGGCGTGGCGTGCGACCAGTATAACAAGGTGACCTTCGCACCGGTGACCACCGACGCGCTGCGCGTCGAGACGCAACTGCAACCCGGGTTTTCCGGCGGGGTGTTAGAATGGAAGTCGGACGAATGAAGCGATCCGCACCTGTGAACCAACAACCATTGGGAAAACCATGAGAACATCTATCAGCCGTGGTTCGTTTCCGGGATGGCGGGCGCTTGTCATTTTGGCGGCGATGATCCCAAGCATGCCATGCGCCGCAAATGGGGCGGGACCAACCGCGCCAGCCGGGAGCGCGCGGGTGAACGACCACCTTGACGCGGGCTTTGTCACGCCACCGGATTCAGCCCGCCCGTGGGTCTATGCGTTTTGGATCAATGGCAACATCACGCGGGAAGGGATCACCGCCGATCTCGAGGCGATGAAGCGGGTTGGCATCGGTGGCATGACGGTGATGGAGGTGCATCATGGCGCGCCGCAGGGGCCGGTGGATTTCATGGGGGCGCAGTGGCGGGAGCTGTTCAAGCACCTCATCGCCGAGGCGCAGCGCCTGGGCCTCGAGGTGAACATGAACAACGACGCAGGCTGGGAGGGCAGCGGTGGACCGTGGATCCAGCCGCCGGATGCCATGCAGACGCTGGTCTGGACCGAAACCGAAATCACCGGCGCCACCCATTTCGCAGGCAAGTTGCCGCAGCCGACAACCAACCACGGATACTATCGCGACATCGCGGTGCTCGCGATGCCGACTCCCGGCGCCTATCGCATCGTCCATCTCAACTATAAGTCGGCGGTTCTCGTCGGCGGGGTCCAGTGGCCGATCGCGACCGACAGCCTGCCTCCCGAAATGGTGATCAAACGCGACCGCATCGTCGATCTAACGGAAAGGATGGCCCAGGATGGCGGACTGTCATGGGATCCGCCTGCCGGCAAGTGGACGATCATGCGCATCGGCCACACCTGCACCGGCGCGCAGGTCACGCCGGCACCGGCCGCCGGCTGCGGTTTGGAATGCGACAAACTGAGCAGGCAGGCATTGGAGACGCATTTCAACGGCATGATCGCGAAGTTGGCCGCCGACACCCGGCCGTTCGTGGGCAAGAGCTTCGTCGCGACCCACATCGACAGTTGGGAAAACGGATCGCAGAACTGGACGCTGCGGATGCGCGAGGAGTTCCGGCAACGGCGCGGGTATGACATCATTCCCTATCTGCCGGTCATGAGCGGTCGCGTGGTGGACAGCCTGGAGGTCTCCGAACGTTTCCTCTACGACTTGCGCCAAACCATCTCCGACCTGGTGGTGGAAAACTATGCCGGACGTTTCTGCGAACTGGCGCACCAGAACGGCTTGCGGTTTACCGTTGAGGCCTACGGCTGTCCCTGTGAGGAGGCAAACTATGCCGGCCGCTCCGATGAACCGATGTGCGAGTTCTGGGTGGATGACGCGCACAACATGTGGCCGACTGTTAGAAGCATGGCTGCGGCGGCCCACACCTATGGCAAGCCGGTGGTCGCGGCGGAGGCATTCACGGCCTTGGAACCCGAGCGCTGGCTCAAGCATCCGGCCACCCTCAAGGCGCTCGGCGACAAGATGATGTGCGAGGGCGTGAACCGCTTCGTCTTCCACCGCTATGCGATGCAGCCATGGTTGAACCGGACTCCGGGTTCGATGATGGGACCCTGGGGGGTCCATTATGAACGCACTCAGCCGTGGTGGGAGCAATCGCGGCCATGGCACGACTATCTCGCCCGCTGCCATTATCTGCTGAGACAGGGACTTTTCGTGGCGGATGTCTGCCACTTGTCGCCGGGCCCGAATTACTACTCGCCGCGCAGTGGTTACGATTATGATACTTGCTCGGATGAAGTCCTGCTCACCCGCATGCAGGTCAGGGACGGCCGCTTGGTGCTGCCCGATGGCATGAGCTACCGCGTGCTGGTGCTGCCGAATGCGGACACCATGAAACCGGAGGTGCTGCGCAAGGTCGGTGAGCTGGCGCACGCGGGGGCGAGGATCATCGGACCACCGCCGGTCAAGGCGCTCGGTCTAACGGATTACCCGCAGTGCGACGCCGCGGTGAAACAATTGGCTGGCGAGATCTGGGCCGGCGGCAAGATCATCACCGCCAAACCGGCCGCACAGGTTCTAACGGAAATGGGAGTGCCGCCGGATTTCCAATGCAAGGCACGCCTGAATCACATCCACCGCACAGTGGGTGACACCGACATCTATTTCGTCGCCAATCCCCAAGCGTGCCCGGTGAGGACGATCGCCAGCTTCCGCGTCGCCGGAAGAGCCCCGGAATTCTGGTGGCCAGAAACCGGTGTGATCGAAAAGGCGGTTATATTTGAGGAGCGGGATGGGTTAACCCAGGTGGCCCTGGCGCTGGAGCAAAGCGGGTCGGTGTTCGTGGTGTTCCGCAAGGGCGATGAGACCGCGGAGCCGGTTCTATGCGTGACGCGGAACGGGCAGCAGGTGTCGCCGCTGGCTGCCGCGCCAGGAAATATCACCGTCACCAAGGCCACTTACGCTCCGCCCAATGATCCGGCACGCAGCCGCGACGTGCGCGAGATCGTGCAAAAACTCGTGGATGCCGGCGAGTCGGAAATCGTGGTGTCGCGCATGATTGAAACCGGCGATCCCGCTCCGGGTGTCGTCAAGACTTTGTCCCTTGACTATGCCATCGCCGGCAAGCGCTTCACCGCCACCGGCACCGACCTGGACACGCTCACGCTGGCCGACCTCGATCACACGGCTCCGCCGACCGCAGTGCAGCGGTCCGGACGCGGCAACCATGCTCTAACAACATGGGAGTCCGGCCGATATGAAATCAGGACGAAGTCCGGTCGGGTCTTCGCTTGCGAGGTGCCGCAGCTTCCGGTGCCGCAGGTGATCGGTAATCCGTGGCAGGTCCGGTTCGATCCCGGGCGGGGCGGCCCTGCCGAGGTCAGGTTCGAGCACTTGGACGATTGGTCGAAGCATTCCGAGACGGGCATCAAGTACTACTCGGGCACCGCCGTGTACCGCACGACCTTCGCACCGGCGAAGGCGCCTGCGAAGGGTACCAGGGTGATGCTTGACCTTGGCAGGGTCGCGGTGGTCGCGGAAGTGATACTCAATGGCAAGGACCTCGGGGTCCTGTGGCAACAGCCGTTCCGGATCGATATCACGGAGGCCCTGACCGCGGGCGACAACACCCTGGATGTCAAGGTCACCAATCTGCTGGTCAATCGCATGATCGGCGACGAATCCCTGCCGGAGGATAGCGAACGCACCCCCGACGGCGTGCTCCTGAAGGTGCCGCAGTGGGTGATGCAGGGCAAACCAAGCCCCACCGGACGCTTCACGTTCGCCACCATCCGCATGTGGAAACAGGACGAGGCACTCCAGGAGTCAGGTCTGTTAGGTCCCGTCATCCTGCGCTTCGGTGTCCGCATTGAAGCGGCACAGTCGGTCAAACCGCCAAAGGATGGTTAGATCGACCCCGGCAGTAATTTCCCGCACCCAAGCCGCACATGGCAATCAATATCCCCAGTTTATGAAACAAATGATCCCAGTCCCCGTTGGCAAGGCAATGCAAGCATCCGTCATGACCCGTCGTGCCTTTCGTTGGCGATCGGTTATCGGTCTTGCGGTGATGGCCGCAAGGTTCTCCTCTAACATCGATGCGGCGGCTGAGGCCCCGGCGGCGCTGGACGATTGCAACGTGGTTTTCGAAACCCCCTCGACGAATGCCGCGGGCGCGGTGCCGATTGGTAACGGTGAGTTGGGCGCATCCGTGTGGATCGAGCCGGGCGGTGATTTGGTTTTCTATCTGGTGCGGACCGACAGCTACAGCGAGATCTGCCGGCTGCTCAAGATCGGCAAGGTCCGGGTGTCGTTCCAACCGGCGCTGCCCACCGCGTTCGGCGGTTTCTATCAGGAGCTGAAATTGCGCCAGGGACGCCTCGAAGTGGACGCGGGAAACACCCATCTGGAGGTCTTCGTAGAGCCAGACCGGCCGGTGGTGCGGGTCGCCGCGCGATCATCCGAACCGTTCACCGCACGGGTCGCCTACGAGGGCTGGCGGCGTGAGCGCCGCAACCTGACCGGCACGCCGGAACTCAACGACGTGGGCTGGACGATGTATGGAATTCCGGGGGACGTGGCGGCGGTGGAATCGGGAGATGTCCTGCCTGCGCCCGATCGCAGCCCGTCGGCGCTGGTGTTCTATCATCACAATGCGGAGTCGGTGGTGCCGTGGACGCTGAAAATCCAATCGTGCGACGAATTTCCCAATGCGTTTGATCCGCTGCTCCACCGGACCTTCGGTGCCTGGATCGAGGGCCCGGGGATGCGCCGCGATGGCACCGAGGCCTTGGTCAGCGCCGCTCCCGCGACACTCCTCGACCTGCGCATCGCGTGCCCGTCGCTGGTTGCGCCGGATGTCGGAGAATGGCAGGCACTGGCCCGCAAGCACGCTGCGGAGGCGCCGGCACCCGGAGTCGCGCGGGCCGCCACCGAGGCATGGTGGCAACAACTCTGGGCCCGCTCATGGGTGTTGGTGGATGATCAAGCGGTGGCAAGCGGGAAACCGTCCCCACTGCACCTCGGCAGCGATGCCAAGGGAACCAACCGCTTGGCAGGCGCCTTCGGCCGGGTCGGTGCCTACACCCGCGCGTTGCACCCGGCGGAAATCGTCCGCCTGGCCGCCGGCGATTCTAACAGTGAGGCCGCGGTCAGGGACGGACGGGGGTGTTCCGCGAACAATCCCCAGGCCGGTCTGACAATGCCGGATTCCGCCGGGTTGGAATTCGCCCATGGTTTCACCCTCGAAGCCTGGATCAAGCCGGACGGCGTGGCGGCCGGGAGGATCTTCGAGCAGGCGGGCACCGGCACCGGCGGCGGCATCGTTTTCGACACCCCGTCCGGCCGCGACTTGCGCCTGGTCGTCGGCAAGTCCGCGCTTTCCCCGCCGTCGCTGGCCTCCACGAGCACCGCCAGCGCATCGCACGTCTGCAATTCCTTCGCCGCTTTGAATGACCTCGATGCCATCGGGAATTCGCAGGACCTGTCCGTCGAGCGCTTCACCTGGTGGGACCATCGCGGCACCCGCGAATGGGTGCAGTATGATTTCAAGGAGGCGGCCACGGTGGATGGCTGCGAGGTGTATTGGTTTGACGACTCGCCCAACGGCGGCGCGTGCCGAGTGCCCAAGTCATGGAACATCCTCTATCGTGATCGCGATGGCCAATGGCGGCCGGTGAGTGGTGCCGGCACTTGCGGCACGCTGCGCGACACCTACAACGGCGTGATTTTCCAGCCGGTTCTAACGTCAGCCCTGCGGCTCGATGTGCAACTTCAGGACGGTTTGTCCGGCGGCATTCTCGAATGGCGCGTCAAGGAGGCTGCGGCCAAGCCGATCCTCGCGCCGGGCGTCTGGCAGCATGTGGCCGCCACCTGTGGCGCCCAAGGCACGCTGACGCTCTATCACAATGGCAAGATGGTGGCGCACCGGGTGCCGCGGCGGGCCGCAACCGTCTCACAGGCATACGCGTTGCAACGCTACATGAACGCCTGCCAGGGACGCGGTGATGCTCCGATCCGGTTCAATGGCGGCATGTTCACCGTCGAGCCGCTGGTCAACGATCCCAAAGCGACGATGCTCAGTCCCGACTGGCGGCTGTGGGGAGACGCCTATTGGTATCAAAACACCCGCCACATGTATCACTCGATGCTGGCGTGCGGCGATGCCGACATGATGGCGCCGTTCTTCGCCCTCTATCGGAATGTCATGCCCATGGCGCAGGCGCGGGCGAAATCATGGTATGGTGCCGAGGGCGTCTATTTCCCTGAAATCATGAATCTTTTCGGGGCCATCCCGAACGGCGTGTACGGCACCAACCGTGGCGGCCTGCGCAAGGGCGACGTCTGCAGCCCGGCGGTCGCCTTCACCTGGAACCAAGGCCCGGAACTCGTCATGCTCATGCTCGATTTCTGGGATTACACCGGCGACCAGCGGTTCTTGAAAGAAGAACTCCTGCCGATGGCCGAGGCGGTCCTGCGCTACTTCGACACGCGTTTCCGCAAGGAAAACGGCCAGATGGTCATCGATCCCACCCAGGCGGTGGAAACCTATCGGACCGGGGTGTTGGACGACATGCCCTCAGTGGCGGGCCTGCGGGCCATCACGTCCCGCCTGTGCGCCTTGCCCGATGCCCTGACCACGACCAACATGAGACAGTTCTTCGCGCGGCTGCGCGACGCCTGTCCCGCGGTGCCGACCGAGGACCGGCCGGTGCCGAACGGCAAGCTGCGCACCCTCGCCCCCGCCAGAACCTTCAAGGACATGCATCACAATTGTGAAAATGCGGACCTCTACGCCGTGTGGCCCTTCCGGCTTTACAGCGTCGGCCGGCCGGACCTCGAGTTGGCCCGCAACGCCTATCAGACGCGCCGCTACTCGGTGCACAACGGGTGGGGCTATGATGGCAATGCGGCGGCTCTGTTAGGACTCGCCGACGAGTCGGCCCGCAGCCTGTTAGGCAAGTGCGGCAATTCCCACCCGGCGTACCGGTTCCCCGCCACCTGGGGCCCGAATTTCGATTGGCTGCCGGACCAAAACCATGGCGGCAACCTGATGACCATGACCCAACTGATGTTGCTCCAAACCGTGGAGCGCAAGATCCTGTTGCTGCCCGCCTGGCCTCAAGGGTGGGACGTGTCCTTCCGCCTCCACGCGCCCGGCCACACGGTGGTCGAAGGCAGCGTGCAGGGGAACAAAGTGACGAGACTGGTGGTGGATCCTCCGTCACGCCGCGCCGACGTCGAGATTTGCGCGCCTTTCACGGCAACCGGCCCGTAAGGAAACAAACCTAAGATAATCTCCAGCACGACCCAACCAACCAAAGCACCCCATGAACCGAAGTTCCCTCTTCACCCTGCTGATGACCGCCTGCGTCACCGGCGCCGAGCCAAAGCCGGACTACCCGCTCCAACCGGTGCCGCTCACCGCCGTGCGCGTGGACGACGGCTTCTGGTCGCCGCGCCTCGAGACCAATCGCCGGACGACCGTCTGGTATGATTTCAAGCAATGCGAGGACACCGGCCGCATCGATAACTTCGCCAAGGCGGGCGGACTGATGCCGGGCGAGTTCCGCGGCACACCCTGGGACGATTCCGACGTTTACAAGGTGATCGAAGGCGCGGCCTACACGCTGGCGACCCGCCCGGACCCGAAACTCGACAAGTACCTCGACGAACTGATCGCCAAGATCGCCGCCGCGCAGGAGGCCGACGGCTACCTTTACACCGCACGCCGACTGTTCCCGCCCGACAAGATGCCCGGCATGTCGGGCCGCACCCGCTGGTCGAGCCTGGTGTCAAGCCACGAGTTATACAATGTCGGTCATCTCTATGAAGCCGCGGTGGCGCACTTCCAGGCGACCGGCAAGCGATCTCTGTTAGATGTGGCGCTCAGGAACGCGGATTTCCTGTGCGAGACCTTTGGCCCCGGCAAGGTCCAGTCACCGCCCGGCCATCAGGAGATCGAGATCGGCCTGGCCAAACTCTGCCGCGTCACCGGCAGGGACAAATACCTGAAACTGGCGAAATATCTATTGGACATCCGCGGTCGAGCGGAGACGCACGGGCTCTACGGCGCGCAGCAGCAGGACCACCTGCCGGTGCTCGAACAGGCGGCGGCGGTCGGTCACGCGGTGCGGGCGGGTTACATGTATGCCGGCATGGCGGACGTGGCGGCGCTGACCGGCGATGCTGCGTATGTGCGCGGCATCGACCGCTTGTGGGAGGATGTGGTGGCGTGCAAGCTTCATCTAACAGGCGGGATCGGTGCCGGGCGAGGCGGCGAGGCGTTCGGCGGGCCGTATGACCTGCCCAACGGCGAGGCGTACCTGGAAACCTGCGCGGCGATCGCCAACGCGTTATGGAACCACCGGATGTTCCTCCTTCACGGCGAGGGGAAGTACATCGATGTGCTGGAGCGGGTGATCTACAACGGCTTTCTCTCGGGCGTGGCGCTGTCGGGCGACCGGTTTTTCTATCCGAACCCGTTGGAGCACGACGGCGGGTTGCCGTTCAATCACGGCCGCCCGGAGCGCGCGCCGTGGTTCGATTGCTCGTGCTGCCCGGTCAACGTGGTGCGCTTCATCCCGTCGCTCGCCGGCTTCATCCACGCCACCCGCGGCGACGAGTTATATGTGAATCTCTTCATCGGCGGCGAGGCAAGGGCGCGGGTGGGCGGCACGGACGTGGTCATCAGGCAGCAGACGCGTTACCCGTGGGACGGCCGGGTGACGCTCACGGTGGAGCCCGCCGCAGCCAGCGAGTTCACGCTGCGGGTGCGCATCCCGGGCTGGGCGCGCAACGAGCCGGTGCCGGGTGACCTCTACCGCTACGACGACGGACTGAAGCCTCATGTCGGGCTGGCGGTCAACGGGCAAGCCGCGGACGCCACGCCGGTGAATGGATACGCACGCATCAAGCGCACCTGGCATGCTGGCGACACGGTGACGTTGGACCTGGAGATGCCGGTGCGCCGCGTGCAGGCCCACGCCATGGTCAAGGCGGACCGCGACCGCTTCGCGGTGGAGCGCGGCCCGCTGGTCTATTGCGCGGAAGGGGTGGACAACGGCGGGAAGGTGTTGGAGCGCCTGTTTCCGGGGCCGGTCGGATTCAAGACCGAGGAACGGCCTGAGTTGTTAGGCGGGACTACCGTGTTGCGGATGACACCCGCCAACGGTGAAACGCCGCTGACCCTGATTCCCTATCACCTGTGGTGCCACCGCGGACCCAACCAGATGCGGGTGTGGTTTCCGTTCCGGCCCGAGATCAAGTCGGCGTCGCACTGCGGGCCAGCGGATAACGAAGATGCGTGCTTCGACGGGGCGGAGCCCAAGAACTCGGGCGACCCGGCCGTGCCGCGCTTCACCTGGTGGGACCACCGCGGCACGGCCGAGTGGGTAGTGAAACGCTTCGAGCGGCCGACGCGGGTGTCGGGCGTGGCGGTATATTGGTTCGATGACACCGGCGCCGGCGAGTGCCGGGTGCCGGCACATTGGAAGCTGCTCTATCGCGATGGTGACGAATGGAAACCGGTAGTCGCTACCGGTGACTACGGCGTGGCGCGCGATCAGTATAACAAGGTGACCTTCGCCCCGGTGACCACCGCCGCGCTGCGCATCGAGGCGCAACTGCAACCCGGGTTCTCAGCCGGCGTCTTGGAATGGAAATGGAATGATTGATTCCTATCCCGATCAAGCACGCCCAAAGCCGACCGAACTCCGAAGTTCATGTTACCGCAGTATGCCTGCCTTTGGCGGACCAGCGACATGAAGATCGGCTAAAGCCTTAACTCCGACGCTGCAATGGGAACCCGGCGTTGGAGTTCAAGCTTGTCCCCGCAAGAAGGTGCCGGGAAGTGCACTATTTCCGGCACTTATTTCCTCTGGACCTCGATGACGACTACACTGTAGCCCGGAAGTCCAACATCTAACATGTTACCATCGATCCGTGTTTTGGTGCCAGCGATATCGGCGCAAAAGACGACTTCAGACAGCTTCCAATCGGCCGGTGCCAACTCCATCACCCCGGCCATGTCAAAGGTCTGTGCTTTGTCCGTTCCGGCCGGGTTGCGCAGGCAGATGATACCCTTGTTTTTGTCAGGGGTTAAGGATGCCCATCCATACATTTCCTCCTTATTGGGATCGCCACCGATCCAGTGGGTGTCCCGCAGGGTGGCTTCATTCTTTCTCCCCCACTTGGCGGCATCCGCCAGTGACTTCCACTTGGCATCGTTCATGCGGTCGGCGGAGATGTACAACTCCTGGAGTTGTGTGCCGCAGGCGATTCCGGTCCACGCCTGCATGGCAAATTCGTCGTCGGATTCATCGATGAGGTTCTTTCCCTCGCCCCGGTTGGCATAGACGATGCCGCAGGTCATCAGCGAATTGAGCGGGAACAGCGATCCCTTCCGGACGATGTTAGTGTAGGTTTCCCCATCACGGTAATTCAGCCATTTTTGGGTCGGCGGACCATTACCCCGGTGGGCAACATCGCCCCCACCGCGCCAGGTGGAATCACCATGCAGCAGGAAAAACGGCGACGCCCAGGTGCCGGTGGTCAGGTTGATATAGATGTCCGGCTTGTCCTTGCGCAGGGTCTCCATCAATCGATAGGCCGCCTCCACATCGGGCAGGTAGGCCGGGTCGGCACCGCCAAGGCCGTCAAATTTGAAATAGTTGACCTCATACTCCCGCATCATCATCCGGCATTGTTTGAGGAACAGCCGGTAGTAGTTTTCCCCGGCCAGACTGAGGCCGGCCGCGTTGACTTCGTAACCTTGTTTGCGGGCGTTCTCGATGCGGCTGGCCTGGGCGGAACCATATCCGCCGAAGGGGGAAAACCAGGTGCCGATATGGGTCTCATACTCCTTGGCCAGTTCGGCCTGGGGTGAAAACCCCTGCGGGAAAGCACTTTTCCGGAACTGCCAGAGGTTTTCGTAGTCATCCCAACCATCGTCAAAAACATAACTGTCCAGCTTCACCCCGTATTTGCGGGTGAACATCCGCTGCCAATCATTCATCACCCGGATACAGTTCTCGCTGGTCAGGTTGTAGCGTGGCTCGCTGTGGCAGATGTCATACCAGGAATTGTAGTGCAGGAAGATCCGGTATGGGCGGGCACGCTCGTTTTCGAGATAGCTCAGGAATGCGCGCCGCAGGCTTTCTCCGCCCCTTTCACCAAAAACAGTTGCATACCGGAATGTATCGCCGGGCTTCATGTTTCTGGCAATCTTGATTCCTTGCGCATAGACGTCGTGGTCGAGCTTGGTGAAGGCCATCGGATACTCCATGGCGGCATACCAGCGCCCATTGGCAAGGGGGGAACCCAGCACACTGCCGGTTGGCCGAAAGCCCTGCTCGGAAATAATGAGCGGGCGGAATTCCTCGATGTACACCGGCTTGGTGGCCTCAACCGTGAATTCGTGCCTGAGGTAGCTCGTTCCGGGTTTGCTGACGGGTCTCCACTCGCATTTCAAGCCGGACGGCTCGTGAACATAGACCGTCGAATCCGTATGCTCAGGTTTCTGCATGCGAAAGGCAGAGCTGTCAAAAGACTCGCCCTTGGCGGTTTCCAAAGAAAAAAGCGGCTGGTTTACCGTGAGCTTTTGCTCTCCACGGACAAGCTCCAACAACCTGCCATGGTCCCTGTCATAGGTTGCCGTGACTCCGGCATCCTTTCCTCCCTTGCCGTCCACATGGGATTCCGTGGCAGAGGCCGGATTCATGACAGACGCCAGCGCTGCAATCATCACAAGTTTCTTCATGGAAACTGGTATACGGTGGGGAAATGACCGATCTCGCAAACAATTGCTGCCGGGAATTCGTTTTTGGCGGGAGACTCCTGAACCAGCCGTTAGGCCGGGCTGGAGGGCAGGGGGAAAAGGGTAGGGGCCTATTCGATGACAAACCACGTGACACCTTGCGCGGGGACATTCACCGGAAGTTCGATGTGGTATTCGCGATCCAGGTTGAAGGTCGTGGCCGCGCCGTCGCGCTCGCGAAGGGAGGCCGTCGTGGTCTTGCCGGTATAGTAGAGGGGTATGCGCAGTGTCTTGGTGACTTCCTGCTCCAGCGGATTGTAGATCATCAGCAAACCCTGCTCATTGCCGCCGGGATTGACGTGCAGGACGTAATCCAGATCACGTCCGTCGGCGCGGCGCAGGTGGAGGAGGTCGGCGTTGAGAATTTGGCGATGTTTTTTGTAGAAGTCCGTCCAGCGTTTCACGACGGTTTTGGTTTCATCCGTATCGTATAGGCGCGGTCCGCGATAGCATGCCATGACGCCCTGACCGAAAAGATTGGCGAGGCGTTGTTCATAGTGCGGCAGATGGTTCTTGAGCGGCTCGATCATCGCCGCCGCGCCGCCGCCCTGATACTGGGTGAGCGGTACGAACATCCAGCCCATGCCGGGCGTTTTCTCCCAGGTGCCGTCAAAGATGTTCTGGCGTTCGATGATTTCCTGATACTCGCGCGGCAGCGACCAATTCACTTCGCGGTAGCCCATGCCCGTTTTGGTGCCACCACTCAGGAAATACCAATCCGGGATGTTCAGATAGACTCCGTTGGAGCGACACCATTTGTAGAGGTCGGTGATGGCCTTCCATTGCACCCATTGGGAGTCCTCCAAACCGCGATGAAACGGGTGATTTGTCGAGGCGCAGGTGTCGCCGGGGTATGAGCCATCGTGTTCGAGGACGGCCAATCCGGTATTCTCCATGAAGTTCTTCAACTGGTCCAGATATTCCCGCCCCCACTTCGCGCCCAGACATGGCGCGACACCAAACGCCGTCGGACCGACGGTGTTGTCCGCCGGAGTGCCGGCTCCGCGACTGGCACAAAGCGAATAGCCGCCCAGCACGATGCCCTTGGATTTCGCGTAGTCCGCGAGTTCCTTCAATTGTGCCTGATAGTCCGGGTCGCGGCTTTCAAAGTTGAAGCCGCTGCCAAAGGTTAAAACCACCATCTCAAACCCCACCTCGGCGCATTGATCGATTGCCAGCTTCACCGCATCCGGATTCGCGCTGCGAACGTGCATCAGTATCGGGTTCTCCGTCACCCACGGCGCGATCGTCCGATACATGCGGCGCTGGGCAAGTCCCTTGCGTTCGCGTTCGGTGGTGTCGTGTGCCAGCTCATAAGCGCGAAAACTCTCGAAGCTGCCGCCCGGGGCGATTTCCTGGTCGGGACCCTGCGGCGGCCGACATTCTAGCAAGCAAGGGGTTTTGCGATTGTAGTTGACCTGTGACGGGTAATCCGGATCAGCTCCCCAATGCACGCCCCGGTTGCCACCCTTGCTGCCCATCCCACCAAAGGCATAGTCGGTTTCGACATATAGATTCGGCAATTCCCAGCGTGGATTGTCGTCCACATACGATTCGTGTTCCACGGCGGAGAGAATTTCGCTCACGAAGGAATTCAATCGCACTGGCTTGGCGGTGGTGTTACGGACGACGATCCATTTGGAAACCAGCGGCACGCCGTCGAATAACTCATAGTGCACCTCCACTGTCACTCCAAGATCGGCAGGCGAACGAAACTCCAGCGCCAGCGAGACGCCCGGCGGCGGCCACGGCGAATCATCGGGCATCCACTCGCTGCGCTTTTTCCACGGAAACCGAACTTCTGTTCTTCCCGTCTTGAGGCCGGAAAACTGAAACGCATCCGGGTTCGTCTTCAGTTTCTCGATCCAGGCGGGCTTGAGGAAATTCTGCACCGGCTGACCATCCAGTCCGCCGATGTCGTAACTGACACCATCTAACATCACGCGTGCTTCCGGACGCACGCCGCGGATGATGGATTCACCGGTCATCACGTTTTCAAATGAAACGGTGGCCGCATTCGGCGCGAGGCGGATGACACGGCGCACGAGGCCGTTGTCCAGAATCACCTCATGGCGATCCGCGCTTTGGTGGATCCGCGCTTTGAAAGAAGATGGATCAAGCAGCCAGTCCGCTGAGGGTGCCGCATGGATGGAGAAAGTCCCGGCAAGACCGAGCAGAGCGACGAGGAGTTTTGTGGCATTCATGTTCTTGAGAATCGGGCATCATACGGCGGTTCGCCTGGGCGTTTGTCAGATTTGTGATTAATCCGCCCGTTCCGGATCGATGCGACCTTCGGCTACGTCGCCGGGGTCAACGAGACCAGAGGCGGTTCTGCCAATTGACGAAGACCACATCTCGGTCATGTCGGTGTGCCGAAATGTCTCATTATTCCAGCATTCATCGACCTCTGATGCGCGCCAACCAAATAGCGAATGGCAAAGGCCCGGATCGGCAGCAAACAAGGAGGGTGGGCGTCCAGAATTGGCGCGAGGAACTCAGAGATGATCCTTTCATTCAGGCCCCGTCTGATATGAGGTGACGGTCTATCAAGTCAAATGCCGGAATTCCCAATTCCGCTTCGATGGCCGTGGGAAAAGACAAATCCTCCGGAGATTCGCTCAAAATTTCGATCAATAGTTGGTCGCCGAACTTCTGTTGGATGCCGCGCATCCTCGCGATATGGTTTGACCTCTCCTCAAACACTTCCTGTTTGTTGACGCCGAGAAAATCGATGAGGTTCCTGGTTGCCATATCCTCATCATCACAAACATAAAGCCCATGCTCATAACGGATTCGGGCCGCTGTCCAAGTTTCTATTTCCGGCAATGGCTCGAAGTTTTCGATTCGTCTGGATTTGTGGGCATTCATCCATCGGATGACCGCATGCCAGTTCTTAAAACCGTCTTCTTCCGTGTTCTTTTTACGGGGATCGAAATGCTCCAGTTCCACGCTGTCGAGCGGTTTGAGATAACGCTCAGAATATGCGCAATAACCTTTCTGCAGTGAAGTCAACGCGTGTATGGCCTTGTCTCTATCCTGCGGATATCTGAGGCCGCTGTACCGCTCAGTCGTCTCATTGTCCTTAGGCAGAAAGTTCATTGTGAGGATCGAAGTTGTAGGTTCTACCGAGTTCGAGGTATTCCTTGAGCATTTCCTTCCTTTTCTTCGGATCGCTTTCGGTTTCGATGATGCGGCTCAATTCACGGAAGCGGTTCCAACTGGCCAACCCTTTCTCTCCGTAGAGGGTTCTAACCGCGAAATCCTTGAGCAGCACGTCGTTGGGATCGTCGCCCTCGGGTGTGACGCCTCGCCTCACGACAACGCCACGATCCGGGTCGAATTCGAGAATGAAACGTTCCTCGGGTTTGAATTGGGCCGCCACAATCGGGCTGTGGGTGGCGAAGAACATCTGGGCGCAGGGCGCGGCCCGTTGGTAGTGGGCCAGTAAATCGAAAAGAAAATCCGGGTAAAGGCTGTTCTCCGGCTCGTCAATTAGGACGACCCCCCCCTTTTCGCGGTGGAAACGGAAGATCGTTAAAAGATGTCCAAGGCGGAACAGGAAGCCGCGGATTCCCGTGCTGAGTTCGGCATAGGGGAGAACCGCGTTCTCAGCAGCCAGATAAATGTAAGCCTTGAGATTGTCGGTGAGTTGAACGGGCTGTGAAGCCTTTTCATAATCGAATCTCAAGCCGGCTTTGATGAGGATGGGATCCCAGAAAGCCGCGAGTTCCTTGAGAATGTCCGGATTTTGAGCAAGGAATTCCGTCTCCACCTCACTGATCGTTCGGTGTTGGTTCTCGGGACGGCGGTTATATGCGATGAGGCGGGCTTCGCGATCCTTGATTAGGGCGATCAGAAGCTTCCAGAAATCCGCCACCTTGTCTTGTCCCACCATAAACTTGGTTGGAGGCGCTTTCAGGAAAGCGAGGGCTTTGTTGAGATTTGCTGATGGCAGATCGGTGATACTCGAAGAAGTGGGGGCAAGTTCCGAATCCGGCGGACAATACACAGTGACCAATTCCCGCAACCTCGTGATCCACTCTTTCTGTTCTTCGCTGTTGCCCAATGGGATGGGTTGCTCCAACTCTTTGTCACCGATTGCGGCTAGCGGATTCTCGCGTGAACCCCATTTGGGTTGATTCGGATTACCGTAGAGGCAAGCCTTGGAACCGCTATTCTCAAAATCGATAGACATGGAGGCATTGGCGCCAAGCTTTGCACTCCAACGTGGCATCGCAGAGGGCACACCGAGAATTTTGTCTGATGCCAGCAGGCGGAGAATCGTCGATTTTCCGGTCCCATTGCCGCCGATGAGGCAAATCCGATCCAGCGGCTTTCCCGTTACCGGGTCCGTAAAATCAAAGGTCACATTTTGGAATTGCCTGATTCCTTTAAGTTTGAGTGTGCGGATGCGAAGGGACATGGTGATTGGTGCGCTAAGTGTAATGAACAGAAGGTGGATTGCGAGCTTGATTTGGCATGGCGGTTGAAAACCGCCGCCACGCTCACCCGGACTCCATCATCGCGATTTCCTCGGGAGTGAGGTGGTAGAGCCGGTAGATGGTGGCGTTCAGCGAGGATTCCCTTTCGGCGATGGTTTGGTCGAGGGTGGTGATTTCGGAGTCGAGGGCGAGGATGCGGTCGCGGAGGGTGTGCATTATTGACATGTGTTTGTAGTGGTTTGGTTGGTAAAGTTCAGTGCGCCCGGATACAGTCCTCCGTCAAGAACGCCTCATGTTCCTCCACCGGCAGCGGCAATCCCGGAGGCGTGATCTTTTCTCCGGCGGCTTCTTTGGCGGCGCAGGTTTGGTTGAGGGCTAGCAGGAAGGCGAGGATGTCGGCGTCCTTGGGCATGGCGTAGGCAGAGCGGACGGCGGTGTCGAGGCGGGCTTGGGCATCGCGCAAGGGGTTGGCGCCGGGTTCTTCGAGGGTGCGGTAGAGATCGCGCAGCGACCAATTCATCTTCGCCATGACCTCGCGGCGGAGCTGGCGCATGGCGACGGCTTCCTTGGCGACGGCTTCGATCTGCGGACGCGTCGGGCTTTGCGGCCAAGGGAAACTGTCGAAGACGGTGTCGCTGGTGTAGCGGAAGCCGGTGCCCAGAGTCGAGCAGCGGGCTTTGAACCACTCGAAGTGAATTGTGCTTTGGATAATGCCGAAGGAATAGTCGTCGGCCATTGGGAACACCATGAGCGTGTTGTCCGGATTGATGCCATTGTGAATGAATTCAAAAATTGGGCGCTTGGTAACCCGAGAGCATGCGACATAACGGGGAACTGAACGAGCGGCGCGAATGGTTCCGGGTTGGTAATCGCGGAACTGCCACCAACGCTCGGCGACGCGGGTCCAGCGTGTTGTTGCTTTGCCGGTCTTCAATTTTTCTTTTTCGGCATGGGCGAGCACGTCGGGCATGACAAGTTCTTTGACCCGTTCGAAGGCGCGTGGAAACGACATGGCGTGGAAGATGTCATTCTGGCCGAAGTCGATGATCCAGCGTGAAGGCTTGCCGTGTTCAACCAAATCACGGCCGATCATGTAAGGCCTCAAGCAGCCTGAAAGTGTTGGGTCTTCCGCAAGCCACTTGGAAGCATCATCGGGCGTAATCATGAATCCTTCGTGGAAAGGGTATTGTCCGACGAAGACCATGCGCGAATTCTTGTTGGCTCCAAGTTTTGCGGAAGAGCTGAGATCCGTCGTGGTGGCAAGGCTGGTGAGAATGTTTTCAACATGCTCGATCTTCCATGGATCACTCACCCGCCCGCCAATCTGGGTCGTGAGAGTTTTCTGGTCGGTTGCCTTGCCATTTATCCAGTTAACGATGGAGACATGGACTGACGCATCTCCGGTCCAGACCTGAGTTGATACCGCATCGGTAATAGTGCCTCCGTTACCAACAACGTAGTCGAGGCTGGCTTCGCGGCCTTCGTTTTGGCGGATGGTATTCGTTCCGACGAGTCCGGCGCGTCCGTTTGCCGGCAACGCATCGTGGGCGAGGCGGAACCAATGGGTGCAGAAGTCCGCCATCTTCGGGATGCCGGGGAAACGGTCCTGCACGCGCTTTGCATAGTCATAGCCGAGTTCCTGCGCGATGTAGCGGGAGCCGAGATACGGCGGGTTTCCGATGATGGCGTCGGCCTTGGGCCAGTCGGTGAAGAGGGCGTCGGCACAGAGGATGTTTTTGTCGAGGTTGTCGAGCGGGAGCGGGTTTTCGAGGACGAGGAAGCCTTCTTCGATTTCTTCGAGTTTGGCGGTTTCGCGGACTTCCTGCTCTTTGGCGAGCATGAGGGTGACTTTGGCAAGTTCGACGGCGAAGGGCTGGATGTCGATGCCATAGAACTGGTGGATGGAGACAGCGGTTTGGAGCGGCTCGCCTTTGGAGATTTCAGAGAGGCGGAGGAGGATTTCGCGTTCGAGGCGTTTGAGTTCGCGGTAGGCGACGTAGAGGAAATTTCCGGAGCCGCAGGCGGGATCGAGCACGCGGAAGAGCCGGAGATCGCGCAGGACTTCCTTGAGTTTCCCGACCTTGTCCCAAGCGGCGTCCATTTTTTCGCGCCACGGGCGGACGATGGTGGGGCCGACGACTTTGCGGATGTCAAACTCGCTGGTGAAGTGAGCGCCGTAGGCGTGGCGTTCGTCGCTGTCCATGCTGGACTGGAAGAGGGTGCCGAAGATTTCGGGTTTCACCATGTCCCATTTCCGATTGGCGGCGGTGGCTAGCAGATCGAGTTCGGCGGGCAGGAGGTCGATGGGATCGAGGTCGGCGAAGAGGCCGCCGTTGAAGTAGGGAACCTCGATGAAACGGCCGCCGCGTGCGGGTTCCTTGGTGTTCATTTGGCGGAACAATCCGCCAATGAGATCGTAGGAGTTTTCGCCATTCTCGCGGCACTCGGCGATGAGGCGGGTGAGGAGTTGGCGCGGGAGCAGGTGCATGTCCTCGGAAACCAGGGTGACAAGGATCTGGAGGATGAAACGCTGGGCGCGGGCGCGGTCCTCACCACGCACGACGAGTGCGCGGAAGAGCTGCGCGAGGTCGGCGGCAGCCTCGCGGGTGACTTCGACGCGGTTGTTGTTGAAGAGCGGCTTGCGCGGCTTGGGCAGGAGAAAGGCAAGGGCCTCGGCGCGGGAGGGCAGCTCGGCAAGAGTGAATTTCTCGACCGGATCGAAGAGCTGGATGTTGAAATCGTAGATCCAGAATTCGTCGAAGTTGCAGAGGATGACGAAGGGAGGCCGGTGCGGGACGAGGTGCGTCCAGTAGTCGAAAATCTGGTCGTAGTGACGTTCCAGTTTCTTGCCGCGGGACTTCATTTCGAAGAGCACGCGTGCGGGCCAGAGCAGATCGGCGAAGTTTTTCCCTATGGCTCCGCCTTTCTTGGCGAGGCGGGTTTCGCGGGTGGCTCCGGCCTCCTTGATGCCATCGTGGCCGAGGGCGCGGAAGAGGTGATCGAGGAAATCGGCGGACTCGCCCTTTTCATCGCCCGTGAGGTGGGTCTGGACGTAGATCACGAAGGTTTGGAGGGAGGCTGAGAGGTCGGACACGGGGGTTATGCTAGTGTGCCGACTCCGAAATATCTAGTCGAAATTAGATACTGGAATTTGGGAAGCATGCGTGAATATGGCGTCGATAGGGAAAGAAGGAAAGCGGAAAAACGCGGTGGCGGATTACATCTCCGGGGTCTTCATGCAAAAATGATTAGCCGAGATACGCGCCGTCCACGATTTGATTCTTTATTCCGAGGATCTTTTCCAAACGTGCTTCAAGATACAATGCCTCATTAGACAGAAGCCCCTTGACCAGAGGGCGGCGGTTGTCTTGCGAATCGACCCAGGAAAGTTCATGAGATTTTCGCACCTGCGATGGCCCCCACTCATTACTTGAGCATTCGGTGGTTTTTTCGCGGACGAACAACCGGGAAATGGCGGATTTCGAAATGGTTTTGCTTCCCCACAACGGGATGGGGCGGATCGATATTTGCACATCGACGTCAGTGACGAGACATCATCCCGCGCTGTCTTTTTGATTCAGTTTCCCTGCGTCCGCACGTAGGACCCGGTCGACTGATGCGGTGTGATCGGCCAATTGTCGGAGCGGAACGGGAAAGCGGGCAACTCGCGGCCATTCATCAGTCCGCCCACCGGCAGGTTGGACGAGGCGTAACGGACGGCGACCGGGGTAGGCACCTTCTCACTCCAGACAATAAGCTGCATGCGTTTGTCCTTGGACTGGGCAGTGCGGGCATGCGCGGCGTGAAAGACCTTGTCCTCTCCAGCCACGACGAATCCAAGCTCGGTGTCCTTGTCGAGCCGCAGGCCTTGGTCGCTTCCCTTCCTGAAGGTGACAATGGCTTGGCCGCCAACGAACTCGGTGGCCTCGTAAACCGGGCCATGCCATTCCAAGGGCTCGTTGGATCCGGCCGCCTTGGCACCATGGACCTGCGACAACGCCCAGCGGGCCGAGCGCTCACCGACAGGCAGCTTGCAACCCGGGTGGATGTTGCCGTCGGAGTTGGCGTCGAAAGTGACAACAAGACCGGTGTTCGGAGTGCTTTGCCAGACATCGAACTGCACTTCGCGGATGACGTTGCAGTGGTGGTTCATGTCGTAATCCATCGTCCTGCGGGTGCTCCATCCGGCGATCTGGATGATGCCGAATGGCAGGTTCGGATCGTCAAACGCGGCACGCCAATCGGCGATGACGGCGGGAAGCGTGCGGGGATATGTTTTCCAACTGGTGCCGAATGCATTGTTTTCCCCCTGATAGAAAAGCACGCCGCGTATCGTCATGTCGGTGAACGGCGCGAGCGAGCCATTGAACATGCCGCCGGGCTGGTGGCCGAGTGCGGGGTTGGTATAATTGTTAGGATTCGGGCGGCCGGGTGCGCGCCCGCCCTTGGCGGTGGCCGCGGCGTTGTCCTTCTCCCACTGTGCCAGGTCGGCGGCCAGGCGTTTTTTCGCGCCTTCCTCGCCTCCGCCGTCGTTCCATTCCTTGATCTTGGTTTCAAATGCCGCGATGTCTTCCCGCATCTCCGGGATCCCGGCCAGGGATTTCTTCGCGCACCAGTTGTGGGCGAGGGTGCCACCCCATGAGTTGTCGATGATCCCGACGGGGACTTTCAGGTTGCGGTGCAGGCGGCGGGCGAAATAGTAGCCGACGCCGGTGCAGTTCTCCACCTGTTTGGCGGTGGCGGCGCGCCAGTTGCCGACAGGGTTGGTCGCGCTTTCCACCGGGAAGTCGTCCTGCGGTTCGATATGGGCGACCTTGGGCAGGCGGATAAAGCGGATCGCCGGATCGTCGGCAGCCACCAGATCGATATCGGCATCCACGGTGCTTCTCAGCGGAAGTTCCATATTGCTCTGGCCGCCGCAGACCCACACTTCCCCTATCAGGACATCATCCAGCGTCAGCTTCTGATCACCCGCCCGCACCACGAGGCTCCCCGGTGTCAACGAGGCGTTCATCGCGTCGAGTTGAACCATCCATTTCGAGTCTGCCGTGGCGGTGGCCGATTTCGTTTGTCCGGCGAATTGGATGGTGACCTGGGCCGCGGGCTTGGCCCAACCCCACACGGTGACGGGTTTGCCCTGTTGAAGCACCATGCCGCTGCCGAAGATATGGGGCAGGCGCAGATCGGTGGCCGGGGCGGCCATACTGAGTGTCGCGGAGGCCGCGATCGCGAGAACGAATGAAGCAGGGAAGGCGTAAACTTTGAGGAGCATGTTATATTGTTAGTGAGATTTCGGTGCAATCATCAATCAAAGGCGCATCCGGATACTTGTCGTGCCGCTCCAGCCTTTCAACATAGTCCCGAGGTCATGGCTGTTTCAGATCCGACTTCTTCAGGCCCTCGATGCAGAGATCCATCTGGCCGCAGGGCGCTTGCGTCTTGTTATCTGTCGGCCATCGTGCCCCACAGGTTTGCGGGCAGCGTGAAGTCCTTCGAGTGTTTCGAGCGCGGCGCGCCGGTGATGCGCAATGTTTGCAACGGCGCGGTGTAGGACAACCCCATGCCGGGACCGGAGGAACCGATCTTGCCGTTGCCCCAGGCCAGCGTCGCGATGCCGATGCTGCCGCCGGGTTCGCGGCTCAGATCGTGCCACCAGGTGAGCCGGTCCATGGCCTGGCGGTAGAGGGCGGGCTTTTCCTTCATCAAATACGCCGTGATGATGCCGCGCCAGATGCCATCGCCGCGGCCATCGTCGCCATGCCCCATCACGAGCAGCGGGTAGCTGTCGAGCATCGACATGGCCAGATACTGGCGGGCCTTCTGATAGATGGTGACATCGCCCCGGGCATCCGTGGCGATCTGCATGGCGGCGGCGATCATGCCGTCCTTGCCGTTGGCGCCCAGCACGGGGATGGAAACGGTTTCCTTCCGCTCCGCTTTGCCGTCTGCGGAGGCAACATCGAAGACCATCCGGCCGTCGCTGGCCTCGGCCTTGGTGAGCGCGTTGCCCAGCGTGACGAAGGGATTGTGGCCCTTGAGCGCGACCCCGTTGATCCCCGTGATGATCTCCCCCTTGCGGAACTTCCCCGCGGCCGGCGAGCCGGGCATCATCTGCTCGACCTTGACGGTCACGCCCGGGTAGACCCGCGCCATCAGGCCCGTCGCGCCGATGCAGCCGAAGGGTGTATCGCGGGCGGGTTCCGGACGCGACCTGTAGATCTGCGCTTCGGTGTAATACGCTTCGCCGGCCGCGGCAGCCGGCGCGGCATGGAGCCACGCGGTGCCCGGCGCAATCCACAGCAACACGGCGGTAAGGACGATGAATGCGGGATGTCGCATGGTATTTGTCTGTTAGATCAGGATCACTCTCCGGTTGAGATACGGATGAGTTCCGGGTAGTCTGTCAGGATTGCGAAGAGCGTCTTTCGGGGTGAGGGCTGTTGGAAAAACCGGTGGCCGGGATAGGCTGGTCCTTGATAATAGTCCGGCACGCGCGCCGTTGTGGTTTTCGGTTTGGTCAGAGGCAGGGCAAGATAGCCATAACCGAACTACTCGCCGCATGTGCTCTGCTTCAGAGTGGGCCCCGCGGGCGGGAAGAGGAGCGAGGAACTCAACTGGGCCACACCATACTTGCCGTTGCCATTCGTCGATCCCTTGCCGGGAGTATTGGCCAACCACCACGAATTGTTTCCCCACGCCACGCCTCCCATGTTGAACTTCGGCGTCGCTGTCTTGAAACTATTGCCATACCACCACCCGAGCCCGCCTTCGATGTCCGTGTAGGGATCATCACCACTACGTCCGTTGACCGGAAACATCCAGGTGCCGTAGAGTCCGCTTTGGAAGTTGTTGTTCCGCGGATAATCGCCGACCAGGGGCCAGGCCGCTGAATAGAACGTGTAGCCGCCATTGTAGGTGCTTGCTGCCGTGGCTGCTGACGCAGTCATGGAGCCCCCGACCTCCAACGGATAACTGGTCTGGGCCCGAAGATCAGCAACGCCTGTCAGAAACAATCCGGCGACAAGGGCCAGGCATACGGGCACAATGTGCATGGCAATGATGGATCTCCAGGAAATCATGGGATCTGGCGTATTGATCATGATTTGGAAATGGGATCACGACAAGTTTGTACATGTCGCCCCGGCCGTCAAGCAAACCATGGACGGTATTCTCCATTGGTTACTTCGGAATCAACTTCAGGCGCACGGGTTTCATCGATTCGAGCCGGATCCAGGCGCGCAGGTTCACCCCGTCCAGGGTTCCCTCGTGACTGTAACGGAAGTCCTTGCCGCGCGGCACCGGTTTTCCATCCAGTTCCAACGCCACTTCCGAATCGCCGGAGTTTTTCAACACGAGCGGAATGTTCACCACCGGCGATTCCTTGCTGGCGGCGATCACCAGTTCGATCGGCTGCTTGACCGGCACCTTGCAGGCCAACTCGTAACAGCGCTGTCCGAGCGAGTATCTTTCGGAGGTCACGCTGCCGGACTCTACCGAGATATCGGGCGGGCGGCTCCATGAGCGGGCCAGCGGAGCTAACTCCCCGGCACTCCGGTCCGTCGTCATTCCTAACAACCAGATCTGCCTGAGTGAGTTCTCCGTGCGTTCGTTCAGGGGGGTGTTTGGTGACGTAGACCGTTAGATACTCGTCGCACCAGTCGCACCATCCGGTTGCCGGATCCACGTGGACCAATCCGTATTCGATATCGCCCAGCGCGTGCCGCCAGTGGATCCGCACACGCGCGTCGTTGTTCTCGATGACCCTGACATGCGAGTAACGGCACTGCCTGTCCATCATCGCTTCATGGCAACCGAGCGCCCCCGAGGTTTCCACCGCCTCATACATCAGGCCGATGCCGTTTTCCGAATACCAGACCGGGTAGTTGTTGATGCCGTGCCAGAAGACCAGCGAACCACTGCCAGCAATGTCATACTGATGGCGAGAAGGGGGTGGAGAATGAGGTTGTTCATGCGGTTGTTCTGTTAGAATTCGACATGCCAGGCAACCGGCGACTGCGGGCTCTTGAAACTCACCGACAAGAGGTTCCCGGCCCTTTCCTGCCGGAACGGAATCGGGTTGCCGCCGGCTGAGGCCGTTGGCGTCAATGTCGCCGGCATGCCTGGCGGGAGGTGGATGAAAAGCGTGTAGTCCGCCCCTGGCACGACCTCGGAATGCCCTTGCAGGGTATTGCCCGCCGCATCCCAGGAGAGGTCTTGGATCGAGTAGGCGCCGGTGATGTGCCGTGAGGTCCCGATCAACTGCGGGCGATCCAACAAGCGATGAACCAGCAGCACCCGGGTATCGTGGCCTTCTACCTCAACCGAGATCCGATCGGACACCACGCCTAGCAGCGCTTGATTCCAGAAATCGAAGGCGACATG